>JBAXKK010000001.1:0-142107 GCA_037137395.1 Elusimicrobiota bacterium
ACCCATGATCTCTGCCTTGAGAGGGCAGCGTCCTAGACCACTAGACGAACAGGCCGTACAAACAAATTATAGCAAAAGGCCGGGGGTTAAAAAATCAGTTTTACGGAGAACTGGTAGTTCATGGATGAGCGTGTAACGCTGTCTTTGTATCGTGTTTCCAACGAGGCGATCTCAAGACCGGTTTCCACGCAATCGTCAAATTTTACAACCGCGTTGACGAGCGCGGTGGCGTTTCTGCTCCTGCCATTCTGGGCTACTTTTGAATTATCCGGATCGTCTACGCCGTAGATCGTATTGAACCATAGCGTGTCCCTGGGCTTGTATTTCAGAGCCAGGTATCCGCCGCTGGACCGCACAGCCTTATCCCCATAACCAGTGTTGCCTAGCCCGCCGAGGAAGTCTGAGAGGTTGCGCCCCGTCCAGGCCTCGCCGTACATTGTGAAACCCGAATACGGTATATTAAAAGCCGCCACCACCGCGGACACATCGGCGTTTTTATGCGTTGAAGTGCTTTTCCAGACGCCGGAGGCCCCGGCCAGGCTTACCTTGGCCTTGTCCAACTCCTTTTCTATCTTTCCCTGCAGGCCAGGAAGAGCCGAGAGCGTGCCTTCGGCGTCCGTGAGTTTGGCTGTGGGTCGGACTATGGCGGCGATAAATTTCAACTTTTCTACGGGCCTGTATGTGGCGCGCAACTGCGGTGCCCTGGACCATAGGGCGCCGGAATTACCCAGGAAGTAGTCGTTAAATGTTTCCGGTATATCGGCAGTCAGCGGATAGAAGGTCTGACCGGCCAGGAACTCTGTTTTGCCGGCGGTCATTGTGACGTATGCGTGCCGCAGGCGCAGGTCGGCTGTCGTCCCCGCCGCGCCGGCCAGGCTGTCAGTAAGGCCCAGAAAATCCGCCTCTATCTTGCCGGCCACATTGGCGCCATTGCTAATATCAAAGCCTAAGCGCGTGCCCCTGGAGGAAACCCTGAAGGCTCTGTCCTTGCGGCCGCCGGATGTATAGATGCGATACTCGTTGGTTGAGATGCCGTGGTCGGAGTATATAAAATCGGTCTTTACAGAACCATAGATATTTAATTTGTATTTAGAGCCCATCTCAGCCGAAGCCGGCAGCGCGGACATCGCCAGCAGAAGACAGGCGCGGAGCAGATTGGTTTTCACTTTACTCGTCATTTGCATTTCGGGAACCCCGAAGAAAAGTTTTTTTGGAGGAATCAAAAAAAGCGGTTAAAATTAAAATTAGCCGACTATCGGATTTGAACCGATGACCTGCTGTTTACAAAACAGCTGCTCTACCGCTGAGCTAAGTCGGCATTGTTTACAGACAATTCTACAATATTTAAGGAAAAGGTGTCAGGCTGCTTTTTCAACAAAGCGGCCTGACACCCGGTGTGGATTGCTGACAATGTTATTTAGAGAGCTGCTCGTATAGGTACGTCATCATTAATAGCGACATCGCCTGATATTCCGCGGCAGAGCCGTTGCCGGAAAGCGCGAAAAGGCCCTTTTCCTTATTAATTGTGGTTAAAGCTAAATTGCCCAATCCATTAGGGCCTTTGAGTCTAATGGTATTTCCGGACTGCACCACAGGCAGGTATTCCTCCTGAGTGCCAGAAATATTGAGCGTTATGCGGGTAAGCCCGGCGCTAATAAGCATGCTGCCGGTATCAGCCGTTATGCGGAGGGTGCCCTGTTTTGCGACAAGTCTTGCGTTAATTGTTTTCTCTCCTGGTATCTTAATGGTGCCGCGGTACACGACAAATCCAGACCCCGCAGTAGCGGCCGAATCATTTGTGACCAGTTGAAGTGTCACGGTCGGAAGTCCATTCCCGCCAATCATGCCGCTGGCTCCTTCAACAGAGGGGTTATAACCCCAAAACTCCGCGTAGGCCTTAACTACAGGAATATCAATCCGTACGCCATCACCGGCGGCGGTATTTAATTCCTTTAACGCGCCGGCGCTAGCACAGGACGCGAGTAACAGCAGGCTAAAAATAGCATTCATGATTGTTTTCATTTTTTTCTCCCAGATATCGGTTCAACCCCAGCAAACTGCTTTCGTGCTAATCATAAGTTTAGTTTACTTTCGCTTTGCCCGTCTAAGGCAAAAGACCTGATTAAAAAACACTTTTAGGCCTATGCGGGCATAGTCCTTTCGGGAAGCGTTATGGGAGAGAGTATTACCTAAATATCGCTTTAGGGATTATCGCAAATAATTTATAATAGAGTTCACGATATGAAATGCGTAAAATGCGGCGGTGAAAACAGGTCAGATGCCAGGCTCTGCGAGCTTTGCGGCGCCCCTGTGGCCGGGAGTATGGCTAAAAACCTGGCGCTGGCCGCCGCGGGTCTGGCGCTGCTTGGCGCGCTTGGCTGGGGAGGCTATGCGGTTTGGTATAGGAGGGTAATGCCCGAACGGACGCAAAAGGCTATAACAGAAAGCGCGCAATTGGCGGGATTGCTTAAAAAAGCGGATGGCTCATTTAAAAACAATACGGAATTTGAACAGGTAAAGAGGCTTAACGCCCGCGCCGAATCACTGCGTTACTCCGGGGATTATAAAAACGCCCTCATAGCCGCAGGGCAGTCCCGCGCGCTGGGCCTTGCCGCGAAGAAAAAAATAGAGATTAAAAACAGCGCGCTTTGCGCGAGCCTGCTGACAGAAGCGGAGGATCATTTAAATTCCGGTCAATGTGTCGCCGCGGCCGTCGCCTATGGCAAAGTTTTGAGGCTTAAACCCTCGGAGGAGACCGCATCCAGGCAAACTGATGTCGCGCTTGGTTTAGCCGGATGCAGGGAAGAGTTGAAAAAGGTGGCATTAATACCGGCCGGCGAGTTTCAAATGGGGGCGACTGACGGTGAGGGGGAATCAGGCGAGAATCCCCGACACAGGGTCCGCCTTGACGCCTATTACATTGATAAGTATGAAGTAACAGCGGGGCAGTATAAAAAATTTGCCAAAGCTACAGGCCGGGCTGAGCGCGAGTTGGAAAACCCAAATGCGGACCGCCAGCCCGCGGTGAATGTGAACTGGTACGACGCCGCCGCCTATTGTCAATGGACCGGCGGCCGCCTGCCTACGGAAGCGGAATGGGAAAAAGCCGCGCGCGGGCGGACGAACACAAAATATAATTTTGGCGTCAATGAGCGCATGATTGACAAGTACGTCTGGTACGATGGGAATTCAGACAACCAGCCGCATCCCGTGGGACAGAAGAAGCCGAACCAGTATGGTTTATATGATATACACGGCAATGTGTGGGAATGGGTGGCTGACTGGTACGATGAAAATTATTATAAAAAAAGCCCTAAAAATAATCCGAAAGGGCCTGATTCCGGGCTGCTGCGCGGCCTGCGGGGCGGGTCATGGAGCAATTTTCCTGACGACCTGCGTGCGGCTCTGCGCAGCAGAGATAACCCCGGCAGCCGGAGTTTGAATTACGGTTTCCGTTGCGTGGTTCCTTAGGGATGTGCGGGGGGTGGGTGCTGACGAACCGGAGGTTTTACCCTCCGGTTTTTTTACAAAAAACTTTTTTAAAATCAGTGAAGAAGGCCGGATAGGATTTGTTTACGCAGTCCGGACCTTTTATTTTCACAGGTTTGGCCGCTAGCAGGCCGGCTACCGCGGCCGCCATGGCCACGCGGTGGTCGTTAAATGTCTCGGCCGGTTTTCCGCCCAGGATGCGCTGGTTCCCCTTGATGATAAGACTGTCTTTTCCGATTTCGGCCTTCAGGCCGAGAGTCTTGAACAGCGCCAGAGTTGTTTTCAGCCGGTCAGATTCCTTGTGACGCAGTTCACCCAGGCCGCTTATGACGGTGACGCTTTGGGCGCCGGAGGCTGCCAGGGCCAGCAGCGGCAGTTCGTCTATCATGGACGGGACCTCATCCGGGCGTATCCTTACGCCCCTTAGGTCGGAGCCGTAGACTATTATCTCCCCTTCCGGTTCCAGGGCGGCGGCCGCGGGTTTCACCGTTATTCTGGCGCCCATGGCTTTAAGCGCGCTTATCAGACCCGTGCGGCCAGGGTTTAAACCGACCCCTTTTATTATAAGTTTGAAGCCCGGCAGCAGGCAGGCCGCCACTATGAACGGCGCGGCCGCCGAAATATCTCCCGGAACTTTTATATTCTTCGCGGTTAATCGCCCCGGCCTTAAATAAAGGTTCAGTCCGCTTGATGAGATGCGCGCGCCCAGATGTTTAAGCATTCGCTCCGTATGGTCGCGGGTGGACAGCCGCTCCGTGATGGACGTTGGTCCTTCCGCGTAAAGGGCTGCCAGCAGTATGGCTGATTTAACCTGCGCGCTGACGACCGAAAGTTTATGGTTTGTTCCGATCAGCCCGGACCCCCGGATGGTTAGCGGCGCCCGGCCTCCCGAGGAGCTTATTTTAGCGCCCATGGCCGCAAGCGGGTCAGCGACGCGGGCCATAGGCCTTTTTAACAGCGAGCCCTTTCCGGTCAGAATAGAATCGAATTCCTGTCCGGCCAGTAGGCCCGCCAGCATGCGCAGGGTTGTCCCCGACTCGCCGGAGCTAAGGGGGCCAGAAGGTTTTCTCAGGCCGCGCAGTCCGACGCCTTTGATCGTAAGTTTGCCGGGAGAGGCCGAGATTTTCACTCCCATTTTTTTCAGGCAGGCGGAGGTCGCGGTCGTATCCGCGCAGATGGACGGGCTTGATATAACGGTGGAGCCTTCGGCGACGGCGGCCAGTATAAGCGCGCGGTGGGTGATGGATTTATCCGGAGGAGGAGTGTAGGTTTTATTCTCGGCTTTTATCATTTTCCCTTTTTATTGGCCCGCGCAGAAGTCTATGGCTTTAATATATGAGTTATGCCCCAGGCCTTTTATCTGCTTCACGCAGACGGCCGCTGTGACGGATCTCTTTCTGAAATTTTCGCGTTTTGAGATGTCTGAGAGATGTACCTCCACCGCGGGCAGTCCGGAGGCTTTTATCGCGTCCCTTATGGCGTAGCTGTAATGGGTGTAGGCGGCCGGATTTATGATCAGCCATTCGGCCCAGGTCATGTTGGCGGCTATGAGATCGATTATGCGGCCTTCGCAGTTGGACTGGAACACGCGAACCTTCGCTTTTTTTGAGGCGGCGTGTTTTTTTATTAAGGAGTTAAGTTTTTTCAGAGTGAGACTGCCGTATATTTTCGGTTCTCTTTCCCCCAGAAAATTAAGATTGGGACCGTGGATTATTAATATTTTCATGATCTAAGCCAGCTCCCTGAGGGTTTGTCTTAAGATTCTGTCCGGGATGTTGTTGACCCCTTTAAGCACGCCGGGCCTGACTATAAGTATGAATCTGTTGGAATGGCCGGCGGATTTCTTGTCGCGCCGGACAAACATATTAAACCGCTCAAAATTCAGGCATTGGGTTTTAAGCGCCTGCGGCTCTGTAATTTGCAGAGCGGCCTGTACAGCCGGCGCCGCTTTTCGGTCCATAACTCCGAGTTTGTATGAAAGCATGGCGGCGTAACGCATGCCCCAGAGTACCGCGTCCCCGTGGCTGAGAGAGCCATTTGAGGCGGCTTCGAAAGCATGTCCGGCGGTATGTCCGAAATTGAGAGCTTCTCTCAGGCCGGTTTCCTCTCTTTCGTCGCGGGAAACCAGATCCAGCTTAAAGATGGCGCAGGCGGAGGTTATCGCCGAGAGTTCTTCTTTTCCGCCTTTGAGGGCGGCAGGCAGGTTGCGCAAAACCACGCGGCCGGGTTTAACGGGAGCTATGAGCGCGTATTTTAGCAGTTCGCCCGCGCCGGCCCTAAGATCAGTCGCGTTTAAGCTGTCCAGGAAGACGGTGTCGCATATGGTTAACTCCGGCTGGTAGAAAGCGCCGGCTATGTTTTTCAATCCGCCCAGATTCACGGCGGTCTTTCCGCCTATGCCGGCGTCCGCCTGCCCCAGCAAAGTGGTGGGGACGCTTACCCATTTTATCCCGCGCATGTATAGCGCAGCCGCAAGCCCGGCGAGATCTGTAACCGAGCCGCCGCCCGCCGCGATTATAATCGAGCTGCGCGACATCCCGTTTTTCAGCATGAAAGAGAGCAGCCTCTCAAGAGTTTTGAAATTCTTGGCTGCGGCGCCGTTCGGGGTTTCAAAGACCACCGTCCGGCCTGAGGCGCCTCCCAGCAGCCTGTCAAAGCCGCGCTTGAAAGCGCTGAAGCATTTGCGATCCGTGACCAGGCAGAATTTATCCGCGGCAGACAAAAGCCCTGGCGCCAGCAGCGGCAGGGGGGCGAGGCCCCGGCCGCAGATCAGCGAAACGCTCTTTGAGGATGAGAAAGTTTTATTAACGGAGATATGTTTCATGATTGCCCAGCAGTTTGCATATTTTAACGGCCGCCGCTTCAGGCGTCAGTCCGGAGGTGTCCAGTTTTAAATCAGCTTGCTCGTAATAGGGCCGCCTTTTTTTGAGCAGGCGCGCCAGCGCGCGCTTCGCTTGTTCCGGGCTGCCGCCGAGAAGAGGCCGGCGCGCTATATTTTTTATAAGTCTCGCATAAAGCGCCGCCTGAGCGCACTTGAGGTATATCGTCACGCCGCTTTTTTTAAGCTTAGGCCCGCGGACGCTGGTTGGTATTATTCCGCCGCCAAGCGCTATCACGCGTCCCCCGGAGCCGACGACCGTTTTAAAGACCGAATTCTCGGCGTCGCGGAACGCCTTCAGCCCCCGGGTTTTTATAAAGTCCCCGGCAGGCAGGCCGTAAATGTTTTTTACCAGCAGATCCGTGTCCGCGAACGGCATTCTGAGTTTTTTTGCCAGGACGCGGCCGATCGTCGTTTTGCCCGAGCCCATAAGGCCGAGGAGATAAATGTTCTTCATCTTCCGCGCAGGAGTTTCGCGGTCTGCCTGCGCCAGGCGTCCACCCGGGTCTTTATTTCCTTAAGGGAATCTCCTCCGAACTTCTCCAATACGGCGTCCGCCAGCTCAAAAGCTATGAGATGCTCGGCGATGACAGCGGCGGCAAAGACCGCCGTAATATCGGAGCGCCCGGGCGCGGCAACGGCTGTTTTCCCGGTTTTTAAATCTATGGACCGGACCGGGGAGCCCTGGCCGGGTACCGGCCGTACCGCCGCCCGCAGGACCAGCGGCATTCCGTTGGTCATTCCGCCCTCCATGCCTCCGGCCAGGTTGGTAAGCCGCTTTAGCGGGTTTCCTTTTTTATAAAAATCCAGAGCTTCTTCGCCATGCATAGCTGCCAGCTCGAAGCCGGAGCCGAACTCAACGCCTTTTACCCCGTTTAGGCCCATGAGCTGCGCGGCGAGACGGGAGGGGAGACGCCTGTCCCACTGCGCGTGAGAGCCCAGGCCCACCGGCAGATTCTCCGCCTTTACTTCCAGCACCCCGCCCAGCGAACGGCCCGACTTCGCGGCCTGCTGCAGCTCGCGCAGGATTGTGCCGGCGTCTTCGCTCCGGAGATGTCCCAGCTTTATTACGCGGCTGGTTATAGTGATATTCAATAATTCCAAAAGCCGCACGCAGAACGCGCCGAGCGCGGTGCGCACGGCCGTTTCCCGCGCGCTGGCCCTTTCACGGATCACGGCCGAAGCCGAGATGCCGTACTTCAGCATGCCGGCGAGATCAGCGTGTCCCGGCCGCGGCACGGAAGACGGATCCAATACGGCGAACTGGCTGACATTCTTCAGCATCACGGCCACGGGCGCGCCGGTGGTTGTGTTTTTATAAAGTCCGCAGGAGATGTAGAAAGAATCTGTTTCCTGGGTCTGCCGTGAACTTCTGCCCGGCACGGTCCTGCGCCGCGCCAGGCTTTTGGCGACATAATCTTTATCTATTTTTACGCCGGCGGGAAAGCCGTCCATGATTCCGATAAGTGCCGGGCCATGTGCTTCTCCGGCAGTAAGATATCTAAGCATAAGGTTCTCCAAAGGATAGTGTTAAGTGGTAGGTGTTAAGTGATAAGTGGGGGGTGACTGACCACTATTCACTATTCACTATCACGGCCACACTCTCTCTTCAAGGCGTGCCTTGAGGGTATCCTTTAATTTTACAATTTCGGTGGCCTTTATGCGCCGGCCGCCGTACAGCTCTGAACTTTTTAAGGCCTGGTAGATCAGGAGGTCTATGCCTGATATGACTCTGCCGGCCCGATTCTTTAAAAAGGGCGTTAAACTCCGCGCGTAGGCGAAATCCAGATAGAAAGAACCAGCGGGGCCGGAAAAACGCATATTAACGGGCAGCGGTTTATACATGCCTAACGGGGTGGCGTTCACGAAAAGAGTCGCGGCGCCAACGGGAACATCGGCTAATTTACGCGCCCTGAAAGCTGTTCGCGGGAAGACTCCGGAAAGATATTTAACGAGGGCGGCGGCCCTGGGAAAAGAGCGGTTGTGGATGTCCACCGCTTTTGCGCCGGCTGAGCCAATCACGCAGGCGGCCGCTCTCGCGGCGCCTCCGGCCCCCCAGATGACGCAAGTTCTGGAGCGGAGCCGGCACCCGGCTTCTTTAAGAGCGAGTTTTAAGGCGCCGGCGTCGGTATTGTGGCCTTCTAATTTTCCATGCCTTATACGGACGGTGTTCACGGCCCCGATAGTTTTGGCCTCGGGGCTTAAAGAATCCAGGAAGGGGAGAATTTTTTCTTTCAGCGGCAAAGTGACATTGAAGCCGGCCCAACCGAGGGTTTTTATTTTTTTTAGGGTCCGTGCCAAGGCGGGTCCGCCGGTTTCCATGAGGGCGTAGGAATATTTCCCCCCGGGCTCGTCTGAGAAGAGCCTGAAGAGGCGCGGAGAAAAGGATTTTTTTAGAGGGCAGCCTATCAGTCCCGCTTTAATAATCACAGTCCTCTCAGTTTTTTTATTTGTTTTACCAGAGCGGAGAATTCCGGGATATTCAAGGTCTGGCGTCCATCGACCAGGGCTTTTTCCGGGCGCAGGCAGGCTTCTATCATGAGCCCGTCGGCGCCGGCTTTAACGGCGGCCAGAGCCTGGGCGCTCACCAGCGCCCGGTCGCCTGCCGCGTGGCTGGGATCAGCTATGACCGGCAGGGCTGTGGCTTTAAGGGCGGCGCGGAGGATCTCAAGATTCAGGCCGCGCCGGTCGGGTTTTGAGAAGGAATCTCCGCGTTCGCAGAGTATTACATCGCCATTGCCGTGCTTAAGCAGGTATTCAGCCGAGAGTAGCCATTCTTTCAGCGTGGCGCCCGGCGCGCGTTTCAGGAGGACAGGCAGGCCTGAGCGGGCGGCGGCCTTTAAAAGCTCGTAATTGCGCATGTTCCTGGCGCCTATCTGCGCGATGTCGCAAAACTTACTGATGGCGGCAAGCTGGCTTTCCGACGTGGCTTCGGTGACCGCGGGAAGTCCCGTGGCGCGCCTGACTTTTTTAATAATGCCGAACCCTTTCGCGCCGAGGCCCTGGAAAGCGTAAGGCGAAGTGCGCGGCTTGAATATCGCCGCCCTTAAGGCGCAGGCCCCGGCAGCTTTGAGCTTTATGGCGGAAGCGAGATAGGAGGCTTCATCTTCCACGGCGCAGGGGCCGGCTATCAGGATAAAATTTTTGCGATCAGTTTTTTTGAACAATGCGTTCAGATCAGGCGGCGCGGCTTTAACGACCATAGGGCAGGCTTCGCCTATTGAAAACTCCGTGGAAAATACGCCCGGGAGGTTCTCGATGGCGGCGCTTTGTTCGCTCAGTAGTTCGGGCGCGGGAGTCTGCACCGTGATAAAACCGCGTCCCCTTATGAAAGCAACGGAAGGCAGCAGTTCCGTGAGAGCGTGGCAAAGGCGGTCAAAATCTTTGGCTTTAATGCCCGGCTTGAGTTTTATTATCATATCGCGGTCAGGCTGACGGTTTTAATCTGCCAGGTCGTTTGGTGGCTTGCTGCAGGCTACGTCCCTGCTTTATGAGTTCCCGGTATACGGCCAACACTGCCGGCCGCAATTCGCGGTTCTTTACGAGGCTAGCCACGCGTCTGAGAACGGAGGCTTCACGCGCAGAGTCCCGCACCTTCTTTTTTAATCCAGTCATGGACGCGGCCACGGAGAGCCTTTCGGCCAGCATCCCCGCCAGGAGGCTGTCTATGGCGTCTATTTTCTTCCTCTTATCTTTCAGCGGATTCCCCATGATAAAGTAATTCTATTAAATTTAGCGGCCGTCTGATAGGGCGCCAAGCGGGTGATGCGGTACATTAATTCAAATATCTTGTAGAATATTGATGTGGTGTAACTGTTTAGCAACTCATTACAGGGTGTTAAAGCTAATACGAGGGTAAGAGGGGTGTTCGGACCGAAGACGGCAGCCCTCTTCCGGCAGTGAGGCTGTTTACCAGTTGGAGGAAATCAGTGAGAAAATCAATATTTACCCCTATTTTTTTTATAACGGCTTTAACGCCATTTTTTGTCGCGGGCTGTTCTGATAAAAACTCCAAAACTACGGCAGGATTGCCTGAGGTTGCAGTTCGGGTGGGGGAGGTTTTGGTAAAAACCGTCCCCGTGACCGTGGAAGTGGTGGGAACAGTGGAAGCTTATAACTCCGTGCCGGTGCTTCCCCGCGTAACCGGGCAGATTATTAAAAGCCATTTCAAAGAGGGTCAGGCCGTCGCCGCCGGGGAACTTTTGTTCAGTATCGATTCCGCCCCGTTTGATCAAAAACTAAAAGAGGCCGCGGGGCAGCTTGCCGTGAACCAGTCGAAGCTTAAGTTCAGCAAGGCCCAGGCGGAGCGGTTTACTTTTCTGTTGGAGAGGGGGGCGATATCCCGTTCTGAGTGCGACAAAAGTCAGTCCGAGGCTGTTCAGCTCGAACAGACCGTGGAGTCGGATAAAGCGGCGGCGGAGCAGGCGCGGCTAAATCTTTCCTACTGCGAAGTGCGCGCTCCTGTTTCCGGCAGGGCCGGGAGTTTTCTCGCCGACCAAGGGTCGGTCGTGGAGGCTTTCAAAACCAGGCTCGTGCAGATTAACCAGATTCAGCCCGCGAAGGTCGTGTTTTCGGTGTCGGAGAAATATTTGCCCGATATGAAGAGTCTGATGTCTCACGGAGCCCGAGCTGTCTCCGTGTCCATTCCCGGAACAGCGCTGAAGTGTGATGACGGGAGAATTTCCTTCCTCGACAATTCCGTAGACCAGGGAACCGGCATGGTGCGGCTCAAGGCGGAGTTTCCCAATAAAGATACGCTGCTCTGGCCTGGGCAATTCGTGCGTGTGGTGGTGCTCATCGCCAATCTCCCGAATGCGGTCGTGGCTCCGGCCGAAGCGGTGCAGGCCAATCAGACGGGCAGCTATGTTTTTGTCGTGAAATCCGACGACACTGTCGAGCTTAGGCCGGTTACCGTGGACAGGGCTTATGGTTCGCTCGCTGTGGTGAGCCTGGGGCTGGCGGCGGGAGAAATAGTGGTGACGGACGGTCAGAATAAACTTAAGGGCGGCCGCAAAGTTAAGGTGCTCGCCGCGGACCAGGCCGGCGGCGCTCCCGCGGGCAGGTAAATTCCACGTGAATATCTCAGAAATCTGGATACGCCGGCCCGTCATGACAACGCTTGTCATGGGCGGGATACTTCTCTTCGGACTGCTTAGCTACCGCAAACTTCCAGTTAATAATCTTCCGGACGTGGACTTCCCCACTATATGTGTAACAGCCGCCCTTCCCGGGGCGAGTCCCGAGACCATGGCTTCCACGGTCGCCACTCCGCTGGAAAAACAATTCTCCACTATCGCCGGCATCGAGTCTATGACGTCGGCGAGCACGCTTGGCGCCACCACCATCAATATCCAGTTTTCTCTTAACCGCAAAATAGACGCCGCCGCGCTCGACGTCAATTCCGCTATTTCCGCCGCGCTGGGCGTGTTGCCGCGCAATATGCCCAACCCGCCCACCTATCAAAAGGTTAATCCCGCCGACATGCCGATAAGTTTTATCGCGCTGACTTCGGAGAGCCTGCCGGTCACGGCACTTAACGATTTTGCGGAGAATGTTCTTATAGCCCATCTTTCTTCCATTGACGGAGTAGGTCTGGTGGATCTGATTCCGTCGCAGCGATACGCGGTGCGCGTGCAGATCAATCCGGACCTCCTTGCCAAACGCGGCGTGGGAATTAACGAGGTCGTAAAGGCTTTGCAGAACGGCAATGTTAATATGCCGGGCGGCACGCTCAACGGGCCGCGCACCTCTTATACGCTGGAGTCAAACGGCCAGCTTAGCAGCGCTGCGGAATATAACTCGCTCATCGTCAGTTATCAGAACGGATATCCGCTGCGGATACAGGATCTGGGTAGGGCGGTGGATGGTGTGGAAAACGAGCGGTCGGCTGGCGCGTATTATAAAGACGGCAAAAGGCACCCCGCCATTATCGTTCGCGTGCGCAAGCAGATTGGCGCCAATACGGTGATGGTGGCTCAAAAGGTAAAGGCTAAGCTTGCAGAACTTAGGGCCGGCATGCCCGGCGCGATGAGCCTCAACCTTTGTTATGACCAGTCTGAGTTTATCCGGGAATCAATCAACGACATGCAGTTGACGATGCTCCTGACGATCGGGCTGGTTGTGGCGGTGGTATTTGTTTTTATACGCGCTCTGCGGCCCACTATTATTCCCAGTCTGACGGTTCCTCTGTCGCTGGTGGCGGTTTTTCCGCTTATGGTATTGCTTGGCTACACGCTTAACAATCTTTCCCTGATGGCCCTTACTTTGGCAATCGGGTTCGTGGTTGACGACGCGATAGTGGTGCTGGAAAATATTATCCGCCGCATGGAGGCGGGGGAGACGGCCATGGAGGCCTCGCTGCGGGGTTCGCGCGAAATCGGCTTTACAATTTTTTCCATGACGCTGTCGCTCGCCATAGTTTTTATCCCGATCATGTTCATGGATGGCATTCTTGGGCGCCTTTTCCGTGAATTTTCCGTCTGCATCACGGCCGCTATCCTGTGTTCGGGTTTTCTTTCCCTCACGCTGACTCCGATGATGGCGGCCCGCATGCTTGCCGGTTTTGCTCAAACAAAACACGGCCGATTTTTTACGGCTACCGAGCGGGCTTTTGACCGGCTGCGGGGGGCTTATGAGAGGAGCCTGCGCCGGATGATGGATCACCGCGGAGCGGCACTGCTATTAACCGCGGCCGTCACCTTAGCGATGGTGATTGTTTTTCGCGCCCTGCCCAAAGGATTCATTCCGCCGCAGGACCAGTATTTCTTCCGCATATTTTCACAGGTGGACGATAAAACTTCGTTCAGCGACATGGCGCGGCATCAGCAGATCCTGGACGATATTTTGCTGCAGGATCCGGATATCGCCGGAGCTGAGTTCGCTTCCATCGTCGGCATGGGCGGAGACAATAAGGCCCTAATCTTCGTGAGCCTGAAACCCAGAGGGCAGCGCAAGCACACGGTGGATGAGATCATCGCCCGGCTCCGGCCTAAGCTGAACCAGGTGCCCGGACTGGTGGTGTCGCTTGTGAACCCTCCGGTTATCTCGATCGGCTCGCGGCTGGCGACGGCTCAATGGCAGTTCACGCTGCAGTCCACCGATATAGACGGGCTCTATAAATATGGCGCGCAGTTGGAGGATAGGCTGCGCTCTATCCCCGCCCTGACGGATGTGAAGTCCGACCTTGAGATACGCAAGCCAAAGATTACCATTGAAATTGACAGGGACAAAGCCTCGCTGCTCGGCCTCTCGCTTGAGCAGGTGCAGGACGCGTTCTTCTCGGCTTACGGCTCGCGGCAAGTGTCCACCATTTTTACCGCTACTAATTTTTACTATGTCATAGCGGAGCTCGCGCCCGAGTTCCGGCAGAACCCGGTGTCGCTTGATAAGCTCTATCTTAAATCTTCCGGCGGAAATCTGGTGCCGCTTGGAACGGTGGCTAAACTTAATCAGACGGTCGCGCCCCTTTCAGTGAACCATTCGGGGCAGATCCCCTCCGCCACCATAGCGTTCAACCTTAAACCGGGGGCCTCCATCGGCCCGGCGATGGAAGAAATTAACCGCTGCGCCCGCGAAATTCTGCCCGCGGGCATCAGCACGGGTTTCCAGGGAACGGCGCAGGCTTTCAAATCTTCGCTTTCCAGCATGGGTTTTTTGCTGTTCATCACCGTGATACTCATTTACATGGTACTCGGCATTCTGTACGAGAGCTTTATCCACCCGCTTACGATCCTGACCGCTTTGCCGTTGGCCGGCTTTGGCGCTCTGGCCGCGCTCAAGGCGCTTAACATGGAATTAGACATGTACGCCTATGTAGGCATAATTATGCTGGTGGGAATAGTAAAAAAGAACGGCATTATGATGGTTGATTTCGCCCTTGAGGCTGAGCGCGCCGAAAATCTGGGCTCCGAACAGTCCATCATCAAGGCTTGTCTGACGCGCTTTAGGCCTATTCTTATGACGACTTTCGCGGCCATCTTTGGTACGCTCCCGATCGCGCTGGGGCTGGGCGCTGGCGGCGAGGCCCGGCAATCCCTCGGAGTCGCGGTAGTGGGCGGGCTTGTGTTTTCGCAGTTGTTCACACTTTATATAACCCCGGTCTTTTATGTTTACATGGACGGATTGTCCCGCTGGGTGGCGCAGCGAAGCGCTCGGCGCGCGCGATCCGCTGGAGGCGGTTTATGAGACGCTCAGGGGATAGTTTGTTCAGCGCGGCCTTTCCGTTCAATGAACTTTTTCGCAGGCAGGGGGGGAGGCTTGCGGAGAGCGCCGCCGTGCTAGATTCTATTTTTAACGAGTTCAAAGATGTCAGCGGCAAGTGCGCCCGCATTCACGCTCTTGCGTCTGAGGCCGACCTGGACGCGCGGGAGATAACGCGACAGCTTTCGCTCGTTCTTATTCTGCAGGGCGACCGCGGCGATATTCACGAACTCAATATGGCGTTTGAATCGTCCTGCAACTCTGTGAAGGCGGCCGCCGCGCGCATCGGCCTTTACGGTTTTGCGGAGATTCGGGCTTCCGCGAGGGAACTGACAAAAGACCTTGTGGGAATGTCGGCCGAGATTCAGAAGATGCTTGAGATAATGGGCCGCGGCACCGGCGCGCAGGAGGCGGCGCGCGGCGCGGTGAAAATACGCAGGGAGGCGGAAAGCTTTCTGCTTGTGGGGCTGGGCGAGCTCTATGAACAGCAGGATATCAAGGCTGATGTGGTACTGGATATCGTGAAGTGGTCGCAGATATATGACCGTCTTGAGGATGCGCTCAACCGCGTCGAGCGCGTTGCCCAGATCATAGAGGGCATAACGCTTAAACAGTTGTAAGAGTTGCGAAACCTTACACTTTAACCATAGAGAACCGAAACTTGCCGAAAAACGGGGACGAAATGTTGAAAATAGTAATACAATTTTTTCTTTTCTCGATATTGTTGCCGGCGCTGCAGCCTGTATCCGGCCGGTCCGCTGAGACGGCTGATTTGACGGTGGTGGAAGGGTCAACCCTGACGCTGTCACGCTGTCTCGACATCGCCCTTGCCAACGCCCCGGATATTAAGGGCGCGGAATTCACGGTTCGAGCCGGTCGCGCCCGTCTTAAAGAGGCTCAGGCCGGCTGGTATCCGTCGGCAAATATAAATGCCGGTTATACAGTAAACAGGGCGGTGCATAAAAATATCGCCGATCTGTTCAGCTCGAATATCGCCACATATGACGCCAGGTCCGCGGGGCTTGCCGTTAACCAGATGCTGTATGATTTCGGGCGGACAAAGGCCGCCGCGGGAATCAGCGCCGATTCGTTGGGTTTCGCGCAGCGCGGCAAAGAGCACGCCGTGCTTTCTCTGGTGACGAACGTGAAGATGAATTACTACGGCTTGCTGGGGGCTCAGCGGCTGCGCGAGGTGCAGAAAGAAACTGTCGCACAATACAATAAACAGCTTCTTGTGGCGCAGTCGCATTTTTCAGCGGGAACAAAACCGAAATACGATGTGACCAAGGCCGAGGTTGATTTGAGCAACGCCCGGCTGCAGCTTATACAGGCGGAGCATCAGGTTCAGCTCGCCCGCGCCGCGCTTAACGCGGCCATGAACAAGATCTCCGCTCCTGATTATTTTATTGAAGATGCCTTAGATTATGTTAAGCTGGAGATCGCGTTCGACGATATAGTGGCGGCGGCCAGCGGCTTTAATCCGGAAATAAAAGCGCAGGAAGAAGTTATACAAGCCGGCCAACATAAATTAATTTTATCCCGCTCAAATTATTATCCCGTTTTGAAAGGGTTCGCCGGATATGATTTTTTCGGCAGCGTCTCGCCGCTTTCCGAGGGCTGGAACGCGGGGCTTGCTGTGTCTATGAATTTGTTTAACGGGTTTTCGGATAATAATAAACTGGCGGAAGCGGAGAACAACCTGAGCGCCGACCGCATGAAACTGGATAATCTTAAACTTCTCATCTCCCTAGAGGCTCGGCAGTCGTTCCTCTCTTTGCAGAACGCGGAGGATTCCATAGAATCCGCGACTCTTCAGGTGAAACAGGCCACGGAAAACATGGAGATTGCCACCGCCCGTTACGAAACCGGGCTCGGCAGCCCCGTGGAAGTGGCTGACGCCACGGTGTCCTACGGCAAAGCCAAGCAGGCTCTTATTCAGGCGCTTTACGACTACAAAGGATCACAGACCGATATTGAAAAGATTATGGGTAAAAAATAAGAGTATTGCTCCGGCACTTGCATTGTCCGTGCGGGCAAAGTTATGGTTTTTACAAAATCACACAGACTTTTTGTATTATAGATAGGCGGGAATCCGCGCAAATAGTTTCCAGGAGATTGGAAGTTTTAAGCGTGCAACCTGCGGCAGTCCGGGCTCATGTCGCCCCGAATCAAATATGGCAGAACTTGAATTTAAAGATATAGCAAACAAACTGGAACATCTCGATAAGTTTTTGGGAGATGTCACGCGGCTTTACGGCCTCGAGAAGAAGCGCGAAGAGCTCAATAAAAAGGAAGCCGGGGCGTCTTCAGCCGATTTCTGGACCAACACCGAGAAAGCGCAGGCTCACCTTAAAGAATTAAACGATATCAAGAAAGATATAACTCTCATAGACGGCATAAAGACGGAGCTTGAGGATTTTAAAGTGCACTTTGAGCTGGCGCGCGACTCAAATGACGCCGCCGAGCTGGCTGTGGTCATGTCCGGCCTCAATCAAACCGAAAAAAACCTTTCCGCTCTGGATTTTGAGCTCAAACTTTCAGACCCCCTGGACAAGGAGGACGGCATAATCAGCATTCATTCCGGCGCCGGCGGCACCGAGGCGTGCGACTGGGCCCAGATGTTGCTTCGGATGTACACGCGCTGGGCGCAGAACAGGGGTTTCACTTTCAGCATCACCGACATTCTGCAGGGAGAAGAGGCCGGCGTAAAAAGCGTGACCGCTTTTGTAAAGGGCAAGTACGCTTACGGCTACCTTAAGAGCGAGATAGGCGTGCATCGGCTGGTGCGCATCTCGCCGTTTGACGCAAATAAAAGGCGCCATACCTCTTTCGCTTCCATAGATGTATTGGCCGATATCGGTGAAGAAATAGAGATAAAAATAGAGGATAAAGATATAAAGCTCGACACTTTCCGCTCAGGCGGGGCCGGCGGCCAGAATGTCAATAAAGTGGAGACCGCGGTGCGCCTTACTCATATCCCCAGCGGCATAGTCGTGGCCTGCCAGATAGAGCGCTCGCAGCATCAGAACCGCGAGACTGCCATGAAGATGCTTAAAGCCAAACTCTATGAGGTGGAGATGGATAAGAAACGCTCCGAGCAGGAGCGCCATTACGATGCGAAAGGCGATATCGGCTGGGGCCACCAGATACGGTCTTATGTTTTTATGCCTTACCAGCTGGTCAAAGACATGCGCACTGATTTTGAAACTTCTCAGATAGACGCGGTTATGGACGGCAACCTGGACGGCTTCATGCATTCATTCCTTACCTGGCGCGCCGCCGCTAAAAAGCAATAATCCGGGTATTGAATGTGCCAGATATTATTTCCGTTTTACGGCCTATTATGTTCATAGACACTCATTCCCATCTTAACGATAAATCGTTCGACGCCGACCGCGCCGGCGTCATTGACAAGGCTTTCAGGAGCGGGGTAACCAGAATAATCGAGATAGCCTGCGCCGCCGCGGAATGGGGGCCGGCCGAGGATCTTTGCGCCTCGCACAAAGGCATGATGCGCGCCGCTTTTGGCATCCACCCGCAATACGCCGAAGATCTGACACCTGAAAATCTCACTAAGCTTTCAGGCTTTTTGAAAAAAGATATTTGCGCCGCGATCGGAGAGATAGGCCTGGATTATTACTGGGATAATTCCAAAAAAGAGGCCCAGTTTAAAACGCTGGACGCCCAGCTGGAGATGTCTAACTCATCGGGCCGCGTCTGCGTCTTCCACGCCAGGAACGGTAAAGAAGCCAAAACTGATAACGCTTATCTTGATCTTATCCTTAAGTTGAAAGAAAAATGGACTCTCAATAATCATAAGCGGGCGCGCGGGGTTCTCCATTGCTTCTCAGGGACCTGGGAAGACGCCAGAGCGGGTCTGGACCTGGGCATGTTCCTGGGTGTTAACGGAACATTTACCTATAAAAAAAATTATGACTTGCGCGCGATAATTAAAAAAGCGGGTTTCGCTAATATAGTTTTAGAGACGGATTGCCCGTATCTGCCGGTGCAGAGTATGCGCGGCAAAAGGAACGACCCTTCAAGCATTCCCGAAATCGGCCGTGCTGCGGCGGAATACCTCGGAGTGAAGCCGGAAGGCCTGGCGGAATTCACCTGCGTCAACGCCGAAGAACTGTTCTTTTAATCTGAATCCTGCAGTTTTAAGGTATATCTCATTGATGAAATTAAGGAACAGAATTATTCTGCAGGATTCCCCGCAGTAGCGGGGCGAGGATCAAGCGCTATGCGCGATGTATCCGAGAAGATGTAGGTCTCCCGAATGGGCGCCCGCTATGCGGGCGGGAAGTTACAACTGCAACTTTCAGGCTAATCGGTATTTTATATACTTTAAAAGTCTTATTGGCGAAAGATTAGAAAATATTTGCAAGTTTTCAAGCCTTAGCTTTCAGCTTTCCCAGGCGGAATAAATGCACACTGAAGAAAAATTCCATCAAATTTTAAAAAGCAAGATTCTTATCTTTGACGGCGCCATGGGCACATATCTTGGCAAATTTAATCTCAAGCCGGAGGATTTCAGGGGCTATGAGGGATTAAACGAGTATCTTTCCATCTCAAGGCCGGATGTCGTAAAGCAGGTGCATCTGGATTATCTCGCCGCCGGCGCGGATGTGGTGGAGACAAACACTTTCGGCTCCAATCGTTTCGTGCTTTCCGAATATGGTTTGGGTGACAAAGTGAAAGAGTTGAACCTGGCCGCCGTAAAGCTGGCCAGGGAGGCGGCATCGGCTGTTTCCACTCCGGAAAAGCCCAGGTTTGTGGCCGGCTCCATCGGGCCCACCAATAAAGCGCTCTTCGTGACCGGCGGAGCGACCTTCGACGAATTCACCGGCGTTTATTTAGAACAGATCTCGGCCCTGATGGAAGGAGGAGCCGATCTTCTGCTTATAGAAACCGCGCACGATATCTCCAACATCAAGGCGGCGCTGGCGGCTGCCTCGAAAGCCTTTTCAAATGCCGGACGCAGATTACCCGTGATAGTTTCCGTCACCATGGACCGCAAAAACGCCATGCTGAGCGGACAGAATATCGAAGCGGTTTGCGTGGCGCTGGAGCATTTTCCGCTGCTCGCCCTCGGCTTTAACTGTTCAACCGGACCAAAAGACTTAGCTCTACGCCTTGAGACTCTTTCAAATATTTCGCGGTTTCCGGTATTCATAATGCCCAACGCCGGTCTGCCGGATGAGAATGGCAAATATACCGAGACTCCTGAAGAATTCTCCGCCACGATAAAAAAATACGCCCTGGCCGGTCTGCTGAACGCGGCCGGCGGCTGCTGCGGTACTGGTCCGGACCATATAAAAGCCCTGGCCGGCGCGCTTGATGGTTTAAAGCCCCGCGCTTCCGTGCCTGCCGGTGCCTGGGCCGTGTCCGGCATAGAAGCCCTTTATTACAGTGAGATAGATCCGCCTCTGCTTGTCGGGGAGCGTAATAATTCTATCGGGTCAAAGAAATTTCGGGATATCGTGGCCGCGGGAGACTGGGATAAGGCCGTTGATATGGCTAAGTCGCAGGTCCGCGCGGGGGCGCACGTATTGGATATCTGTCTGTCAAACCCCGACAGAAACGAACTTGAAGACGCCGGGATCTTCCTGCCCAGACTTTTCCACGCGGTGCGGGCGCCGGTTATGATCGATACCACCGATCTAAAGGTGATGGAGGAGGCGCTTAAGCTCGCTCCCGGACAGTGCATCCTGAACTCCGTTAATTTTGAGTTTGGTGAGAGCAGACCGCGCGAAACCGCCGCGCTCATAAAACTTTACGGCGGCAAGCTGGTGTTCGGCCTGATAGACGAAGACAAAGACAGAGGCATACCTCTGACGGCTGAGCGTAAGCTTGCGATAGCCAGGCGCGGGTATGAATTCTTTACTAAAAAATGCGGGCTTGCGCCTGAACATATAATCTTTGACGCGCTGGTATTCCCGGTGGGCGTCGGAGGGGAATACGTTAAAAGCGCCAGTGAGACTTTGAAAGCTATGGAGCAGCTTAAGAGCGAATTTCCGCTTTCAAAAACAATACTCGGAGTGAGTAACGTTTCTTTCGGCCTCCCCCCGGCCGGGCGCGAGGTGCTGAACGCCGTGTTTCTGCATCACGCCATCAAGGCTGGCCTGGGCCTGGCTATCGTTAATACTGAAAAACTCAAACGGTTTGCGCAGATTACCGCGCATGAATTAAAGCTGTCAGAGGACCTGCTTCTGGCGCGCGCGCCGGACTCTGCCGGGGTCTTCGCCGCATACTTTAGAGAGAAAAAAAATAGCGGTGTGACGGCAGCCGGACGGTCGGAATCCGTTTCTCCGGAAGACACGCTTTATGGAATGATATTAGATGGTTCTAAGGGCGGGGTCCGGGAGGCCGTGAAAGCGTTATTGGCAGGTGGCATGAAGCCGCTAGCCGTGATCAATGGGCCGGTCCTGAAAGCCATGGGTGAAGTAGGCAAGCTTTTTTCAGGAGGCAATTTAATAGTCACGGAAGTTCTGCAGAGCGCTGAAGCTGTCAGAGAGGCAGTGTCGGAATTGGAACCTGCGCTCAAGGCCGGCAACATCCCTAAGCGCGGCAAATTCCTGCTTGCAACGGTTAAAGGCGATGTTCACGATATCGGTAAGAACCTTGTTAGCATTATTTTTGAATCCAACGGCTTTGAAGTTATAGACCTGGGCGTTAAAGTGGCGCCTGAGGCAATCGTGGCTGCCGCGCTGAAGGACGACCCCGATTTTATCGGCCTTTCCGGTTTGCTGGTCCGTTCCACGGAGCAGATGGCCATCACCGCCCGTGAGTTGGCCGGGGCCGGAATATCGGTTCCCCTGCTGGTCGGCGGAGCGGCTTTGACGGCAAAATTCGTTGAAACTAATATGGCGCCGGTTTATAACGGCCCGGTTTTCTACGCGTCCGACGCCATGGATGGACTCAACAGCGCGCTCAAATACATCGTTGACCGCGGTCATAAATCGGATGCCATAGGCCATAAGCCATATGCCGTAAGCCGTAAGCCGGATCAGACGGGGATTGCTCCCTGCATCCCGCTCCCCGCATTTCGTGGCGGGCTGTTCAGGCCGGATGAGATTCCTGTTCCTAAGGACCTCGCGAGGCATTTTTTCGGGGAGTATGACCTGAACGAATTGTTCGCCAATATGGATCTGGACTTGTTCAACCTTCGTTTTCTGAAACTGAAAAAAAATAACAGCGAAAAAGCTGACGAGACAAAAAAAATAGTGGACGATATTAAGGCCGAAGTGACGCGCGAGGCCATAATCAGACCGCGCGGGGTATATCAGTTTTTCAAAGTGAACGCAGACGGCGACCGGCTGTGCTTTTATGGCTCGGAGGGCGAAGCCGCGGAGACCGTGAATTTCCCGCGCCAGCATAAAGACGAGCGCCTCTGCGTAGCCGATTTCTTTTCTCAGCGCGGGGGAGATGGTGATTATGCCGCGCTTATGGCTGTCACCTGCGGTGATGGCGTGGCGGAATTCGCCCGCCGGGAGCGGGCAAAAGGCAATTACCTCCGGTCTTACATCGTGGAGGCTCTGGCCTTAAGTCTGGCCGAGTCTTTCGCCGAGGTGCTGCATTACAGGATACGGGAGGACTGGGGTTTTGCGGAGCCGCGCTCCGACAGGCCTTTGCATAAGGTTTCTTACAGAGGGAGGCGCTATTCCTTCGGGTATCCGTCCTGCCCGGATCTGGCTGACCAGAAAAAACTTTTCAACCTGCTTAAGCCGGAGAGCGACGTTAAAATAACGCTTACGGATATGTATATGATGGATCCGGAAGCCTCAGTCTCGGCTTTCGTCACCCATAATCCTAAAGCTAAATACTTTAACATCTGAAATATGGTAAATTTTTTCGAACTGCGGCACAAAGTCACGCCTGATGAGATAGACGGTTTAGGCCATGTGAACAACCTTGTCTATCTGGGCTGGTTTATGGACGCGGCCACGGGCCACACTGAATCTTGCGGGATGTCCGGCGGATTAATACTAAGTGAGAGCGAGGGGTGGGTGGTGCGTCGCCATGAAATAGATTATCTGGCGCAGGTGAAGCCGCAGGACACCGTCACCATAAAAACATGGATAGAGTCGGCGGAAAAAGCCTCGTCCGTCCGCCGGTATGAGATAGTGAACGCTGCCGACGGCAAGCTTGTCTGCCAGGGGCTGACTTTGTGGGTCTGGATAAATTACGGGACCGGCCGCCCCGCGCGTATCCCTGAAAAAGTTTACAAAGCTTACGGCGTTGAGCCCGGCAAGACGGTTATCCGCCCAGGATGAAAATTTTACATTTGGTAACGCTCAGATATTACGTCTAAAAGGGAATTAATATGAAAAACGGGCATATGTCGGAAGAGAATGGCGGCGAAGAAAATTTCGCGGAGATGTTTGATAAAAATTATAAAGAGCCTTCCCGAATGGAGCCGGGCCAGAAGATAGAGGCAACGATCGTTAAAATAACCGCCGATTGGGCGTTTCTGGAAGTGGGGGGCAAGGGTGAGGGATATCTGGATAAAAAAGAACTACTGGACGGTAAGGGGAACCTGTCCGTTAAAGAGGGTGACAAGATCCGGGCCTGGTTTTTGTTTTCCGAGAATGGTGAAATGCACTTTACAACCAGGATCGGTTCCGGCCCCGCGGCGCGGGCACAGCTTGAGGACGCTTTCCGCAGCGGCATTCCGGTTGAGGGGGCGGTGACTAAAGAATTAAAGGGCGGATTCGAGATCACTATCCTTGGCGGCGCGCGCGCTTTCTGTCCGTTTTCACAGATGGGCCTCCGCCGCGATGAAAATAAAGAGAATTATTTAGGCAGAACCCTGACTTTCGAAATCATAGAATGCGGCGACAGGAACGTCGTTCTTTCCCGTAAGGGTATAGTGGAGAAAGGGCGTCAGGCGGCGGCGAGGGCGTTGAAAGCCACGCTGAAAGAAGGGGATAAGATAAAAGGTTCCGTGACATCCATTCAGAAGTTCGGCGCTTTTGTGGATATAGGCGGAGTGGAGGGGCTGCTTCCTGTTTCCGAGATCGCCTGGAGCAGGACAGAGAATGTTGGTGATATACTTTCCGTTGGTCAGACCGTTGAGGTCATAATCAAGAAACTGGATTGGGAGAATGACAGAGTGTCTTTCAGTCTGAAGGACGCTTTACCGGATCCTTGGGATCTGGCCGCTCAGACCTGGCCCCCAGGTTCGTATCAGACCGGGACCGTTTCCCGGCTGGCTCCGTTCGGCGCTTTCGTCACCCTAGGGGAAGGGGTGGATGGGCTTATACATGTTTCCCGGCTAAGCGGTGAAAAAAAGATACAGCACCCGGACGAAGTCCTAAAAGTGGGGCAGAGCATAGAGGTCAAAATTGAGTCGGTGGACCGTGAAAGTAAAAGAATATCGTTAGTGCCGGCTGATATCAGCCGCGAAGCGGACGAAGACGCCGCCGCGCTGAAGAGCTATCAGCAATCCGGAGCCGCTGGATCTGAGACCATGGGCACGCTGGGCGAAATGCTTAAAAAACAGCTGGAAAACAAGGGTACGGGACGGCGTTAAGTTTATGACAGGCCAGAGACAATTTGTAAAGAGGGGCCGATGCATTAATTAATGGCGTAAAACGCTCTGAAAACGCTATTGACTTTTTCGAAAATAGGCTGTATGCTATAACTACGACTGTGGAGGATAATATGAAAACGCGAATGACGAAGTGTTTTGTCGTACTGTTTGCCTTTGCTGCTATCGGGTATATGGCTGTTTCAATGGGGCGGGTCAGAGTGGCCAATGCCGATGATGTTTCGACCAGCAGCGTGGTTAGCACGAGCGGCAGCAACACTACCACTGACTCGAGTGGCAGCTCGAGCAGCGATTCAAAGAAAAAGGATAAGAAGGACAAAAAGAGCAGCGGCGGTAGCAGCGGCGGATGTTGCGGTTAGAGTTTATCCTATATAAGGCTTTCATAGCGGCCGTCTTACGGACGGATACATGTTTCGGATAATAAGCTCCCCCTGTATTTGTGTGTTAGGGGGGTGGTGTTGTTTTTAAAAACATAGTGGGAATCACATGGCTGTGGAGAATTGATATGAAAACTCGAATGATGAAGTGTTTTACCGTACTGTTTGCCTTTGCTGCTATCGGGTATATGGCTATTTCGATGGGTGTGGTCAGGAGTGCCAATGCCAGCAGCACCGGGACGACAACAACAGATAGCACTGGGAGCAGCGGCAGCAGCAGTGGAAAGAGCAGCGGTTGTTGCGGTTAGCCCGGGTTTCGCATAGTCACCACAGATAGGTGAAAACAAGTCCCGCCCAAAGTTTGGGACGGGACTTGTTTTTTGTGAATTGGTGTATCCAACCGATGTCGGGATCAGTGGGTTCGGCCGGCGGATATTTGCTCGCCTATTTTTTGAAGAGGAGTAAGATCCATCCCCGGTGTTATCGCGGAGGGAAGGCTTGAGGCCATGTTGCTTACAACCGTCATTGACATGGCGTCCACATAAGGCGAGGCCTGCTTATCCGCGCACAAGAAGTTCATTACTTCATTATATATTGCGTCCGGTGGAGGGTTGCGCATCGCCTCCAGCGATACCGATAATATCCCCTTCACCACTTCCGGGTCAGCGCTGGCTCTTATCAGCTTATTGCGCACTTCCGGCAGCGCTATAGTTCCGCGAGCCCATTTATAAGCGTCTTTATCTTTGTCGTATTGTTTTTTCAGCGCCATATACCTGTCCATTTTTGAAAAATCGGCATTGAGCTTGCGAAGCGCCGGATATTGCGCCTTGTATTTCAGCCCAAGACGATAAAGATAGGCCTGATACTTTTTGATTTCGCGGCCATGCTTGCGCAGAAACTCCGCTTCAGTTAGTTTTTTTGCCGAAGTTTCGTCCCCGCGGACCTGCGCCGCCGCGGATCTGGTGGCAGGTCGGGTTTGTGCCATATTCGGTTCCGATTCTGTTCTTTTAGCTTCGTTCTGAGTAGGTTCCGAACTCTCTTCGAAACCTGAGGCCTCATCGGTTACGGGAATCTCTTCCGCGCTGTACTCTTCCGTTAAACCGGCATGAGAACCGGAATTGCTGCTGAGAAACCATTTTGTCAGTAATATCGCGGTTAGAGCGCAGATAGGCAGTATCAGCCATATAGCCCAATTGTTTTTTTTCTCTTCTTCCATAAGTCCTCCGTAAAATTTGTCTCGCACGAGCTTGTTCCCGTGCGACACACTAATAATATAACAAAGGAACAATGCAGTCAAGAAGCCGCAGGATGCCTTATGGGAGTCTTTAAATAATGTGGCATCCGCTTCAGAGATCAAGTCTGGTTAAGAAAACAAAACGGCGAAGCCGGATTTACATTGCGCGGCTGAACTATTGATTGGCAGGTGTCCGTCCTGATATTCGTTTGAGATATTCGGCTGCTTTGATGCCGGCCAGGACTATGGCGGAATCAAACACGCATCCGAATAGTATCCCATACGCTGTCCCGAAGCGGGCGGCTTGCGTGTGATAGGTCCAGCAATTATTGGTTGTTCCCCACAGATCCGCAAAAAAAACGCAGGCCGTCCCTGTAAAAACAATCCTCATATATCTGATGCGGTGTTTTTTGCCGGGAAAAAGGATCGCCGCGGTTAAAAGTATGGGCAGTACGCATGCCGGCGCGGACAGTTTTGTCGCGATAAAAGGCACAAAAACGCAGTAAAACAGGGCTACCCACGCCCAATAAAAACGTTCGCTGTTCAACTTCGCTAAAATGCCGTCCGGCTGTTCTCCGGCGCGGCGGGCGAGGCGTTCCACTACCAGGACGCCCAGGGCCCAGGCTGGGACTATCCAATACGGAGGTTTTTCGCCGGTGTAATATGTCCAAAGTCCAGACTGTGTCCCCCATAGCTCCGCCAAAAAGCCGAAAAAAGAGGTGATTAAGACGGTGAGGCAATCTGTTAGTGGGTCCGCGGCGAGCGGAATCGCGCGGACGGTCAGAAATAATATGGCCGCGAACAATATCATCTCAAAAATAACTTTCAGCCTCGGCCCCCAGCCCGCCGCGAGGCTTGCCAAAGTTGAGGTGCAGGCGCCAGTCACCAGGTCGGCCCTCAGCAGCGCCAGGCCGGCGAACACCAGAATCAGCGCGGCCAGATATATCTTTTTGTAGTTTTTTTGTGTCATAAGCGGCGGTACCATAATAAACTCCCGGCAGCGCTTGCTATTGATATAAGCTGGGCTGTAGTGAGCTGACACGCCCAGGAAATACCAGCGTCTCCGGCCCGGATAAAATCTACGGAAAAACGCAGAATGGAATAAAGAACAACCGTGATAACAAACGCTCCGCCCGGCTTCAGGCGTTCATTTTTTACAAAAACAAAATATACCATAAGAAATATAGCGAGGCTGCCCAGAGACTCATAAAGCTGGGTGGGGTGAACGACCTTCCCTGACAGGAATCTGTACGAGGAGCAGTGCGGGTCGGTGTATCTGACCCCCCAGCTGCGAGCCGTGGCAGCGCCGTGGCAGCATCCGTGCATGAAGCATCCTATACGCATTATGGCCAGGGCGAGGACGGCGGACAGGCCGATTGAATCAGCGACCCTCTTAAAATCAATTTGCTTAACGCGGCAATAGATATACGCGAAGGCGAAAGGCGTCCAGAAACTACCCCAGAAGGAACCGCCCGGAATTCTTTTGGTTTTAGCAAAAAAAGACAGATTGTTGGCCAATCCTCCGTTGTAAAAAATCGCGTAAAACAGAAGAGCGCCGCCTACGACCCCCAGCGCGATAAGGAGCACCAGGTTCCAGAAATCGTCAAGCGAAAGTTTCATGCGGCGCGCGGAAGCTTTAAAATATAAAAACCCCGCCAGGCTGGACAAGCCCGCGAAAAGGGGTGCGGCAAAAACATCAAAACCCATCACTGAAAATAAAACAGGTCTCATAATAAACGGGCGTTACCGGGAGATCTTATCATGGCTAAAAACACAAAAAATGATACCAATAAAATTCCGAAAAGGCATAAAAGGTTCCCGTGTTTTGAGTAAAAAGTCCGATGCTCCATAAGCTGAATTTTGGCGGTCATGGAGCCGCGCTCTTTTACCTCCAGCCTTCTCACAACCCGCCCTGTCGGATCTATCACGGCGCTTATGCCGGTGTTTACTGCTCTTATAAAAAACCTTCTGTTCTCTATGGCCCGCAAAGCGCTTAGATTTAAATGCTGTTCGGGCGACATGGTGTATCCGAAGCGCGCCTCATTAGTGATATTAAACAAAACATTTGCCCCTTTTGAAGAGAATCTTCTTGAGGCTTCGGTATAGAGGTCCTCGTAGCATATCACCACTCCCGCTTTGACCTTGGCGAAGTTCAGGGGCGCCGAAATAGCGCCGGGTGAAATATCGTCGGAGTATGGGAATATCCTGTATAAACGAGGAAAGAGGCCGCCCAGCGGTATGAATTCCCCGAAGGGGAAAAGATATCTCTTTTCCGTCAATCCTAAAAGTTCCCTTTCCGGGCCGGTAATAAACGCGATATTGCGCTTGGACGCGCTCTGCGGCGGAGGTCCTTCCGATTTGCCCGTAAAACGGCCCTTTGCCCCCATAAGCATCGTCGTCTTGTAGGGGACCTCGGCTTTTAAAGTGCGCGCGAAGCCGGGATTGAATATTGATTTTTCTCCGGAGGAATCCCTGAATGTTCCATACTCGGCGATCCGGTCATATACGGATTCCGGCCAGATCACAATATCGGTAGCGGTTGTCTTTAAAACTTCAGACGTCAGCCGGCGGTATACGCCAAGTGTTTCGGCATCTTCAACCTGGCCGGCGCCCTGTATTACTGATACGTTGATGGAATGCCCGCGCGCGGTTTCGGTTTTCATGAGGGCGTCTATTTGTCTGATCCTCAGAGACCCGTAATACTCGTTAAGCGAGATCAGGCCACAGAACGCGCCGAAGATAGCTATGGCGGAAGAAAGGCCGCGCAAACCGCTGGGTATGGGTTCAGATTTGCGCTCCCATAATGTCTTTACCAGAAGACAAGCCGCCGCGTTGAACCCGAGTATGAGCCAAAGCAGGCCGGGCGGCCCGAAAACTTCCAGGATTTGCACTTGCGGAAGATGAAAATACTGGGTGTTGGCGAAATAAACTGGGAAAAGCATGGGAAAAAAGCGTTCTACCGCCGCCATTACAGGCGCGGCGGCCCAGATAAGGGTGATCTCCTTGCGCCAACCCATGCGCTTAAATAAATAATCACTCAAAGCGCTTGCGGCGCCTGTTAAGATGGCGAACATGAGGCCGTGCCAGGCGAAGAAGGCCAGGAGCAGCGGCAGCGCCGCCGCAAAATTAATCCCAAGGAATTTTAAAAGGGGCGAGATGAACCAGTATATTCCGGACAGCCAGGCGAAAATGCCGAAGAGCCAGCCCTTTAAAAAAGCCGTTTTCCAATCCCCTCTCAGAATTATCCAAAAAAGCGGCACAAAAACAAACCAGAACAGCCAGCCGTAATTTCCGGGCCAAAAACAAATTCCCGTCGCGATGCCGGCCGCGATAAGCGCGCAAGTCTCAATTAAAGCTGGGAGCCTAAAGGGATTTAATCGTTTCATGACAGGGGTTTCGCTTCTATATGGTCTGCCGAGTGAATCAGATACCGATAGCCGCCCCAAACCACTTCACGCCGGCACAGCGAAGCGATAAAATTAATAGCATAAACGAGTTGCAACGAAACAGCCAGCAATGGGTAATAGATAGCGGCGCGTAAAATACCGCGGATGGAGAGCCTGGCCTGATTTCCAGTGTCGCCGCGCCAGCATGATTTAAAGGCGCGTGAAATTAAGGAGAGGTTCGCTATGTCGGCCAAAAAAAGAGCCGTTACCGGTACAAACTCGGCGCGTTGCAGCGCCCACCAGACGGCATAAAACTTGAAAAAAGTAAGCAAAACCCCCGGGAGCCATACGGCTTTTGCGTAGAATCGGAAATATAGCGTCCACCGATTCAGAATCAAAAAAAACCGGCGCCTGTCCCAGCTGTCCATGGAGCGCGGGATCGCGCGGGATACAAAATAGACTTTCCTGCCGGACCGCCTCACCAATCGCGTCAATGTTAAGTCCTCGCAAAGGGAAGTCCGCCATGCGCGCGGTACATTCAGGAGCGCAAAATCCTTCCTGCTTATCGCCAGGGAGTTGCCTGAAATGATATTCATGAGCTCCATATATATGACGCCGCCGGAAACCCATGCTTGCATCAGGTGCCCCCAGAGATCATCCGGGGCTGGCGCGGGTAAAGTATGGGCTGTGGTCACTATTACATCGGGATTTTCCAACGGACGGACCATGCCTGTCAGCCAGTCGCGCGGAACGGTAAGATCGCAATCGGCAAAAAGCAGGACTTCCGAATTTTCCGACACATGTTCGCAGCCGTATAATATGTTCAATATTTTCTCGCTGCAGGCTGAAGCTGAGGCGCCGGAAGATATGAGAACGCTCCGGCGCGGCCCCGGCCGGGAAAGAATGGCCTCCAGTTTTTTAAAAGCCGGATCGCCGCGTGACGGGACGACAAAAATATATTCGGCCTCACCGGGATAATCCTGTTCTAAAATGGAGTTGATGTTGGATTCTAAATTTTCCGGGGATCCCTTGCAGGGAACAATAACCGACACGCGGGCGGGAGGATCGCGGAAAGGTTTTGCGGGCCGGGGTCGGGCGCGAAAAAAGAAACGCAGGGTGATCAGCAACTGCGCTGTTCCGACCGCGAGACAAGCGGATAACATTTCAACAGAAGAGGGAACGATCATATATTGATCCCGCACTTTCCCGAAAGGGGGTGAGAAGCGGGGGTCACCGGCTTATTTCCTTTAAGCGCCGAGAATAATGTGCCTGCGCCTATAATACCAAAAATGGTTTCCGAGCGCACGGCGCGCGCAGCGCATTAAACGCATCCCTGTTTTAAGTCCTGTAGAACAGGCTTGAAGGGTGGTTTCCGCGTATAATTCCGTGGTTATTTTTGGAAGTATTCCGCGCCGGTGTTGTCTATGTAAAATACTTTGCCCTCAAACACGGCTTTGGCCGCGCCGTTTTTGAAGCCCGAGACCTGATCATACTTAAATGGTATAACTTCCTTGCCAGTTTTATCAATGAAACCCCATTTAGTTTTCTGAAGGTCGCAGGCCTTTGTTACGGTGCCTTTGCAGATATTGCCGCTGCGCGGCTTTAAGACCGGGGCTAATCCTTCGCTGAAAGATGCGCACATAAAATAAGAAAATGGTATTTTTTCAAGTCCTTCCGTGTCTATGTATCCGCATCGGCCGGATGCGTCCAGTTGTCTTTCCGCGTGCGCCAGACCTTCGGTATAAGGCCCGATGTTGAAAAATTCTTTTGCCTTGAAAGATTTTGTTTCCAGACTGATAAATCCGTACTGCACGCGCAGGCGGGCTGAAGCGAAACCATCCTGAAAAGAAAAAGCTTCTTCATATACGGGGGGAATGGCCTCAACGCCGGTTTTGTAGATGTATCCGTATAAGCCACCCGTCTTTACTCTGGCCAAGCCCTGGCTGAACTGAAAGATTTCATCATATTTTGTAGGAGTGAACCGTTTGGAAGTAATATCCAACACACCCCAGCGCCCGTCTTTTTTTGCCCCTGACAGGCCTTCGCTCACCTGCATAGCGCTTTCGTATTCAAAAGGGATCACGGTACGCCCGGTCTTGTCTATATACCCCCATGCGCCTTTCAGTTTTACCGGGGCCAAACCTTCGCTGAATTCCCCGGCAGCCTGGTAGGATATTGGTGATATCAGTTTGCCGGCCGTGCCTATATAATTGTATCTGCCTCCGGATATCACCATGGCCAGGCCCTCACGGAATGGCCAGGCAAAATTAAAGCGCGGCCGGATAATGACTTTTTTAGCTTTATCCGCGTAACCCCATAGGTGCCCGAATCTGTAGGGCATGAGAGGAGTGTCCGTTCCCTGGGCGTAAAGCACGGGCGTATAAGAAGATAGCAGGCAAATACAAAGGATGAGAGGTTTCATTTTGCGGCTCCCCATTTTTACCAGAACATTGCTCCACCCGCGGCACCTCGCCGGATCCGCAGGCTGCTATTGGTGGAACTGATTTAATCTTATCACCTTTTCCCGGTATTATTCAAACTTCGGCATGCTATCATCCCCGCCGCGGCCGGCGCATTTTTGTATAATGGATTTTCACCCCGATGCTTTGGCTTTCTTTGGAAAAAATGAGGGGGTTAAGTCAGGAGAACGCATGAAAAAAAAGGTAGCCGTTTATCCGGGCAGTTTTGACCCCGTAACTTTCGGGCATCTTGATATTATAGATCGCGCCTCAAAGATCTTTGACCAGTTAATCGTAAGCGTTTTCGTGAACAGCGCGAAAAAACCGATGTTCACGGTTGAGGAGCGCGTAGCCATGCTTAAGGCCGTGCTGAAAGGCAGAAAAAATGTGACAGTGGACTATTTTGAGGGGCTGCTGGTGGATTATGTACGACGCAAAAAAACCAAGGTTGTAGTGCGGGGCCTGCGGGCTATCTCAGACCTTGAGCATGAGTTTCAGATAGCCGGAATCAACCGCACTCTTTACCGCGAAATAGAGACCGTGTTCTTCATGCCGCGACAGCGCTACTCCTACCTGTCATCAAGCGTGGTGCGCGACATCGCTCATTTTAAAGGCGACGTTTCAAAACTGGCGCCGCCTTCCGTTGTTAAAGCCATCTCGGCTAAGAGAGCCGGATAAAGGAAAGTCGGCGTCAGTCTTTTTGTCTAAGAATTAATGATCAGTGCTGGCCGGCGGCCACTGGAACTCTGAAGCCTGCCAGCGACAGCGCGCATCCGGGGTTTCACATTCGGATTTTGTCAAACGATTAGAACAATAGGTAAGTTCGTGTCCGCCTGTATTGTCCACGCAGTTACCATTTACCGTCTCCCTTCTAAAGGGCTCCTGCGCGAAGCCTTTTAAAACAATTTCCCAGCTTGCCTTGGAAATATCGCCGCCGGCGAAAGAATCTGGAACGCTAAATTGTTCACATGTTCTGAACGGGTGGTAATTCGCCTTATATCCTCCGTTATTATCCCACTCGGTCCGTATGAAAAAGGCCATCTCCGCCTTTTTGGGGGATATGCCGGGATCGTTTGTCTTGAGCATATAGCCCGCTCCTGTATTCTTAAGAGGCAAAATCAAGGGGTTTGTCTCCACTCCCACCCAGGCGTTGATAACATCAGGGCCTTGTTTTGCCAGTTTACCGTTCGCGCGATAGCCGAACACTTTATACACGCTGTTGGCGTGCGTATTAACTTCAGCGTAGAATGATGGTCCGTCAGAGCAGGTTGTCACCGTCTGGTCTCCGGGGGCAAATTGCGCGCTTGCCGCGGAAATAGGCATGACGCAGAACAACAACAGGATCGCTTTCTTTTTCATATACTCCTCCTCTGGGGATTTGACTACAAAAATATTATATCGCGGGAATTAAAAAATACGGTATCGCTATATCCTCAAAAAATAATCCGGTGGGTTTGCGCAAAACAAAAGGCCTGCTTAATTGCTAGTATTGGAGATATGAACGCAACACCGGAACACAAATTAAAGTCCGTCTCTTCTAAGGACATATCTTTTCAGGCCGAAGGCCTGATAGTGGATGAATTTAAGGACCTTAAATCTTCATTGGGGATAGTTTATTACAAGGTAGGGCCTGATTTCGCGAGTTCGGAGGCTTTGCCGCGCCCAGCGCTCATATTCGCGAGATGTCATTCAATAATTGACGTCGCGATTCCCGGCTCCAATCCTCCCGTTCAGCTTGACGCGCTTGCGACCATGCTAATCCCCGCAGGAACCGGGATCCGATTGAAATCCGTAACCGAGATATCGCATTTGGCGGTATTATGCCCAAGTCGTGCGCTGATTAAAAAAACCGCGAAAATTTACAAGATCCCCGCCAAATCACTTCTTGCTGTTTTCGGCAAGACAAAAATAATTAAGCGGACGAACTGGCTCAATGAAATCGTCCATCGCTTTATCTTTGAGCGCATTGAGGCCGGCAACAGCGCCAATGAGGCGACCGCGTTTTTGGAGACGGAAATTTTGAAGGAAATTTATTACATCGCGGAAACATTTAAACCGTCAAAGAATGTTTTTAATCTGGAGGCGGGCAGCTTGTATGATAATGTTCCGATACTTAAGCGGGCGTTAAATTATATAGAAACCCATCTTTTTTCCGAGGTGACGATGACCGAGCTGGCAAAACACGCTCTTACCAGCGAGGCTACATTGCTAAGGGTTTTCAGCAAAGAATTTTCGAAATCACCGTTTAACTATATCGCTGACCGGCGCCTTGATGAATCTCTGGCGCTGATCCGCAATAAAAAATATTCCGTCGGCGAAATTTCCGACATTGTCGGCTATAAAACAGTCAGCGGATTTATATCGGCTTTCAGGAAAAGATTTAAATCAACTCCTTTAGCGTGGCGAAACAGCCGAAAAAAATAAAAAATGCGGAGAGCGCGGGGCTCACTTGCTCCACACGGCGTCGGTCCAGGTCACGAATTCATCCCACTGTGAGGCCCTGGAAAGCGCCAGGTCCGCGTACTTGGTTTGGGAGACGGCTGCCAGTTGAGGGGGCACGGGTTTTATTTTCATGGTCATATTGATGGCTATGCCTCCCACTTTACCGTAGTCGTAGCCGTTTACGGTGTCGCTGTTAAGGCCCAGGCTGCGTATCACAAGCTTGTTTTTTATGAAGGTCCGCAGGCTTTCGGCGGCCTGGCGGGTTTCCTGATTCTTAGCGTTAGCTCCCGTTATGCCGGCAAAGTCGTAAAGATCTGCGTAAGGGGCTATCATCTTCTTCTTGTCCTTCTTCGGATCGAGGCTGGCGAAGCGGATCGTTCCGGCTATCGCGGTTTTTACGGCCTCAGTTTCGTTATTGCGCATGGCCGCTCCCGCGAAGGCGTCAAGGTAGGCCGGCAGGTCGTTAAGTGCAGCCGGGCGCAGGGTTGAAATGGTGGCTGTTATGGTATTAAGCGGCATATGCGCGAAGCCCACGCTGGCGCCTTCCGCGTAAAAATCGCGCTCCCAATTGATGAAGAAATCGCTTATTTGCACGTTGTCGGCGCCGGTGTTGGCGTTCATAAAGTTCAGGAGTTTCTCGTAGTCAAAGCCGTAGGCCAGCATAGTCTCTTCAGAGGCTATTATCAGTCCGGTGTTATCCTTAACTTCATAGGCCACTTCGGCCATCTGCATCAGGCAGGCGTTCATGGCGAACACATCCACATATCCGCCCTGGCGCAGTATTTCGCCCAGTTCGCCGGTGCGGACATAGTTCTTGGTCTCATCATCAAAAAGTATGCCCTTGTCGGTAGTGGCGGTTCCGGCCCCCGGAATCTCCATCACCGGGTCTATCCAGCCGAGGCCGTGGTTCCAGAGGATGAGCATATATTTCCTGGAGGGGAAGGTTTGCTTGGACCATTTTACGAAGTCTATAACGCGCTTATAGTCCCCCATGTCGGCTTTGGGGTCCTGGCTGTAAACTTTTTCGCCGCTGGAGAAAAGGCCACCCTTGCCCACCAGCATGCGCTTTGAGCCCTTGCCCGTGGTGCCGAATTCCACTACCACGTTTACTTTGTCGGTGGTTCCGACTTTTTTCATTTCGGCTATATCTTTTTCGGCCCATTTGCCGGCAAGTCCAAACGCGGCGCTTTGGCTGAGGTTGTTTTTTGAATTCATAAAGACCATTATGGTCCACTCTTTCTGAATATCGGCCCTTGACGGGGCTATTTGTTTTTGGGAAGCGGGCGCGGCGAACCGATCAGCCGCGATAGCGGCCTTTATTTCATCCGCGTTTATTTCATTAAGGTTGAAAGAGTTCTGCGCCTTTAAACCTGAAACTATAAAAAACAGGAAAGCCGGGGTGGCTATAGCGATTTTGCCGATAATTTTTTTCATTTGATGCCTCCGCATTATTTATAAATATAGTTTACCCGTTATTCCCGAGGGCCATAAGGGGCCAAAGGCCCAGAAAGGGCCGCTTTAGGACCCATGGCGGTGTGGGTCTTATGCCATAATCTGAAAACGATTGGGAATGGGCGGCGCTTTGGCAATTTTACCAACTGATGAAATTAGGGCTATAATATAGACATTCGTTACGAATCATTCCAAGTCTTGGCGTAGATGGAGGACATATGGACGATAACGCTCCTGTTTTTGATTATACACCTGAGAGCATCAGGGCTTTGGCCGACAAGGTCATAAACGATTTTGAGTCCGGCGTAAAAGGTCTTGCTCTCCTCTCCAAAGAAAATCGGGATTTCAATAACACTGTGCTGGCTTTTGAGCGCGCGGTAAGCGATTTCAGCGAAGCTGTTAACATCCCAATAGCCATGGCTTATGTTTCGGATAACGCCGAAGTGCGTAAAGCCGCGCAGGAGCTGGAGTTGAGGATCAGCCAATATTCGGTGGATATTTTTACCCGGGAGGATATTTTTAACGCTCTAAACGAATACGCCGCCAAAGGAGAGAAACTCGGGGAGGTTGAAAGCCGCCTGCTTTCAAAAACTCTGCTGGATTTTAAAAAGAACGGCCTCGGTCTGGAGCCCAAAAAAAAGAACAAGGTCAAAAAACTACTGAAGGAGCTTATAGAGCTGGAACTCAGTTTCTCCAAAAATTTGCGCGAAGTCAACGATAGCCTGCAACTGACCCTTGAAGAGCTGAAGGGGATGCCGGAAGACTTTATCAGCCGCCTTAAAAAAAATTCGGACGGCAAGTATCTCGTCACTATGAATTATCCGGATTATATCCCGTTCATGGACAACGCGGAATCGGACGGGGCCAGAAAGCGGTTGGAAGCCATGTTCAACGACCGCTGCGCTGCTGTCAATGTCAGGCTGATGGAAGACGCAATCGTCCTCAGGCGCAAGATCGCCGTGCTTATCGGCTATCCTAACTTCGCGGATTACATGCTGGACGACCGCATGGCCAAGAACAGCGCTAATGTAATAGAGTTTCTTGAACGCACCTGGGCCAAGCTCAGGAAGAAGGGCCGCAAAGAACTGCGCCAGCGGGCAAAGTTGAAGAACACGCGCGTCGGCGGGCTGGATAAGACACTGGACGCTTGGGAATGGCGCTATTATAACAACCAGCTCAAGAAAGAAAAGTACGCCCTGGACCACGAGAAGATAAAGGAATATTTTCCGCTGGAGACCGTAATCAAGGGGATGTTTGATGTTTTCGGGCGCGTGTTCGCCGTAAAGTTTGAGCCGGCGGATCTGCCCGTATGGCATAAGGACGCGCGCGCTTACAAGGTGAAAAATGTTGACGGGTCCACGGCCGCCTATTTCTACTTTGACCTGTTCCCGCGCGACGGAAAGTACAAGCACGCCGCGTGCTTCGGGCTGCGCCACGGCCGCGAAGACAAAGACGGAGCCTACATCGTGCCGGCCGCGGCTATCGTGGCTAATTTCCCCAGCCCATGCGCCGGCGCTCCTTCGCTGATGAAATTCGACGATCTGGTGACGCTGTTCCACGAATTCGGCCATGTCACGCATAATATTTTCACAAAGGCTAAATACGGCAAGTTCTCCGGCACCAGCGTCTCGCGCGATTTTGTGGAAGTGCCCTCCAAGATGCTGGAGAACTGGGCCTATTACGGCGAAGTTCTTAAGCAGGTCTCCGGGCATTATAAAAGGCCGGAAGAGAAACTTCCGGACGGCCTCATAAAAAAAATCATAAGCACTAAAAACATGGACTCAGGGCTGGTTTATCTCAGACAGATCTTTTTCAGCATTCTTGACCTCAGGTATCACACCGCTAAAGGAAAGGTGGACACCACCAGGCTTTATGAGAAGCTGATGAAAAAAATATCCCTCATCCCGATGAGTTCCGGCACGCACCCGGCCGCGAGTTTCGGCCACCTGATGGGCGGCTACGAGGCCGGCTATTACAGCTATCTCTGGTCTGAGTTGATCGCGGCGGACCTTTTCTCCGTTTTTGAGGAGAAAGGGATCATGGATCCCGCCACCGGCGCCCGCTACCGCGAACTTATACTCGCGCCGGGCAGAAGTTACGACGAGGCCGGCCAGGTGGAAAAGTTTCTGGGCCGACCCGCCGCAGAAGAGGCGTTCCTGAGGAGCATAGACGCTGCGTAAGCGGCTGTTCCAGCCGCGCTATAAGGCCGTAAGCCATAAGCAGAAAGACAGCGGTCAAAGAAGCTATACGTTCAGAGATAGCGCGACAGAGTATCTGATTTGAGGTTTCTGCGTATGGCATAACGCATATGGCGAGTGGCAAAAATGCCCGGCATTTTTTTATGAAAACCAAATTATCCATCATCGGCGGCCTGGTAATCAGCGCGGCATTACTTTATTTTGCCTTCAGGAATATTAATTTCAGCAAGCTGGCTGAAATATATTCGCGCGTCAATCCTCTGATCATAATACCGGCCTTTTTTGTTGTGCTGTTGGAGATGTCCCTTAGGGGGCTGAGGTGGAAACTTCTGCTTGACCCGGCCAGGCCCGTGCGGTTCTGGGACGCGTTTCGGCTGGAAGCCGCGGGATTGGCTTTAAGCAATGTTCTGCCGCTGCGTCTGGGCGAAATAGTCCGCGGCACTTTCGGCGCCGGGCTTTTCGGTATCCCGGTAGTTACGGTTTTCGCCACGATCCTTGTTGAGCGCGCGCTGGATACCATCGTTCTGGTCATCCTCTTCGTGCTGGCGGCCAGATTAGGCGGCATTACCGGGGGTTTCATCAGCTACGGTGGCTATTTCTGGGTCCTGCTCGGGGGGCTTCTGGCCGGCCTGCTGACACTGGTGTTTATAGATGAAATCATGACCCACCGGTTCTTTTCCGGATTTTTCAATAAATTTCCGCGCGTAACCAAAGGGCTGGGGCATCTGGCCCTGGGGGTCAGAGCCTTCCATTCCTTTAAGACCGCGGCCGCCGTGGTCGCGCTGGCGGCCGGGCAGTGGATGCTTGACGCGCTGAACTTCTACCTGGTGGCCCGCGCCTTCGGCATAAGCGACATAGTAAATGGTTTCAGGTGTGTGATCCTGCTTTTCAGCTCCGCGGTTGCGGTATCCATCCCCGGCATGCCGGGGTATTTCGGCAATTTTGAATTTGCCATCGCCAAAGTGGCCGGTTCCTGGGGAGTGAACCGGGAAGTGGCTTTCGCGTACGCCACCTTTGTGCATGTGCTTGGGTATATTTTTGTCACCGTCGCCGGCATGATATTCGTTTACCAGATGGGCCAGTCGCTCGGCAAGGTGTGGGCGCAATTTTCGGGGAAAAAGATTGACGGGATTAAGGGTTAAGGATCTATGCTCAGGGCTGACCCTACCGACTGTTGATTATGCTAGAGATAAAATCCGTTCTGATGCTGATACAGAGCTTTTCACCGGCCATCGGGGGCGCGGAAAAACAGGCGCTTGAATTATCGCGCTCGCTGGTTTCAAGGGGGATCCGGGTGACGGTTATTACCCGGCGTGTGGGAGATACCGCGGCTGAAGAAATGATGGGCGGCGTGCGAGTTGTAAGGTTGAAGGTTTTGGGTTCGGGATTTATGGACACCTGCTCTTTTATGGCCGGAAGTTTTTTTTATCTTCTAAAACATGCCGCGCAATACGATGTTGTGCATGTTCATATAGCCTCATCTCACACCGTAGCCGCGCTGCTGGCCGGGTGGTTTACCGGCAAAAAAACGCTGGTGAAACTTGCCGATGGGAAAGAACAAAATGAAATAACGCTGTCAAGAAAAAATATTCTGGGCCGCATGAAACTTAAATTTTTCCAGTTCTCCAAGCCGCGGCTTATGGTGCTGAACGGCGAAGTTTTCGACTGGCTGAGCGGAATGGAGGAGTTCAGAGGGCTGCGTCTGATCCGGTTCCGTAACGGGGTGAATACGCTTAAATACGCGCCGGTGTTGTATCAGGCAAAAATAAACGCCAAGACCGTGCTTGGCTTTGATAACGCTCCAATTTTCCTATTTGTGGGCCGGCTTGATCCTAAGAAAAGAATAAAGGAATTTGTTGAACTCTGGGCTGAGATATTTTCAGAAGCAATGCTGAAACCAAAAATACGCCTTGTGATAGTCGGGACCGGCCCGGAAGAAGGGCAGATACGAGATGCCGTCTCAAGCCTGGGGCTTAAAGAGAGCGTGACGCTGACGGGCGTGCAGCATGATTTGCTGCCGTATTACAGCGCCGCCGACGTTTTTATCCTGCCGTCTATAGCGGAGGGGCTCTCTAATTCCATGCTGGAGGCGATGTCTTGCGGCCTGGCCATTATGGCTAGCCGGGTGGGCGGGGCCAGAGAAGCGGTTATAGAGGGAGAGAACGGATGTCTTTTTGATCCATTGAACCGTGGTGAGATAAAAGAGTGTTTGAGAAAATATATCGTCGACAGCAATCTGGCGGTAAGAATGGGTGAAAAATCGCGTGAAATAGCCGTGAATACCTATTCCATGGCAAAAGTCACGGATGAGCTGATAGAGATATATAAAAGGCGCTAGACGCAAAGCAGTCTAGAGGCAAAGCACGTTAGCTTATGGGTTTTGCATCTAAACTGCTTTAGCGCTACACTGGCTGATAAAAGGAAGTTGCTTATATGTGCGGAATCTGCGGAAAATATAATTACGCCGGCACTGAGCCCGTCACAAAGGAAGAGCTCAGAAAAATGAACGATCTTCTGGAGCACCGGGGGCCGGACGACGAAGGCTTTCACTCCGAAGGCAATATCGGACTGGCCATGCGCCGGCTTTCCATTATAGACCTTGCCACGGGGCATCAGCCCATCTCCAACGAGGACGGTTCCATCTGGATAGTTTTCAACGGCGAAATCTATAATTTTCAGGAGCTGCACGAGCGGCTTATCCTCAAAGGGCATGTCTTCAAAACAAAGTCCGACACCGAGACCATTATCCATCTTTATGAGGAGATGGGGACAGATTTCGTCAAAGAGCTCCGGGGGATGTTCGCCATCGCGATCTGGGACAGCCGGAAAAAAAGGTTGGTGCTGACCCGGGACAGAGTGGGCAAGAAACCTCTTTTTTATTCCATGAACGGAACATTTCTCGCTTTCGCCTCGGAATTAAACGCGCTCCTGGCGGTCAAAGGCGTTTCCCGCGACATAGATCTGCGCGCCGTGGACGCCTACCTCACGCTCCAGTACATCCCAAGCCCGCTCAGCATCTTTAAAAGCGTGAAAAAACTTGAGCCGGCGTCTATCCTGACGCTGGAGAACGGGAAAGTTACGATTGAAAGATATTGGGACCTGCCGCTCGGCGCCAATAAGCTGGATCTGCCGCTGGATGAAGTAAAGGAAAAGCTTTATGACGAACTTCTTGAGGCCACCAAAATCAGGATGATATCTGAGGTTCCGCTTGGCGCCTTTCTGTCTGGCGGGATAGATTCTTCAGTCGTAGTAGCGCTGATGGCCAGGAGCTCCGACCAGCCGGTAAAGACTTTTTCCATAGGTTTCAAGGAAGCCGGGTTTTCTGAACTCGGTTACGCCCGACAGGTGGCTGAGATGTACGGCACTAAACACACGGAATTTATAGTCGAAGCAAATATGGCGGATATGCTGGAGAAGCTGGTGCGGCATTACGGTGAACCATACGCAGACGCCAGCGCGCTGCCTTCTTATTTCGTTTCCCGCGAGACCAGAAAAGCTGTGACCGTGGCCCTGAACGGAGACGGGGGGGACGAGGCCTTCGGCGGCTATTTGCGCTATGTCGCGATGAAGCTGGATTCTTATTGCGGCGTAATGCCGGCAATCTTTAAAAAAGGGCTTCTGAATTTTACACGGATTTTCCCCAAAAAGGCGCCGTACGGCGTTTTCTGGCGCGCAGGGAAATTTATGAAGGCTTCCCTATATGAAAATCTGCCTCTCAGTTATTTATCCACAGTCTCATTTTTCGGGCCGGATGAAAAACAGGGCCTGTTCACCCCGGCTTTTGAAAATGCGCTGGGCAAGGATATCCGCTACGGTGAAAGGTATATAACCGAACTATTCAAGGCGCCGGCCGGACAGGACCTCATGGGCAAACTATCCTATGTTGATTTCAGATCTTATCTGCCGGAATGCCTGATGACCAAGATGGATATTGCCTCCATGGCAAATTCCCTTGAGACGCGGTCCCCGTTCCTTGATCATAAGGTGGTCGAGTTCGCGTATCGCCTGCCAAGCCATCTGAAGCTCAAGGGGATTAACGGAACCAAGTGGATATTAAAAGAAACCTTTAAAGATATGTTGCCCAGACAGATATATAAAAGGGGTAAGATGGGTTTTGGAATACCGCTGGGGCCCTGGTTTAGGGGAGAGTTAAAGGATTATTGGGCGGGAACATGCCTTTCCGCCAAGGCGCTGGGGCGTGGCTATTTTAACAGGGAACACCTTTTTATGTTGTGGGACGAACACCAGAGCGGCGCGTGCGACCACGGGTACAAACTCTGGGCGCTCCTGATGCTTGAATTATGGCATAAGGAATTCGCGGATGATTTTAAACTGTAACCGTAAACACTAAATCGGAAAGCGTGAATAGCGTAAGAGTTTAGCAGGCCTTAAAACTATTGCCGATTTGCGATTGCCGATTCACGACCCTTATGAAAATTGTCCTTATCAATCCCGATATACCGTGGAACGCGGGCAATATAGGCCGCACCTGCGTGGCCACAGGCACTGAGCTGGTTTTTGTGGGTAAAATGGGGTTTGAGATAAATTCAAAGGAAATACGGCGTTCAGGCCTGGATTACTGGCAGTACCTGAAATACTCCATTCACGCAGATTTTGAAAGTTTTTTAAGAACCCTTGGTGAAAATCCGCCGCTTATTTTCCTTTCCACTCGCGGCAAAGCGGCTTACTGGGATGCTCCGTACCGGGAGGATTCCTGCCTTATATTCGGCAGCGAGGGGGCCGGTCTTCCTGATTTGATGTATGAAAAGTACGCCGATAATCTTTACCGCATACCAATGTGGTCCGACCATGTACGCTCGCTAAATCTTTCCACTTCCGCCGGAGTTGTTCTCTACGAAGCTCTAAGACAGATAAAACGGTTATAGCGGCCGCCATCCAGTAGTTCGGGCAGAAGGTCTGCTCAGGACTGCTTTTTATATGCCGGGTTTTCCGTTTAAAAACTCTTTATTTATAAGCCGAAGGGAGCGGTTGATGTCCGAATAAACCCTCGGTCTTTTATGAAAGAATTTACGCCTTAACAGATCCATCAGGCCGGATACTCCATAGTGCCTTACAACTGTGTAGTATTTGAGCAGGAATTTTCTGACTCTCCTGGGAAACACGTTATAAATGGCCGCGTAATAAAACCGCTTTGATCTCTTGCAGTTTAAAACTTTCAGAATACCATGCTTGCGCAGGTAAGCGCAAAGCAATTCAAGGACGATGTAATCCTTCCAGTGCAACACCTCCTCCTTCTCATAATCCGTGAAATTTAAATAATGGGAAATTTCATTGGCAGCGGCCTCGTGCAGGCTCTTGATATATTCTTCCTCCCCGGAAAGAGAAGATTTAATTATCCCCAATAACTCGTGAAATGGCGACAGGGGGATAATCCGTGGGAGCGCGGCCGCTGGGTAGATTAATAAGTAAAACTCTAATCATTTGATTTAAAAATCACTTTTTTTAAAAAAGCTTTCGTAGCCGGGAACTTGTCAACTACTTCCTCTACGAAAAACGTGTAAAGCTGGGAAAGGTCTATTGTTCGCAACTTCAAAATTATAAAGAACTCTTCCAGGGCGAATGCGAATTGAAGGCGTTTGAGAAATTTTATTATATATAACATCCTGTATGAAGCGAAATTTTTTTTAAAAATGGCGTCTGCGTGTATCCCGGGCCATCCCGGCATCTTCTTCTGCCGACGGGCCTCGATTTCGGCCAGGAGTTTCGGGATCGCAATGCTGATGTCGTAATCTTTAATGGCTCTCCGGTAACCGCGGTCCGCTATGGCTTCTCTTTCGGCACTGTTTGAAAGATAAAATTGTATTTTATCTAATAGCTCCGCTTTTGTGGAAAACACGGCCATCTCTTCGCCTGGAAGAAACATTTGTTCGATGTTTGGAGCGTATTCGGATAGCGCAAAAGATCCGCATAGGGCCACTTCGGTTATTCTGCCCTTCAATTGCTTGCTGTTTGCGGGCATGCCGGTAGTTCTGTATAGGTGGGTGAGCGCGGTCGCACCCGTAAAATTAAGATTGATTTTGCTTTTGTTGAAAATTTCAACCATTTGCCCCAGCGTAACCTGACCTCCGGGAGCGCCAAAACCGAAAACCTGGACATTAATACCGTTTTTGCAAAGATAGTCAACATACGCGGCCCGATCTTTTCTTCCAAGGAACCCGCCTACGAAAGAAACATCAATTGTTTTTTCCCGGCTGGCTAATTTTAAATACTTCGCGCGGTCATACGCGCTTAAAAACATTAAAGCGTCTCCGCCCATTTTTTTAAAGGCGTGCAATGTTTCAAAAGAATCGTAAATGATGAATAAATCCATGATCCCGGCGTAGTATTTATCTCTGGGCTCAAAGTAATAAACCGTGTCACCAGCCATCATCGCCGTGAAAACATGGGATCTCAGCTCAGCGAAAAAAGCAAGTGGGAAATGAAATGAAATAGGGTCGGCCGCGAAGATTATGGTTTTAATATCTTTTTCTCGGATAAAATTACTTATAAACTTCTGGGAGCCATAGTGGCCATGCTTTAGGTATAACACGCGGTAGTCAAGGAAAAGAGCGCCATTTTTTTCGAATTCGCGCTGATAGCCATTGCCGACGTCATTCGGCGTGTCGGAGTTCTGATGAGATAAGAGCAGCGTTTTCCCAGGTGTCATAGAATTACCTTTTTTGCTTTGCCCTGCAAAACATGTTCCCGGCGGATAGTGAAAAAGCATTTAATTCATTAGGCATGATGGTTGTGTTATGTGGCGTCGGCGGGATTTGCGCGGAATCTTGTTTGTATAAGCTGATAAATTTTTAAGAACTCCGGGAGTCTGAAAAAAGCGGATATGGCAAGGAAAACTATAATTCCCGCGAGAACGGATGAGGCAAGAGTTATCGTCTGGCTTAAGATGGTGTTATCAAAAATACTGTGCATGCCGGAATATGTGAAAAAAACAGCCATGCCAGATACAATGGCAAAAGCCGTTATTTTGGATAAAGATCTTAGGATTGATACACCGTGAAGGTTTGATATCCTCCTTTTCAGAATAACGAAGTAGAGCACGGCTGCGATAAATGAGCTTGCGGCGGTTGAAAGCGCGATACCGCATGCCGGCGTGCTCATTAGTTTCATCAAAACAAAATTTAAAACTATGGTTACAATTAGGGAGGTGATTACCACTTTGATAATATTTTTCATGTCCTGGAATGCAAACATGAGCCTCAACATTATCGCGACTGCGTAGTTGGAGAAAAGCTGGAGGCAGCAGAACACGAATATTTTAGAGGTTAACTCCGTGGCGGCCGCATCAAAGGCGCCCCGCTGAAATATAAGCTGTATGGAAGGTTTTGCCAAAATCATCATTGTGACAGCCAAGGGGATGAAAATGAATCCGGACATCCTTATGCTCAGAGAAATGGTGGCCTTGATATCCTCTATCTTGTTTTCCGCGGCCTGAGCGGATAAGAAGGGGTATATTGAGGCAGCAATAGCGCCAGAAAATATTATCAAAGGAACCTGCACCAGTTTGTCCGCATATGCGAGCGCCGTTATGCTTCCGCCCGGGAGCCAAGATGCCATAAACCTATTGACCACTGCGTTAAGCCCCCCCGAAATCGTGATTATCAGGAAAATGCCCGCCAGATTTAATGACCTTTGTATTTCGGGGTGGGTCAGGTCTAAAACGGCGGAATGACGGAATCCGTACTTTTTCGGGAAAGGCGCAAGGAATAAGAATTGAAGGATGGTGCCGGCAAGCAGGCCCCAACCCAGCACAAATATCCCCAAGCGGGCGGTGAAAAAGAGCATGAAAAAAATAGTGCTCAACGTTATAAATATCCCCGAAATCGCCGGCCATAAAAAATGCTCAAACGCGTTGATTATGCCTGACAAAATGTTCACCGCGCCTGTGAAAATTATTCCGGCGCTTATTATTCTGAGCATTTTCGCCGCGTTCACAGCGGTGTCCGCGTCCAACCCGGGAGAAAAAAGGTTAATAACATGGCCAGAAAAAGAGAAGGTGAGAATAGCTGCGACTAAGAGGATAAGAATAATAATGTTTGAAACCGTGCTTATGATATGGTTCGCCTCCTCCATGTTTTTTAGCTTGTATTTGACTAGAACCGGGATGAATATTATTGCGAAAGGGGACAGAAAAACACTGTTTATCAGGTTCGGCACGGTCAGCGCCGCATAGAAGGAGTCCATGGCTCGTGAGACGCCAAAATAACTGGCGCCGAGCATTTCCTTCACCATGGATAAGGCGTGGCCGAGTATGCTTGCGGCGACAAGTATCGTGTAGGCTTTTGCAATTTTTAGATTTGTGCTCATTTTGCAGGATTCAGTATGCAGGATTAAGGATTAAGCTGTGCCCCTTAAACCATTACTGCTTACCACTTACTACTTGGTCGTCAGCTTAACCAGGATGTTTCGAATGACCCTTCTCATTCCCCCTGTAAACCCTGATAAGAAAATCATCAACCCATGCTTAAATAGAAGATGGAATGTTTCAAAGGCGGCTTTAAGCTTGCGATTCTTAGCCATAACGCACATTGAGAAGGTAAGGCTGTTTATCTCTCTGATCTTAAAATTTCTGCTGAGATATATTTTATCCGCTTTGGCATTTGCTCCGCCCGCGTTTGAGAGACAGCACGCCATATTTTCCAACATCCTTGGTATATAAATTTCCTCGCGGTAGTTTTTGACTGCGTACTCATGCGCGGCCAAAGCCAGGGCCTCTCTTTTTTCAGGGTTGGCGAGATAAAATCTCACCTTTTCAAGGAGTTCCGCTTTATCGCGGAAAAAATCCATCTCTTCTCCAAGCTTGAACACTGTCTCCAGAGCGGGAGAATATTCTGAAAGGCAGAACGAACCTGTTAGGGCTATTTCCCTCGGTCTGCCGGTGTTCTGGCGCACTCTGTTTAATAGCGGTTCATCCGCATTTCTCCACTCTAAGTCCCCGAGTCGGCTGAAATTAAGATTAATCCTGCTTCTGCAGAAATATTCCGATATTTTTTCAACAGGAAGATAGCCGTTACTTGATCCCTGCCCGTAAACCGTCACAGCTACCCCGGCATTCCTGAGGAATTCAACATATTCCCGCCTGCCGCGCTTGCTCATATCGCCGATAAAACAGACATCTATGTCTTTGTTAATTTTAACGGGGAAGTATTTGTTGCTGGCGGTTAAATCCTGGCACACCAAGGCCTGTATCTCCAGCCTTTTGTATGCGAATGAGGCAAAATAATCCGCGGTTATGACTGCGTCCGCAGTCTGCGCATAATACCTGTTGTAGCTCTCAAAGTAGGTCGGGTCGTCCGCGAACCAGAAAACCGTTGTTAGTTTTTTTCGCAGGGAACTGTAAAAATCAACGGAAAGCTGGTAATCGCTGGCAAAAGGGCAGCATAGTGTGATGTCTATTTTTTTTTCGGTTATGATGTTGCGTATGCGCCGCTCGGTGTTCTTTATCCCTTCGGTGTGGCAGGTCTGGGCGTAATTTAACAGGTGTACTGATCTGAAATATCTCTTAAGGGGCGTGAACCGCATGGGAAAACCGCTGTTCTCCGCCGGATAAAGCGCCAGGATGTTTTTATCCTTAAAAAAGTCTGTCATAATCGATAATTCCGGGGTGCGGCGTGTTGTAAACGCACGGATTAAATTATACTATATGAAAATAATAACAAATATATATCATTGTTCGTACGCTAAGAGGTTGTAGATATGAAAAGATCTGCCAAAAAAACGAAAGTTGTTGTAACCGGGGGAGCCGGATACATCGGGTCCATCCTTGTTCCAACCCTTCTCAGGGAAGGGTATAGAGTGCGCGTTCTGGATAGTTTTATGTTTGGGCAGACATCCCTGTTGGAATGCTGCTCCTCGCCTGATTTTGAAATAACACGGGGGGATGCCCGCGATGAGAGGCTGATAAAAGCGTGCGTGGCGGACGCTGACTATATTATTCCGCTCGCCTGTCTTACCGGAGCTCCCATTTGTGACCGCAATCCGGGCGAGGCCAGAGGCGTTATTCTGGACGCGTTGGATGTTATTCTAAAATTCCGTTCGAAAGAACAGCGGCTGATATACCCGACCACCAACAGCGGCTACGGCCTGGGGGAAAAGGGTCGTTTCTGCACCGAGGCTACGCCTCTGCGCCCGGTTTCACTTTACGGCCAGCTTAAAAACGCTGCGGAGGAAAAAATATTGTCTGCCGGTAATTCCGTCTCCTTCCGTCTTGCCACGGCTTTCGGCGTAAGCCCCCGCATGCGCCTGGACCTGCTGGTTAATGATTTTACCTACCGGGCGGTTACAGACAGGTTTATTGTGTTATTTGAAGCTCATTTTAAACGGAACTTTATACATGTGCGTGATGTCGCAAAGGCGTTTCTCCATGCCATGGATAATTTTGACAGGATGAAGGGGGAAATGTTCAACCTGGGCCTGAGCGACGCGAACCTGAGCAAAATGGAACTCTGTAAAGAGATACAAAAACAGCTCCCTGATTTCTATTTTTCCGAGTCAGCTATCGGTAAGGATCCAGACAAGCGGGATTATATCGTCAGCAACGCCAAGATAGAGAAGACAGGTTTTAAACCCGATGTTTCTCTGCAAAATGGGATAACAGAACTGATAAAAGGATTTCGCATAATCAGGCGTAACCAGTATTCTAATGTCTAGTTTGGATAGACTGACGCGGGAAGGGGAAAGTGAAAAAAGATCTCTTAGCTGAACTTCGGCGGCAGGCCTCGCGGGTCAGGCGGGAAACATTACGCCTGCATAAACTGGCGCCTGAAACCCGCGTCGCGTCCTCTCTTTCTGACGTCGAGGTGTTTGTGGCCCTGTACTACGGCGGCCTCCTTAAATTTAATCCATCAAATTTCCGGGACGAAGGCCGGGACCGCATGATAGTCAGCAAGGGGCATGGTGGCATATCGCTGTATCCCATATTGGCCGATTTGGGTTTTTTTGACAAGGCGGAATTGGGCAGAATCGGAAAACACGGTTCGCTCCTCGGCGGCATCCCTGACGACATCCCGGGCTTTGAGACAATAAATGGCTCGCTCGGTCACGGCCTGGGAGTTGGCTGCGGGATGGCGCTAGCGCTTAAACACAAGGGCTCCGCGGCTAATGTGGTCGTGCTTGTCGGTGACGGCGAATTGTTTGAAGGCGCCGTTTGGGAGGCGGTCATGTTCGCCGGGCATCACCGGCTGGACAATGTGACGCTAATAGTTGATAGAAATAAAATTTCTATGCTGGGGCTGACCAGAGAAATATTGGATTTAAGCCCGTTAGCTGTCAAGTTCCGGTCTTTTGGTTGGGCGGACAGCGTCGCTGATGGCCATGACATTGGAACCATATACGGGGCTCTTGCCAGGATTATCCCTGCCCGCGGCGGTAAGCCGAAGGTTTTAATCGCGGAAACGGTTAAGGGTAAAGGCGTGCCCTTGCTCGAAGAGGACACGCTTTGTCATATTCGCACGCTTACTCCAAATCAAGTGGACGCGTTGATGGAGAAACATAAATGACCGCTACAAGCACGGAAAAAAAATCCATGCGCGATGTTTTTATCGGTAGCGTTCTTAAAGCTATGGCGTCCAGGCCCGACCTTTATTTCCTCTCTGCTGATTTCGGGGCTCCGCTGTTGGATGAGATTAGAACACGCTTTCCCCGCCAATTTATTAATGTCGGCATAGCAGAACAGAACCTCATTAATGTCTCCGCCGGAATGGCTTTTGAGGGTATGACTGTTCACGCTTACGCCATTTCTTCATTCCTGGCAACCCGGGCGTTTGAACAAGTTAAGATAAACCTTTCTCTTCACTCTCAGATTCGGAAGTTTAACGTTAACCTGGTGGGCGTCGGAGCGGGTTTGAGCTATGATATTTCCGGACCCACCCACCATTGCCTCGAGGACATATGTGTCGTGAATTCCCTGCCGGGAATAACTTTATTTTCCCCCAGCGACTGGGTTCTTGTGGAAAAATTCCACGATTACGCTTTGAGGCATAAATGCCCCAAATACCTGCGTCTTGACAGCAAGCCGGTCTCGGCGCTGTACGACAAGCGCCGCGGGGTAAAAATAGCGGATTGTTTTTGCGAATTAGAGAAGGGCAAGGATGTCTGCATTGTTTCCACCGGCTTTATGACGCATGTTGCCCTCGACGCTGTTAAGCTTGCCGCAAAAAAAGGTCTGCGGCCGGGACTGATAGATCTCTTTCTGCTGAAACCTCTGAGCGGGCGCGGCCTGGCCAAGGCGCTTTCCCGCTATAAAAAGGTTATAACTGTTGAGGAAGGTTTTGTCGGCAAGGGCGGCATGGATTCCATCGTGTCGAATCTTATTAATGAATACTGCCCGGCCGTTAAAATGAAAGCCCTGGGTTTCAGGGATAGATACGTTTTTGAACGCGGAGACAGGGCGTATCTGCATAAACTTTACGGGATAGATGCCGGCAGTATCTCCGGGTTGGTTTCGCGCCTCGCGGGGGGCGGCAAATGAACGGACAGGCCGTGGATCTGCTTATAGTCAAACCTGGAAGCGGTAGAAAGCAATACGGAGCCTTCAGTTCTACGCTGTCCGCCGTAGAGCCGCCGCTGTGGGGAATAATGCTCGCGGCCTGCGCGCGGGAAAAGGGCTTTTCCGTGCGGGTTTTAGACGCCGAGGCCGAGAATATAACTCCGGAAGAAGCGGTTGAGATAATTGTTTCCCTTAAACCTGTCCTGTGCGGAATTATCGCGGCAGGATCCAATCTTTCAGCCTCTACGCAGGCCATGCCTGGAGCCGGACAGTTGCTGGGTCTGCTAAAATCCATCGCTCCGGAAATTAAAACTTTTATTTGGGGCCTTCATCCTTCGGCTTTGCCGGAACGGACACTGGAAGAGGAAAAAGTGGATTTTCTAATTCAGGGGGAAGGGTTTTCCGAAGTTCCGGAACTTTTATCCCGGCTTAAATCAGACTCGGGTTGCTTAAAGTACGATATCTCTGGCATATGGTTTAAAGAGGGCGCTCAGGTTCGTTCAAATCCCAGGGCGGAACTTGAGGCAAACCTTGATAAACTGCCGATGGCGGCATGGGACCTCCTGCCGATGTCTAAATACCGCGCGCACAACTGGCATTGCTTTGACGACCTTGATAAAAGATCTCCGTACGCCGTCATATACACAAGCCTCGGATGCCCGTATAATTGCCATTTTTGCGCCCTTAAGGCGCTGTTCGGGAAGCCGCAGGTTCGCTATCGGAGCCCGGAAAGCGTGATAGCTGAAATAGATGTGCTGGTTAATCATTACGGGGTGCGGAATATAAAAATCCTGGATGAATGCTTTGTGTTAAATGCGGCGCATGTCGGGAAGATCTGTGAGCTTATTATAGCGCGGAAATACGATCTGAATATCTGGGCCTATGCCAGGGTGGATACCGTAAATCCGGATTTGCTGTCTAAACTTAAACAGGCCGGGGTTAATTGGCTTGCGCTAGGGATAGAATCCGGAAGCAAGAAAGTACGAGACAGTGAAAAACAGCGCAACTACGGACAGGAAAAAATATTTGAGGCTATTAATCAGATACATGGCGCAGGTATTCATGTGTGTGCCAACTTTATTTTCGGCCTTCCCGAAGATACAAATGAAACCATGGCGGAAACATTTGAAATGGCGTCGGAATTGAACTGCGAATACACCAATTTTTATGTGGCGATAGCGTACCCTGGCTCGGACCTTTATAATGAAGCTCTTGCGAACAATATCCCGCTGCCTGAAACATGGCTTGGCTACGCGCAGTTCAGCGAAGATACTTTGCCTTTGCCTACCCGGCACATTTCCAGTGCTGAGGTTCTGGCCTTCCGCGATAAGGCTTTTTCGGACTATCACGGCAGCGTTAAATATCTTGAGATGATAAAGGATAAATTCGGCGGGAAAACGGTGGAGCATATAACGGAAATGCTAAAACTGAAAATAAAGCGCAAGTACGGGGAGAAAGTATGATAATAAGCAAGACGCCGTATCGGATCTCGTTTTTCGGCGGAGGAACGGATTATCCCTGCTGGTACAATGAGAATAAGGGACAGGTGCTTACCACATCCATTGATAAGTACTGTTATATTACCTGCCGGCCTTTGCCACCATTTTTCAAGCACAAACACCGGATAGTGTATTCAAAAATAGAAGATGTGCGGAGCATTTCAGAAATACAGCATCCTTCGGTCAGGGCCTGCATGCAGTTTATGCGCATAACAGAAGGTCTTGAAATACACCATGACGGCGATTTGCCGGCCCGCTCGGGGCTCGGTTCCAGTTCAGCTTTTACAGTGGGGCTTCTCAACGCGCTTTATGCCTTAAAAGGGAAAATTGTTTCTCCCGCACAGCTTGCCTCCGATGCTATACATGTGGAGCAGGAGCTGCTCAGAGAAAATGTGGGGTCTCAGGACCAGGTTATTGCCGCCCACGGGGGGTGCAATATCGTGACTTTTGGAGAAAAGAACCACCTCCAGGTCCGTCCGCTTACACTGTCCACTGCCCGGCTGGAAGAGCTTCAGAGTTGTCTGATGCTCTTTTACACCGGAATAGTTCGCACCGCCTCCGATATAGCCGGTGCGCAGATAAAAAAAACGCCAGCGCGCGGAAAAGAGCTTTCGGCGATGTACGATATGGTGGACCGTGCCGTGAAAATTATAGGCGGCAGGACGGATATTTCCGAATTCGGCAGGCTGATGAATGAGAACTGGAAGATAAAAAGAAGCCTTACTGATAAAATAACCAGCCCGGTTATAGACGAGGTATATTCTTCCGCGATGAAAAGCGGGGCTCTCGGCGGGAAAATTCTGGGCGCCGGTGGCGGCGGGTTCATGCTGCTTTTTGCCGAGCCTGGCGTGCAGCCTAAAATACGGGCGGCGCTTAAAAAACTACTGCATGTTCCGTTTAAATTTGATTATTCAGGCAGCTCGATAATATTTTACCGGCCATGAGCGACACTGTTATGGATGCTGTGGTTTTGTGCGGCGGAAAGGGAACCAGGCTTAAAAGCGTGGTTCCAGATTTGCCTAAGCCGATGGCCGCGCTTAATGACAAACCTTTTATTCAGGTGCTGATGGAATACGCCGCCGCTTTCGGGGTTAAAAGATTTATCCTGGCGGCAGGGTACATGGGCGATGTGATAGAGAAGTATTTTTCAGATAAGTCGCTTGGTTTTGAAGTAGTTGTTTGCCGCGAAACGGACCCGCTGGACACCGCCGGCGCCCTTAAGAACGCTTCCGGTTTGATACGGACCGACCAATTTCTGGTTATGAACGGTGACTCCATTTGCCGGATAGACCTGAGGGCTTTCATGGATTTTCATTTTTCAAGGAAGGGACTGGCCTCGGTCGCTGTGGCCAAAGTTGCCGATGCCGGAAGTTCGGGCTCCGTAACAAAGGATGCCGGTGACAAAATATTATCTTTCAGGGAAAAGGCTGTAGCCGGGCCCGGTTATGTGAACGCCGGTATCTATATACTGGATAAGACAACGCTGGATACCGTTCCGCCGGGTGTCAGATATTCCATGGAGCGGGATCTTTTGCCGGCTTTGATAAACGGCGGAGAGGTGTACGGGTATGCTACCGAGAGCCGTCTTTTTGACATAGGCACGCCGGAAGGATATAGGCGCCTTCGCGAAGAGGGAGAAAAATTAAAATGAAAATACCATTCGGCACCATCGCCGTCACCAAAAAATCGCGCAGGTTTATAGACGAAGCTCTCGATACGCTCAAACTCTCCAGCGGCCGGATGGTGCGGGAGTTTGAGTCCGGTTTCGCCGGGCTTATAGGCGTAAAAGAGGCGGTCGCGGTAAGCACCGGAACCGACGCCGATATTCTGGCTTTGGCGGTGCTTCATGATTTCGGGGCCAAAAGGGGCGACGAGGTTATTATTCCAGCTCTTTCTTTTGTGGCCACCGGCAACGCCGTGCTGCACGCGGGTTTTAAGCCGGTTTTTGTAGATGTTGAGCGCCATACATTGAATATCAATCCTAAGAAGATAGAGAAGGCTATAACTGCCCGGACCAGGGCTATCATGCCTGTGCATCTCATGGGTAAACCGGCCGACATGGACGCCATAAACCGGATAGCTAAAAAACACGGCCTTTTTGTTGTCGAGGATGCCGCTGAAGCTCATGGCGCCGTGTATAAAGGCAGAAATGTGGGAAGCCTGGGTGACATGGCCGCTTACAGCCTTTACATAGCTCACATTATAACCACCATAGAGGGCGGAATTGTTACAACCAATCGTCCGGACTTCGCGGAAGTGCTGCGCTCTTTGAGAAGTCATGGCCGCGCATGCAAATGCAAGGTTTGCGTAGTGAATACCTGTAACGCCTATTGCGAAAAGAGATTTAAGTATGGTGAAGGCTCGGATATCAGGTTTGTTTTTGAGCGCATAGGATATTCCTGCAAGATGAACGAATTGGAGGCCGCGGTGGGATTGGGCAGTTTGGACACATATAAAAAAATAATCGACAAGCGCCGTAAGAACCTGCTGGCGATGATCGCTAAGTTCCAAAAATTCGGGCCCTGGCTTACAACAATAAAAGAAGAGAAACACGAGCAGATAGGCCCGCACGCGTTTGCTGTTATTCTGGGAGAAAAAGCGCCCTTTTCAAGGAATGATCTCGGTATTTATCTTGAAAAGAATGGAATAGAAACGCGGCATCTGTTCTCGTCCATGCCTACGCAGTGCCCCGGCTTCGCTTTTTTGAAGCATAAGCTTGGGGATTTCCCCGAAGCGGAATACATCGGAAATAATGGCCTGCACATCGGAGTGCATCAGGATTTGGGAATGAAGCATGTGAATTATTTTATCGGAAAAGTGGCGGAGTTCTTGGGCGAAAAAGGCGTAAAGCTGTAAAAGTGCGTCAAAAAAAGGAAGTTGCCTTATAGCGGTCTTGCTGATATGTTGTTTTTGCCGGTGACCGCGGAGCCGAAAATATATTTTAGCGAAAGGTTGAAGTATGGCGCCCCGCCTATATTAACCTTCTCATGGTTGTCGGCGTAAGTGGTCCCTCTGTAATAATTACCCTTGAAAAAATATCCCAGCGCGCCGGCCAGGCGCAAATCCTTACATAGCCGAAAAGACGGTTTAACTGCCGCGGTGTAGCGCTGGTAGTAGAACCGTTCGCTTTTGTCGGTGCGGCGCGCCAACAGGAACTGGTCCAGCTCGCCGCCGACCTCAAGGTCAGCGTGGAAATCCGGCCAGGCCTGATAGCGCAGGGATGCTTTCAGGTTTTTGACCGGGAAGTAGGTGAGGCTGAGCGAAGTTTTTTCTGAAAGTTTGAAGCGGTACAGGAAGGGGAAGATCATGAAAAAATCCCCGCTCTGGTAGCGGTAGATAATAAACGGGATAGGAATATTGCGCGCGAAGCTCCGCTGGGAGGAGTAATTAAGGCCGCCGAGCAGCGAGTGGCCCTTTTTTTCGCTCAGCGTGAAAGTGTAGGTGAAGTCAAAGTTTATCGTGTCCAAACCATAGAAGGGGATGTCGGAGTTGGAATCAAAACCCATTTTAAAGCTCCGGCCCCCGTTTTCCGCCATGATTTCCGCGCCGCCCTTATAGAGTTCGCCGGGGGCGGAGAGTGTGTCCGTAACCGACAGGCGCGAGAAGTTGGCCGCGGACCTGAAGGTGTAATTCCCGGCTTTGCCCAGAGGCAGTTCCAGCTTGGAGAAAACCTCGCTGGTCCGGAACCCGGCAGGTTCGCTCAGCTGGAACCCTGATTCTACCGAAGGACCGGTTGCGAGGGGCGGTCTTTGGGCCTGCGCGGCGGGCGTAAGGAGGACTGACAGCAGACATGGCAGGAAAAGATATTTCATTTATTTGATTTAAGAACCAGCAGAGTCTCAATGCCGTCCCGTGCGATAAGATACAGGCTCCAGAATATAATCGCGGAGCCGGTCAGGAATATGGCTTTAGCCGTGGCTGGAGTATGGGCTATAAGGTGCGTTACCGTGAGCAGGTAAGTCCAATCGTGCTCTCCGCCGCCGACCAGCGGTAGGGCTTGGTTTATCGCGTCGCCAGCGTAAATGCTGATATTTAACAGGCTTTCACCGAACCAAAATACGCAGAGCTGCCAGCCGGTACGGTTATCCTGACGCCATAGATGGACCGCGCAAACCGCGGGTATTATCAGTTGGAATATGGTTCCGCCCAGCATCATGATGAAGCGGCCGAAGAATCCCAGGAACAGATGTCCTGCTTCATGGAAAGCCAGGTTTATGAAATCCAGAAATGAAAAATAGTTCTCTTTTCTTATCCATTGAAGATAAAAAATGAACAGTCCGGCGACCAGCGCGAAACGGCCCCAGGATGCTAAGCATGAAGGACTTAAGATTCCGGATTCAAGATTGCGGATTGGGTGAGATTCCTTTTCAGTCTTGAATCCTTGATCTGGAATCTTAATTCCCGCATCTTGAATCTTGGATCCTGAATCTTGGCTCTCAAATCTTGAATCTTCAATCTTGGTTCTTAAATTTTTATAGCAGGCCCAGCAGAACTCACTTTCCTGGAAATTTGCTTCGCCGCAATAAGGGCATTTTGGTTTTTCAACCCGGGCCGCTGTATCTGTCATATGTAAATTATATAAAAGCCGCGGCGTAAAATATTGAAGCTCAAGCCGGAATATAATGATATGGATCTGCCATCGTCGGGGGAATGGTTATAAGCAGAGAAGGCTTGTGCGTGAAGGCTTCGGGGACAGAGCGCGGGGTCAGACCTTTACGGACTGAATAAGCGCCCCGGAAACCGTTAAATCATCTTCAGACAAATGCCTGAATTTGCGCGACAGTTGCCCGGTCTTAAGGCGGGACGCGGATAGAACTTTTTGCACCGATATGATTTTGAAGCCAGCTTCTTTTTGAAGGGCGATATGCGCTGATAGTGGCTCACGATTTATTAAATATGGTTTTCTGCCTTTTATCAATTTCCACATAAGGGCGGAATATCCCCAATGGCCGTTCCAGTCAGCTGCGGTGCCGTGGCTGCGGAAATCTATCTGGTGCGACATAAAGCCGCCAGGCTTAAGCCATTTGTAAAGATTGCCATAGATTTCGCCAAGGGGCTCCGCATGCTCCATCACGGCCTGCGTGTATATCATGTCAACCGCTGACAGCTTTATGTTGCCCGCGTCATTCCAGGGCGCGAAGTAGTGTATCTGCCGGGTTTGAGACAGGTGTTCCTGGCCCAGGCTGATAAGGTCTGCACGCAGTTGCGCGATGCGCTCCGGGGCCAGCGCTTTTTTGAGAAGTTCTTCTGAAAGTATATGCCTGGGGAAAGCGTAGGATTTTAATATTGGTTTTATCTGGGGGAATTCATTCTCGTCCGGTATGGGCGCCCTAGCCTGGAAGAGGCCGACAAGCTCGTCAAAAGTTTCAAGATTACGGTTATCGCGGCAGTATCTGACGATATCCAATCCGTAGTACGTATAAGCTCCTGAAATAAGCCCTGCAAGCCCTGTCCCCAGCGAGTTTCCAGGCCCCAGTTCTGCAATAGTTTGCGGAAAAACAGGAATTAGTCCGCTTTCATGAGCGGCCAGCAGATGCCGCAGCCAGACGCTATAGCAATACCTCGCGTTCGCGTAAGATATGTTTTTTTTCGCCAGCAGATAATGCGCGATCTGCGAGCCCGGCAGCAGGCTTAAAATCCCGGTAATCAAAGGTCGTATGAGCATAAATGGGTCTATTGTCCGCTCCGTCTATACAAGTATGATTATATAAAAGTTGCGGTGTAAATATCAGTTACAGGTTTACCCGAGGTTATTCAAAACTTGGTTAAGATTTTGTAACATTCAACTATGCCTGATAGAAATCCCGGAACGATCAAGTTTAAAAAAATGATAAACAGGCAGCGGATATCTCCCCGCCTTTGGGACTATTCCTGCCCGGTTATGAAGTCGCATCTTTCTGCTTTCCTTTTTTTCAGGGACCTTGTGCTCAACGAGGGGCGGGCGCGGGTGCTTGATATTGGCTGCGGATTTAAACCCTGGCTGGAACTTTTTCCAAAGGGGCGGTTGGAATACGTGGGGATAGACTTTGATCTTGAGCGCTCTGACGCTGATGTAGCCGGTTCTGCGGAAGCGCTGCCGTTTGGTGAAGGGGAATTTGACGCTGTTATCTGTTCTGAAGTGCTGGAACATGTGGCTGATGTGCAAAAAGCCCTGGCCGAACTGAGAAGAGTCTCTAAGAACGGGGCGCTTGTTTATATAACTTCACCGTTCATGTTTCCGAATCACGGCGTCCCGCACGACTATCAGCGGTTTACCAGATATTTTTATCTCAGCGCTTTTTCCGCTGACGAAGTTCTTTGGCTAAAGGAAACAAATTCTTCAGCCGCCACCATGTTTTTAATGCCTAATTTTTTTCTGGAAAGCTCGCCTTTCTGGGCCATGAAAGGGGTTAAATCCATTTGCTATGCTTTAATGAATTCTCTGGCGTGGCTGGCCGATAGGGCGACTGAAGCGGCGATCCGGCTGCTGGGTTCGAGATTTAGAGAGTCTTTCTATCGTATGCCGGCGGGATATTCCCTGGTGATCAGATTGAAAAAATAGCATTTTCACGGAACTGCCATTTCCCCCTGTTTTTTTGGCGTCATCCCTTATTCACTAGGTCCGAAAAAAGTGTGGAACTCATGTAAGGCAGCAGTTCGTGGCTGTTGAGCTCTTCGCGCAGGATGAGAACGCCGCCCTGCTTCTGAAGCGCCAGGTACGCTTCTCCATCCCTATATTTTTCATGATTCTGCGAGATGAATATCCAGCCGGAGTCTTTAAGATTTTTGGAAAGGTTCTCCATGGCCAGTTTTGCCTCTTGCGGGGAAAAATAAACGCTATTAAGCACATTCGCGCATTTGATGATATCGGCCTTAAAGTTTAGAGTGCCGGAAAAAACATCAAACTGTTGTATTCCGGCCGCGCCTAGTTTTTCGCTGATGAGAGGGTTCAGAAGAGATATTTGCCCCGCGGTTGCCGGCGCGGCGCCGGTTTTTACGCCCGTGCAGATATAGAAGAAGAGGAATTTGAACGAAAGACAGAAGTCTTCCTTGTTGTAGAAGATTCGGGCCGGTCCGAAATCCTTGTAGAGAAAAGAGATCTGGATATCGGTCAATATCACTTTCTTGTTCCCGGCATTAGCCAGGAGGCCGAAGGCCGATATGCCGTCCGAGACCCCGGTTTCGCATATGATATCTCCGGCTTTAGACTTAGAGAGGATGGCGCGATCTGTAAGCGGGCTGCGCCCGGCCGCAGTTGTCTTATAGGAGGGGCCGCTTCGAAAAAGGGTCATTACTTCCGAGAAAAGGGAGCTTTTTTTATCCAGAGGAAGCGCCGATAGGCGGATGTTTTCCAGTATATCCGGGCTGAATTTTATACGCAGGGCGATCAAAAGGGGTCTCAGGACCGGGTTTTTCAGCGCGGACAGATAAAACCTGAGAAAGCGCGCATTGTCCACGCAAAATCCGCTTCTGAAGATGAGTTTTTTAATTTCCAGCATATTTTTACGCCGCGTCAGCGTGCTAACCTGAATTCCGCAGTTCGACGTGTTTTTTATTGCGGAAATCAGGGAACAGAATTATTCTGCGGAATTCCCCGCGAAGCGGGCGGAGGGCCCAGTGCTATGCGCGCCAGACCCGAAGAAGTGTATGCCTCCCGAAGGGCGCCCGCTATGCGGACGGAAAACTTCAACTGAAGTTTTCAGGCTAAACACGCCGCAGAAATATTATCACACATTGAGCTTGTTGGGGTCAATCTTTGAACATCGGATAAAACACAGGCTCTTGAACTGATATTATACAATTGACCGCCGCGTTTTAAGCGACCGCCACCCTTTGGGCGGCTCCTATTGAGTAGTGAAGGACTATTTTGGCACAATATAGTTACATGGCTATTTGCCGCCTACAAATAATTTGGCGTATTCGCTGAAGGATATTATGCTTAAAAGACTTGTTGAATCACTCATCGGCTCTAAAAGCGAACGCGATTTAAAGAAGATCCACCCCATCGTGGATCAGATAAACGCTTTTGAAGACGAGTTCTCAAAGCTCTCCGACGGACAGCTCAGCGCTAAAACCACGGAATTCCGGGAGCGCCTCGCCAAGGGTGCAACGCTGGACGATTTGCTGCCGGAAGCTTTTGCCGTTGTTCGCGAATCAGCCAAAAGGACGCTTAAGATGCGTCATTACGATGTGCAGATGGTGGGCGGCATAATCCTGCACAAGGGCAAGATCGCCGAGATGCGCACCGGAGAGGGAAAAACTCTGGTGGCAACCCTGGCCGCGTATCTTAACGCCCTTACGGGAAAGGGTGTACATGTTGTAACGGTTAACGATTATCTGGCCAAACGCGACCGCTTCTGGATAGGTCCCGTGCACGAGTTTCTGGGTCTCACAGTCGGATCCGTGCAGCACGACATGCGCAACGAAGAACGCCGGGCCATGTACAACTGCGACATTACCTATGTCACTAATAACGAGATCGGCTTTGATTACCTGCGCGACAACATGGTTATGGATAAGTCCGAGCGCGTCATGCGCGAGCGCAACTACGCTATCGTGGACGAAGTGGACTCCATTCTTGTGGACGAGGCCCGGACTCCGCTGATCATCTCCGGCCCGGCGGAAGAGTCCACCGACAAATATTACATTGTCAATCGTGTCATTCCGCTTCTGAACGTTCGCTTTATAACCGAGAAAGAGGAGATTGACGCTAAGCGCGAGGGTACTGATCTCGGCGTGGGGTATGACGCCGTCATAGATGAGAAGAACCATTCCGTAATTCTAACCGAAGAGGGAGTGAAAAAGGCCGAAAAAATACTTAGTGTCGGTAATATTTACGATGATGTCGGCGCCGAATGGGTGCACCATTTGAATCAGGCACTGCGCGCCTACCACCTGTTCAAGAAAGACGTGGAATATGTGGTGAAAGAAGGTGAGATCATCATCGTGGATGAGTTCACCGGACGCTTGATGCCGGGCCGCCGCTGGTCGGACGGCCTTCACCAGGCCATAGAAGCCAAGGAAAACCTGCGCATAAAGGAAGAGAACCAGACCCTGGCCACTATAACTTTCCAGAACTATTTCAAGCTGTACAACAAGCTTTCCGGCATGACCGGTACGGCTCTGACCGAAGCCGACGAGTTCTGGGAGATCTACAAGCTGGATGTGGTTGAGATACCGCCGAACCGTCCCATGGTGCGACAGGATTCTCCGGATCGGATATACCGGACCGAGCGCGAGAAGAACGCCGCCATAGTCGCCGAGATAGAGGAGCGCTGGAAGAAGGGTCAGCCGATGCTTGTGGGCACCCGTTCCATAGATAAATCGGAGAAGCTGTCCACGATGCTGCGCCACAAAGGCGTGCCGCATGAAGTTTTGAACGCCAAATACCATGAGATGGAGGCCCAGATCATCGCCCAGGCAGGCCGAAAGAACCAGGTGACAATCGCCACCAACATGGCGGGTCGCGGCACCGATATCATTTTAGGCGGCAACCCTCCGGATGAGGCTAACCACCAGTATGTCGCCTCAGTGGGCGGCCTGCATGTTATGGGCACCGAGCGCCACGAGTCGCGCCGTATAGATAACCAGCTGCGCGGCCGCTGCGCCAGGCAGGGAGACTCCGGTTCTTCCGTTTTTTATGTGTCGTTGGAGGACGAATTGATGCGCCTGTTCGGTTCGGACAGGATCTCCATGATCATGGAGAAGCTGGGCATGGAAGAAGGCGAGGTTATAGAGTCCGCTATGGTCAGCCGCCAGATAGAGGGCGCTCAGAAGCGGGTGGAGGGCATGAACTTTGACGCCCGCAAACAGCTTTTGGATTACGACAACGTGATGAATAAGCAGCGCATGGCCATCTATGAATTGCGCAATGTTATTCTGGACGGGGCCGACGTTACCGTTCGCGTGAAGAGCATGATTCAGGAAGGAGTAGAGGAGCAGATAGACTTTTGCGCGCCGGCCGATCAGTCCTCCCAGCTCTGGAACATGGAGAACCTGAATATTTATCTGGCCAAGACCTTCGGTTTCACGCTCGAATACACTAAAGATCAACTGCATAGTATGCAGCAGGCTGAACTGAAGAAAGAGCTGCACGAAAGAGTGGAAAAGGGCTATGATAACCGCGTCCGTGAATTTGCGGAGCGCGGCGTGAATTTTAACGATATGCAGCGCGTGCTGCTGCTCCAGATCATAGACCATATCTGGAAGAACCATCTCTACGATCTCGACCACCTTAAGAAGGGCGTGGGCCTGCGCGCTTACGGCCAGAAAGATCCGCTCATAGAATATCAGAAAGAATCCTATGCCATGTTCGAGAAAATGCTTGGGCGCGTCAGGGATGAGATGGTTGAATATGTTTTCAGGATACAGCTTCCGCCCGTGGCTGCGGCAAAGCCTCATGTAACCCGGGAAGAGGGCGCTGAACCAGAAGCCGACGGTATGGTGAAAGCAGGCGCGGAGCAGGTTGGTAATTTGGCGACCAAGAAAAAACCGCAGGAAAAGTATGTCAATCTCAAAACAGGCAGAAACGACCCCTGCCCCTGCGGCTCCGGCAAAAAATACAAGAAATGTCACGGGGCGTAGGGGATTTAAGATTTAAGATTGTCAGATTTAAGATTCAAGATTTAGGATTCAGGATTGAAGATTTAGGGGTTAAGATTGGTGAGTTGGGGCTGCGATGGAGATGGGCGGTAAATAGAAAATGGGGTCTAAATCAAAATCTCAGCGATTCGGATTCCGTAATCTTAAATCTGGAATCTTGAATTTTGAATCCGCAACCACCCTGCTTCTGCCAGCGCTCACAGCACTGCTTCTTATCTTCAGCTATCCAAAGTTTAATCAAGGGTGGTTGGCGTGGCTGGCCCTGGCCCCGCTCACGGTCTCACTCTGGAAAGTTAAAAGCCTCAAACAAGCCCTGATAGCCGGTCTCGTGGCCGGTTTCTTTTTTTACGCCGGCATCCTTTATTGGATCTATCCAACCATGCGCGCCGGAGGGGTTATCCCGGTTGTTTCCGCTTTCGGTCTGGCGGCTTTAAGCCTGTTGATGGCGTGCGAGTTCATTCTTATCGCCGGTTTCGGCTTTTATCTGAAAAGGATAGGGCCCCGGATCTGGCCTTGTGTTTTTGCCCTGGGTTGGGCTCTGCTGGAATATGGCAAGATTTACCTAAGCCTTAAGGCGGTATGGTTTCCCTGGTTCATGCTTGGTTATACGCAGTGGGAGTACACGCCCATCATCCAACTTGCCTCCCTGACCGGAGTTTACGGCCTTAGCGCGGCAATCTGTTTCACCGGCGCGCTGGCTGGAAGTATTTTAGTCGCGGATATCACCACTCTTAAAAAATTTTTGCGCTTTATCCCCGCTCCGGCTCTGATAGGTTTGATATTTTTTTACGGAGGTCGGGAACTTAAAACAGCCGACAATGCCGTGGCACCAAAATCGTTTAATGTCGCCATACTGCAGCCATCCATAGACCTTTACGCGAAATGGGACGCGGCTCAGGCTCGTAATATTCGCGCAGACATGGAGGGGCTGGCTGCCGCGGCCAAAAACTCTGATCTGGTCGTCTGGCCGGAAAACGCTCTGCCGTGCTGGATAGATGAGCCCGAATGCTATGCCTGGCTTAAAGCCGCGACGCTCCGCCCCGCCGGCGTGAGTATCGTGGGATCCGTGTCTAAGGGGGACGGACGCCATGTGTCCGCGTTCCTGCTGGATGAGAAGGGTGAAATAAAAGGTTCTTATGATAAACGCCAACTGGTGCCTTTCGGGGAGTATGTGCCACTGCGGGGTTTGCTGGGAAGATATATTAAGCCCGTGGCCGCGCTGGGGGAATTTCTGCCGGGTGCTCCTGCTCAGGGGCTTATGACATTCGGTGATTTTAAAATAGGCGCGGCCATTTGTTACGAATCGGTTTTCCCTTACCTGTTTGCCGGCGACACCCTGGCCGGCGCCGAAGTCTTTGTTAATATCACCAACGATGGCTGGTATCTGGATACCGCCGCGCCGTATCAGCATTTTCTTGTTAACATTTTTCGGGCGGTTGAAACCCGAAGACCGGTAATCCGCGCGGCCAATAACGGCATCTCGGCGGTTATAGATCCCTGGGGCCGAGTGTTGGTCAGGAAAGATCTGAACGAGCGCGGCGTTCTGAAGGTGAAGGTTCCCGTTTATTCCGATCTCGGCCTCAGCTTTTAAAAAGGCAGCATCAGTTTATATGAAAATTGTTTTTTCAAGCGATTATACGGTAAGTAATTGCCGGCATATTTTCAGGACCGATAAATTTTCGGCGGTCCTGAAGTTGCTTTTGGAAGAGGGGTTGGTCACAAAAAAAGAAATTATTGAGCCAAAGCCTCCATCCAGGGCCGACCTTATGCTGGCTCATACGCCGGCATGGGTTGATAAGAATCTGCGCTTTAAATTCACGCCGCTGGACAGCGCCAGGGCGGAGCTTGATATAACCCGCGGCGTGGCGCGCGCGCACCTTATGAATGTCGGCGGCACTATCGCAGCCGCCAGGCTGGCGCTTGAAACCGGCCTGGGGATAAACTGCGGCGGCGGCTCGCATCACGCCTTTAAAGGCCACGGCGAGGGCTTTTGTCTTTTAAATGACGTCGCCGTAGCGGTTAAAAAACTTCAGGCGGAAAAGAGTATAAAGCGCGCGCTTATCGTGGACCTGGATGTTCATCAGGGCAATGGCACAGCCTCTGTTTTTAAAAAGGATAAAAATATTTTCACTTTTTCAATGCACCAGCGGGATATATACCCGAAAGTGAGAGAAAAAAGCTCGTTTGATCTGGAGCTGCCCGCCGGAACCGGAGACGCGGAGTATTTAAAAATTTTGCGCAATATCCTGCCTGAGATATTTAATAAGGCCCGAGCAGATGTTGTTGTTTACAATTCCGGCGCAGACATTTATGAGCATGACATGTTGGGGGGGCTGAAATTGACCATGGCGGGAGTGGCTGCGCGGGATAAGATGGTATTCTCGGAGTGCTTTGGAAGGAAGACGCCTGTCATCCTTGTTCTAAGCGGCGGCTATGCCCGGAAATTTTCCGATACCGTACGGCTGCACGCCAACACGATCATAACAGCTGTGGCGTTGTGGAAAAACATAGGTCTTAAGACCTAATTTGGCATAGGCCCTAAGACCCTCTGCGGTGTGGGCCTTTTGGCCTTGATAATCATCAATAGTGATGTAAACTATATGACATGCCGCATGGCAGGTAAATAAAAAGTAGGAGGAAGTGCAGATGCTTAAAAAACTCGTGATGACAGCCGTTGCACTGTCGATGTCGGCCTCGCTTTACGCCGGGATCAATTTCGACAATCCCAAAGCCAATAACTTCAAAGAAGAGATTTCAAATGTGGAGCTCGCAGCCCCCGCCACGGCCTCTCCTGAGATAGTGACGGCTGATAAAGCCAAAGAATGGACCATTATGGTCTTCGTCAACGGCAAAAACAATCTGGAACAATACGCACTTAAAGACATGAACGAGATGGAGATGATAGGCTCCTCCGACCAGGTAAACATCGTCACCGAAGTGGGCCGTATATCCGGATACGATTCCTCCGATGGCGACTGGAAAACCGCCCGACGCTATCTTATAAAGAAAGATAGTAACATTAACAAAATAACCTCTCCCGTTGTGCAGGAGTTGGGAAAGGTGGATATGGGTGACTACAAACATCTTGCGGACTTCGCTAACTGGGCCAAGACCACCTACCCCGCCAAAAAATACATGCTTATAGTCTGGAATCATGGCGCCGGCTGGGTCAAATCCCGTGAACTTGGCAATAAAGGCATTTCATACGATGATGAGACGGGTAATCATATAGACACCCCGCAGCTTGGCTTGGCCCTGAAAGCCATCGGCAAAATCGATGTCTACGGCTCAGACGCCTGCCTTATGCAGATGCCTGAAGTGAACTATGAGATCAAAGATTATGTTGACTATATCGTGGGCTCGGAAGAGACCGAACCCGGCGACGGCTACACCTATAATCTGCTGCTTGGGCCCCTCGTTGCCAAGCCCGCTATGGGAGCGGAAGAACTGGGCAAGCTGGCAGTGGATGCCTACAGCGACCATTACCAGTCCATCGGAGAGGGGTCTACCCAGAGCCTTGTGAAAGCCTCCGCGCTGAACGGCTTCATACCTGTGGTTAATGACTTCGTCGCGGCTTCCATCGCCTCCGGAGAGAAAGCCCTGGTGAAAACGGCTTTAAATGGAGCGCAGAGCTACGCTTACGCAGAAAATAAGGACATGTCGCACTTCCTTACCCTCTACATGGCTTCCAGCAAGAACGCCGAGGTTAAGGCTAAGGGCAAGATCCTGCAGGACTATCTGCTGAACACGCTGGTGATCCATAACCGCGTTAACGGCACATACGGAGACTCCAAGGGCCTTGCGATATACATGCCAAGTTATTCCAACTCCACCTACAACGAACTGGCCTGGGCCAAAGCGTCGCAGTGGGATGAGTTTATCGGCTGGTACACTAAGTAATATTAATTCTTAATTAACAACACGGGCCGTCTGCCTTGGGCAGACGGCCCGCTTGTTTTATAACCTTTATGCCCAAAGTCGCATAGGTCTTACGTCTCTTGTAATATTTGGCAGATCTTATAGTATATATGTAGTCGATGATATCAACCTGCTGAGAGCCATAAAATGTTTAAAAAAACTTTAACTTATGCGGTCATGCTGGTTTCCATTGCTTCTTTTTCCATGGCGGCTGTGAACTTCGACAATCCTGAGGCTAACAGCTTTGCTGATGAAATAAAAAATATTACCATCGATATGCCCGCCCCCGGAGGGGTGCCCAATAAGATGGCCGAAAAGCCAAAAGAATGGACCATTATGGTTTTCGTTAACGGCAGAAACAATCTGGAGGAAAACGCCCTCAAGGATATTAACGAAATGGAAATGGTGGGTTCTTCAGACCAGGTCAATATCGTCGTTCAGGTCGCCCGCATAGTCGGGTACAATTCTTCTGATGGCGACTGGACAACCGCCCGACGCTACCTCATTACTAAAGACAATAATGTTGACAGAATAAGTTCTCCCATTCTGAAGGACCTTGGCAAGGTGGATATGGGGGATTATCGGAATGTGATAGCTTTCGGCAAATGGGCAAAAGCCGCCTATCCTGCCAGAAAAACCATGCTTATCATCTGGGACCATGGCACGGGCTGGGTAAAAAGCAGCGGGAGCATCACAAAAGGTATCTCCTACGACTCGGAGAGTCGCCACTATATTAACACTCCGCAAATGGCGGCCATTCTTAAAGGTGTCGGCGGCGTTGATGTTTACGGTTCCGACGCCTGCCTGATGCAGATGGCGGAAGTCGTGTACGAGATAAAAGATTATGTTAAATTCATCGTGGGCTCGGAAGAGGCCGCACCCGGAGACGGATACGCCTATAATGACCTCCTGGCCCAGTTGGTCGCTAAACCCGGCATGGACGCGGAAGCGCTCGCCAGGGTGGCGGTTGAGTCTTACGCCAATTACTACCAGGCCAAGAGAGAAGGTTCAACCCAGAGCTATGTCCGCTCCGCTGCTATTCCCGGTTTTCTGAAAGCGGTTAATGAATTCGCCAGTGCCATCACAACTGCCGGTGAAAAAAGCCTCACCGGGAAGGCCAGGGTCGCGGCACAGGCCTATAGGGACACCGATAATAAAGATCTATATCACTTCGCGCAGCTTATAGCAGCCGGGAGCAATGACCCCTCAGTAAAAGAGAAGTCCGCAGCGCTGATGGCATACATGGAAAAAGTGCTTATAGGTTATAATCGGGCCAATAACGGTTCCGGCGGCAGCTACTGGCTTCCCCCCGTCAATCACTTAAACTCTCACGGAATCTCCATATATCTGCCGTCTGCGGCCCCGGCCTCCGGCTATGAAGATCTTCAGTGGTCCAAGTATTCCAACTGGGATGAGTTTATAAAATGGTACCAGCTGCCGTAAGTACGGTAATAAGGTGAGTTTTTGAGAAGGGCCGGCGTAAATGCCGGCCCTTTTTTATGTTTCGGTTTGTGTGAACGCCGGCTTTTAGTCTTAAGCGATAAGCATGAGCATAAAGGGAAAGTGGTTAGTGGACAGTGAATAGTGGCTAGTAGTTAATGGTTGGTGTCCGCCGCGCTGAGTAATGACCAATAAATAGTGATTGATGGATGCGGATCATTTACCACTTATCACTAACCACTATCCACTAATCACTGGCGGGCTACACCCGGGATTTAAAATAGGCCACTGTTTTCTTAAGGCCTTCCTCAAGCGAAACTTTGGGCTGCCACTTTAGTTCCTTTTTAGCGCGGGTTATGTCGGGCTTGCGCACCTTGGGGTCGTCCTCAGGCAAGGGTTGGAAAATTATTTTTGACTTGCTGCCGGCGGCCGTCTTGACCATTTGAGCCAGCTCCAGGAGCGTAAGTTCGCGAGGGTTACCGATGTTTACCGGTTCGTTTATGCCGCTGTTCAGCAGACGGTATATCCCTTCGATCAGGTCGGAAACATAGCACAGGCTGCGGGTCTGGAGGCCGTCGCCGTAGACGGTGATGGGTTTATTCTTTAGCGCCTGCACCATGAAATTCGGGACGGCGCGTCCGTCTTCCAGGCGCATGTTGGGGCCGTAGGTATTGAAGATGCGCAGTATGCGCACCTGCATACCATGGTAGCGGTGGTAGGCCATGGTCATCGCTTCGGCGAAGCGCTTGGCCTCGTCATACACGCCGCGCGGGCCTATCGGATTAACATTGCCCCAATAGCTTTCGTGCTGGGGATTTATAAGCGGATCGCCGTACACCTCTGAGGTCGAGGCGATCATGAAAATGGCGTTCTTGGCCTTGGCCAGGCCCAGCGCTTTATGTGTGCCCAGGGCTCCGACTTTCAGCGTCGGTATCGGGTATTTTAGGTAATCTATGGGAGAGGCAGGGCTGGCGAAATGCAAGACCGCGTCCAATTTCCCCGGCACATGCAGGTAGTTCGTCACGTCATATTTTACGAACTCGAATTTGCCGTTTTTGAACAGGTCTTGTATATTATCGACGTTGCCGGTTATAAAGTTGTCCAGCCCCACCACCGAATGCCCCTTGCCCAGCAGATATCTCGATAGATGGCTCCCCAAAAAACCGGCGGCGCCGGTAACTAAAATTCTCATGATATAACTCCTAATGATTTATCGTAAAGCGTAAAGCGTGAAGCGTAAAGAGCGAGAACCAAACAGCAAATTTTTAAGAGCCGTGGCCCTTCACGCTTTACGCTTTACTCTTTACGTCCGTTATTGTCTGCCGACAGACTTATATATAAATCCCAGTTCCCGCATTTTGGCCGGGTTATAAAGGTTGCGGCCGTCTATCATGATCGGGTGCTTAAGCAGGGACAGCATCTTTTTCATGTCCAGCCTTGCGAATTCGGCCCATTCTGTGATAAGGCAGACGCAGTCCGCTCCGGCTACGCAGTCGTAGGCGTCTTTGGCAAAATAGATGCCTTTTGCCAGACCCTTGGCGTTCTCCTGTGAAACCGGGTCGTATCCGCGCACTTTGGCGCCGAGCTTTTTAAATTCAGCAATAATGTCAAGGCTCGGGGCGAAGCGCATATCGTCGGTTTCGGGTTTGAAAGCCAGGCCCAGCAGGGCCACGGTTTTGCCTTCCAGATTCCACAGTTCATCCTGAACTTTTTTTACCAGCCACATCTTGGCGGCTTCGTTAATGTCTTTAACGGACTTCAGCAGCTCAAAATCATAACCCTTGCGGTGGCTGAGCCAATAAAATGCCTCCAGATCTTTTGGAAAGCAAAATCCGCCGAAGCCGATACCGGCTTTCAGAAAGCTCATGCCTATGCGCTTGTCCATGCCCATTCCGCGCGCCACCATCTCAACATCGGCGCCGGTCTTTTCACAGACTTGTGCCACTGCGTTGATAAATGAGATCTTGGTAGAGAGGAAAGAGTTGGAGGCGTGCTTTATCAGTTCGGCGCTTTTTACGTCGGTCACCAGCAGGGGAGCGCCCTTCATACGCTTATAGATCCTGCGCATCACGGCTTCGCACTGCCTGGTGGGGCAGCCCAGAACCACGCGGTCCGGTTTTAAGAAATCTCCCACAGCAGTGCCCTCACGCAGAAATTCCGGATTGGAGGCGACGTCAAAGGGTATGTGCTTTTTGTTATGTCGCACCACGGTCTTATTGATCCACTCGCAGGTTTCAACAGGCACGGTGGACTTTTCAACGATAACGGTATAGTCGGTCATGTTGAGGGCGATCTCTTCCGCCACTTTTTCCACGGCGGAAAGGTCGGCTGAGCCGTCTTCGCGCGGAGGGGTTCCCACAGCTATAAATATCGCTTCGGCCCTTTGGCCGCCGTGGTGCATGCCTTCTTTTATTGACCGGGTGAAAAACAGCCGTCCTGCCTTCACATTGCGTTTCACCACAGTTTCAAGGTTCTCCTCATAAATAGGCATCACGCCTTTTTCAAGCAGCGCTATTTTTTTAGGATCGGAATCCACGCATACCACGCGGTGGCCGATCTCGGCCAGGCATGCCCCGGATACCAGTCCCACATAGCCGGCCCCTATAATGCAGATGTTAACTTTTTCATTATTTGTTTTTTTCATGGTTTCTCCAATATGTGATGCGAATAGCGCTTATGGCGGTTGTTATTTCGCCGGCGCGCAAACTATTTCTGAATCGCTCTCAGGTTCAACCTCGTGCGTCTTAGCCAGTTCACAGGCACGCTTCTTTTCTGCCAGACTTAGGAAATAGATGGCGATGAATATTACCACCAGGCCTATCCAGTCTTCCGGCTTGGGAGGTTTGGCGGTCATCAGGAAGAAGACGACCAGCGTGGCAATGGTGCCGGCGATGAGCGAGGTCAGGCGGTTGACCAGGCCTGAGAAGGTGGCGGTGCGGCCCTTGAACATAAAAAGGAATACTGAGAAGAACGCCCCTATGCCGTATGGTATGCCCGCCAGCGCGGCTTTAAACCACTGCGCGTGCGGCATGTTGAAACTGCTCTGGAAGTTGGCGACGAAATCTTTCGGATTCGCCGCGTCGGGGGCCATGAGAAAGACTACGGCGCACGCGGCGAGTATCATCGTAGCGCTTGCGGAAAGTTGCTCAATTGCGAAGAATCCTTTATTATCGTAGGGTACGCCCTTCGTCCGCGTGTTCTTAAAATAATTCATTATATAGATGCGGATGGCATAGGCGATGATGTAGCTTGTCAGAATGGTCATGGCCGTTACATTAGTTATGAATGCGAAATTATTGGGGTCGAACACGAATAGCTGTTTAAATGAGGCTGTCAGCCCGGCCGCGGCTCGTGAGAAAGCGATAGCTCCCTTAAAGTTCAGCAACTGCAGTGCCACCGCGAAAAGCGCGAAGGCTACTGCCACATTTTCTTCCCAGTAAACCGTCTTGGTCAGTATGCCCTGGCGTATCTGGATTGAATCTATTATGCGGCTTATTATGATAATGCTGGCCCGCATGATTATCATCGCCACCATTACCGAGATGGGCAGCAGGTACATCAGCGTGGTCGTGGGGATAACTACGGCGGTGCATACTCCGGAAGGGATGATGTAAAGGAATTCTTTCGGGAAGGTCAGGCCCATGACCGTGATCCTGCCCTGCGATTGGAACTTGTACCACTTCCAGGCTATGACAAGGCTGACGCAGAAGAGGCTGGAAAACAGCGTGGAGTAGACCATGTATTGAACATCGTTCATCGCCGGGTAGCCGGGCGCGGTGTTCATGAAATATTTAGGGAAGATGCCGGTAAGTATGTAGGTGCCGAAGTAGGCCAGCGCTAGCTGGAGCAGCCGTTCGGTCGTGCCGTCGTGGGTTTTTTGTGTAAAAACAACGCGCATCAACTTAAGCATGTGATCCCCTTTTGCCGATTCAGCCTATATGTTATAAATTTAAATCCCGCGCCGCAATTCTCAATTTTCTTCCAGATTCCCCCGGTTTCTCCGGACTCGCAATTTCCGGCCGCATAGATTGCGTTGCAAATCGGCAATCAAAACTCTTTTAAAAGGAAGCAGGTTTACTTCGTCGCGCCCAGAATCTGGCATTTGAAAGTGCCGCGCGTGGAGGGAAGGTAAAAAATCTTTCCGAATCCGTAGAGTTGGTGCCTGGCGATAAAATCCTGTATCTCGCTCACCTGGGCTGAGCTTTCAAGCGGGATCAGGCGATGCGGCTGTTTTATCGCGCTCAAGAGAGGCCCAACTTTTTGGAAGTCATAAGTCTCTATAATCTTGACCACGCCATCTCTTTCGCTCTTAATCTGGAATTCCTTTAGCGCGGTTCCCGAGAGCGTTTCGGAGATCAGGAACCCCTTGAGTTTGTTCTCGTCCGGCATCTTGGACGCGGCTTTTTTTGCTTCGCCAAAAGCGTGGGAGAAAGCCTCGCCGAAATTGTTAAGCGGAGCCTCCATGCGCTTCAATTCGCCACTGATATAGGCAGAAATATTTAAAAGTTCGCCTTTGTAAAAAACCAGCTTATTCTCCGTGTAACTGTGCGAGGCGAGGATTTCCGAGTTTTCTATCTCGCGGAGAAAGTCTTTGGCCAGCTGGGGGGATATTTTGCCGCGCTTAACCGTGATGGCGTTTTTTGTTTCGGTCCGGGTGATTGCCGCCCCGTCCGCCGCGACTTCCATATAATACTGCTGGCCTGTTTTTAATGACGAGACTGTCATCCAGCTGGCCCTGAGTTCGGCGCTTTTGGAGTAGGGGCGGAAAGCGTGGGCGACCGCGCCGGAGAAAATTAGAAGCAGTGAAAGTGCCGCGAGCTTTTTAACCATGCTTTTCCACCACCGAGTCTATGGAGATCCTTCCGCCGTATTTCCAGGCGAGGGCGGCCAGCGCCAGCAGCAGCAGGTTTTGGGAGAACTCATAGCCGAGCGAACTATTCATGGAGGCGCCGAAACAGCCGCAGGAGGTGACAGGTAGTTTCCTTACAATGGCCTGGAGCAGGAGCCCCTCAAAAGCGAGGATCATTGCGCAGACGGAGAGAGCGGAGTAGCGAGTGAAAACGCCTGCGGCCAGAAACACGCCCAGGTAAATTTCTATCCAGGGTACGGCCAGGGCTGTAAACATGGTCAAACCGGCCGGGATTGTTCTATAGGTCTCTATAGCGTAGGCGAATTCTTCCGCCGGCGCGGCGGCCTTTAGGAATCCGGCATAAATAAACACGCCGCCGGCTAAAAGTCTGGCCAGAAACCCTATAATCTCCATGGTCTCAATTTTTTTATTCATACGCGCGATTTAACGCTAAGCATCGTCACTTTCCGGGCCAGATCGCAAGTTTTTAGTCTTTAATTCTGCTGAGTAAAATATCAAATTTTTTAACCTGGTCCAGGAACTGGGCTCCGCCGACGGCCCTTTTACCGTTTATGAAAAAGGTGGGGGTGGCGTTTACGCCCCGAAGGTCGCCTTCGGCAATGTCCAGTTTTACGCGGCGGGCGGTCTCAGGGTCGGCGGCGCATGCTTCCAGCGCCGGGAGGTTGAGCTTCAGCAGGGCGGCGGCAGCCGCGAATTCCCCGGGTTTTTCTCGGGCCTGAGCCCACTTCTCCTGATTCTCAAAAAGCAGTCCGGCATATTCCGTGAATTTGCCTTGCGTGCCGGCGCAGTCGGCGTATGACGCCGCCAGGAAGGACCAGGGGTGGATGGCGGAAAGAGGATAATGTTTAAAGTTGACCCGCACCGCGCCTTTATAAAGCTGCAGGCTTTTCTTCAGATGGGCCTCCGCCGATCTGCAGGCGGGGCAGGCGAAGTCGGTGTATTCGTAAATCTGTATAGGGGCGTCCTTCGGGCCAAAAGCGCGGAAGTCCGGAGAAGGTCTGGCCGGGGCCAGGCTGGACTGTCGTAGCATTAAGACGGCCATGGTGGCCCCGAATACGAGCAGGACCGCTATTAAACCTTTTCTCGCGGTTGTTCGGCTTAACATAAGTCTAATTATACAATACTACGCGCACAGCGAAGCGGGGACGTTGCGAAATCAAAGAATAGGTCAGCGTTGAGACAGACCTCTTCCCTATTTCGCCATAGCGTTATATAATCCTAACTATTTTGGCGGGGCTGCGGGCTCCTTTGACCAGCAGTATCCGCTTGCGGTCGGTATGGATCTCGGCGGCCAGCAACCCCAGGGCGGCGGCGTTGGCTCTGCCGCGTTCGGCCGGAGCCTTGATCCATATCTCAAAAGAGTCCGGCCCTTTTTTATTTATTTTATTTTCTTTCGCGTCAGGGTGGACTTTTAGTTTGTAGAACATAAAGGTTAAATGATGCCATAGGCCTTAAGCCATAGGCCATAAGTTGCAAAGATCTCCTTAAAAAGCCTAAAGCCTAAAGCTTATGGCGTCTCTTATTGCTTCGCAATAAGAGACTGGGAGGTCATATCCGCAGGCTGCGGCAGGCCCAGGATTTCCAGCACCGTGGGGGCCACATCTGAGAGTATGCCGTGAGGCCGCAGTTTCAGGCCGGCGGCGCCCTTCGCGACATATATAAACTCTACGGGATCGGTGGTGTGCGCGGTTTTAGCCATATTTATCTTGTAATCCCACATTTCTTCGGCGTTGCCGTGGTCGGAGGTGATGAGGGCAGTGTAGCCTTTCTTCAACGCCTCTTCCGTAAGCGCGCCGACGCTCGCGTCAACTATCTCTATGGCCTTTACGGCGGCTGTGAAGTTGCCGGTGTGCCCCACCATGTCGCCGTTGGCGAAGTTGACCAGTATAAAATCGTAATTCTGAGCGTCGATTTCTTTCGCCACCCTTGCGGCCACCTCCGGGGCGTTCATTTCAGGATGCTCGCCGTAGCTGGACGGGTCAAAGGTGCCCGCTATCTCCACCTGATCCTCGCCTTTATAAGGCTCTATGCGTTTGCCGTTGAAAAAAGAAGTGACATGCTTAAACTTCTGCGTCTCGGCGATACGGAGCTGCTTTAAGCCGTGCTCGGCTATTACCTGGCCCAAAAGGTTGTTCATGCTGCCGCCCTCATCCATGGGTGGCAGAGCGCTGAATCTGAAGGCGTCATAATAGCGCGTAAGGCCGCAATAGACGATATTGAGTTTTTTCCAGCGCGAGCCGGAGTAATGGGGCTCCACAAAAGCCTTGGTGAGCTGTATCGCGCGGTCCTGGCGGAAGTTGGTGTGTATGACTGAGTCGCCTTCTCTCACGCCTTTATAATCCCCGATTATCGCAGGTGGTATGTACTCGTCTACGATCGGCTCGCCGTTTGGGTTTTTAAGTTCGCTGTAGGCGGTCTCAATGGCCTCCAGAGCGCTGTCAACGGGGGTGCCTTCGGCCCCGGTTATGGCGTTATAGGCCTGGTCAGTCAGAGCCCACTTTTCACCGCGGTCCATGGCGTAGTAGCGGCCCATTACGGTGGCGATCCTCGCTACTGGCACTTCTTTGATAACCTCCTCAAGCATCTTTAAAAAGCTGAGCGCGCTGCGGGGCGGCGTGTCGCGTCCATCGGCGAAGAAGTGGATGCGAATGCTTTTTACGCCGGCCTTGGCGGCATGGCGCATAATGGCGTACATATGGTCCTGATGGGCGTGGACTCCTTCATCTTGGACCAGGCCCATGATATGGAGAGTGGACTTTTTGTTTACGGCGTTATCTATGGCGTTCTTGAGGGCCGGGGAATTGAAAAAAGTTCCGTCCTCTATCATATCCATGATGCGTTTTAGCTCCTGTATGACTATTCTGCCGGCGCCCATATTGAGATGGCCGACTTCAGAGGAGCCCTGATAGCCTTTAGGGAGACCGACGGCCTCACCCGCCGGTTCAAGGACAGTATTCGGGTATTCTTTGAGGTAGCGGTCTATGTTGGGCTTTTTGGCGTTATAGACGGCGTTGAATTTATCTGGTTTGGCTATGCCCCACCCGTCGCGTATTATCAGCAGAACTTTTTTCTTATCCATTATTTTCATCCTCGCGGAATCATGTTGAAAACTATCACCTCTGTATTTTAGAAAATAAGGAGGCTGTTATGATATGGCCCTCTACGGCCGGAGCTTTCACTCAGGGATAAGGAAATTTTAGCCGCCTGCCAAAAGAGCGGAATGCCGGCCGATTCCAAAAAAGACCTTACAGTGTAATGTCCAGCGCGGCGGCTGCCGACTGACCGGCCAGGCAGCCGGTGGAAAAAGCCTCCTGCAAATTATAGCCGCCGGTAATCCCGTCAAGATCCAGCACCTCTCCGCAAAAATAAAGCCCGCGCACTATGCGCGACTCCATAGTCCTGGGGTGTATTTCAGCCAGATTTACGCCCCCGCGCGTGACAGTCGCTTCCTGTATGGGGCGCGGCCTGGTTATGTGGATCCGGAAATCTCCGAACAGCTCCGCTATTTTTTTGCGCTCGGCGCCGGTTATTGAGGCGCACTGCCTGCCGCGGGCAATACCGCTCAGCCGCTCAAACACTGAGGCAAGAGAGTCCGGTAAAGCCGCTTTGAGATAAGTTGAAAACATTTTGGCGCCGTTATCGGCAAAATACTTCTGGGTAGCAGCGGCTAATTCGGCGGGCGTCCGCTCCGGCGCCAGATTCACGGATAGCTCCACCCTGTTTCCGCGCTCAAGCAGGGCGTCCACCGCGACCCCGCTCATGATAAGGAGTTTGGGGCCGGAAACGCCAAAATGCGTGAATAATAATTCGCCTTTTTCCGTTGCCGCCGTCCTGCCGTTGATTAAAACCGAAAGCGCTACGCCTTTAAGCGTCAGCCCCTGCAGATCTTTTATAAACGAATCATCGGATTCAAGGGCGGTAAGCCCCGGCCTTAGCGGGACGATGGTGTGCCCGCATTGCTTTGCCAGGGAGTAACCGTCCCCCGTGGAACCGGTTTTAGGATAGGACATCCCGCCGGCGGCGATAATTATTTTTTTGCCGCGGATAACTCCGCCGCCCGGGAGTTTTACGCCCTCTATTTGTGAGCCGTTGCGAATCAAAATGCCTGCGGCCTGCGAACCGCAGGCGATACTGACTTTGCTGTCTTTCAGGTAGCCGATCAGCGCGGCCAAAACGCTGCGCGCTTTGTCATCTGAGGGGAAGATCTTTCCATCCGGATCCGCGCGGGTCGGCACTCCGCGCGAATTGAAAAAGGCTATCAGGTCTTCGTTTGAGAATACGCTCAGGGCCCTGTGCAGGAAGTTCCCATTTTTGCCGAAAGCCGCGATAAATTCTTTTAAGTCCGCGCTGTTGGTCAGGTTGCACCGGCCGCCGCCGGTAAGCAGCAGCTTCACTCCAAGGCCCGGATTTTTTTCAATAAGCGTGGTTTTGGCGCCCGACTCCCCCGCGCGGCCCGCCGCCATAATCCCGGCTGGCCCGCCCCCGATGACGAGTATGTCCGCGCTGTCGTGGTTCGCGTGATAGTTTCCCATATCCATTTTCATATTTAAGCAGGTAGCCTATTATAGCGGCCCCGGAGTATTTTTGCAACTTTGGGAAACCCTAATCCTCCGTTAAGTATGCGGCCATATAGGAAACCAGATTTCACCTAATGGGTGAAATGGGCTTCACTTTCAGTTGTAATCTTCAGGTTTGCGGGGCTGTCGGGGGCCTGGAACGCGAAACCAGTGTCGGCCACACCGTGGCCGCACTTCCGGATCGGACCCAGTGTCGCAGGGCTCCACCCGCTCGGCGCGCTTATGCAAGCGCCGAACGAAAGTAGTGTCCGTAGCAAACCTCTGGTAGCCCAGTCCACTCCGGTACGGTTTCGCTAACCCAGATCCCCCGGCGCCCGCTCCGATATTGCATCTGTCTTGATTTTACATTTACTTAGCGGAGGATTTGGGAAATGCAAATTAAACTATTTATCTCGCCGGGGATAAAAAACAGGGCCGGATATCGTATTATTTATCATGCCTATGGAACTGATCGTGGCTGGGTTGCTCATTCCCGTTGAGAAAGACGGGGCTGATGAATATTTGAAAGCCGCCGCGCGCAAGTTGAATATCCAGGAAACGGGGTTAAGCGCCGGCAGGATTCTTTCAAAATCATTGGAGACCGGCGACAGACGGCAGTTCTACTATAAAGTTTCGCTGGTCGTCAGCGTTCCTTCCGGCTATAAGAATAAAGAAAATTTTCAGCTATACTCCGAAAAGCCGGCCTCGCTTCATAAGGTGGCGCCGGCCGGTCAGAGGCCCGTTATAATCGGTTTCGGCCCAGCCGGGATGTTCGCCGCGCTGGAGCTTATCGAGTACGGGCTTAAGCCGCTGATTTTTGAAAGGGGCAAAAGGCTGGAAGATCGCCACATTGACGTGCAGAGATTTATAAGCGACCGGACGCTGTGTCCCGAGTCAAACATCCAGTTTGGAGAAGGCGGCGCCGGCGCTTATTCCGACGGAAAGCTGTTTTCAAGGCGTAATAATTCTATTTACGTCAGCAAGGTTTTGGACACTTTTATTAAATTTGGCGCGCCGGCGGAAATAGGGTATATCGCCAAGCCCCATCTGGGGACCGAGGTCCTGCGCAGGATAGTGGCCAATATCAGGAACCACATTCTTGAGCGGGGCGGCGAGATACAATACGGCGCAAAAATGACGGACATCATCATCTTTGAGGGTAAAGCTGAGGGCGTTGTAATAAATGATTCTGCGCGCTACCTTTGTTCGGGCGTGTACCTGGCTATCGGCCATTCTGCGCGCGACACCTTTGAGCTGCTGCATAAAAAAAGCGTCAGCCTTGAGGCTAAGCCCATCTCGGTCGGAGTGAGAGTTGAGCACCCGGCCGCGACTATTAACCTTATCAGATACGGCGACAAATATAGGGACTTTCCCGGCATAGGGGCCGCCACCTATTCTTTTAACTGCACGAACCGTAAAACAGGCCGGGGCGCGTACACCTTCTGCATGTGCCCCGGCGGCGAGGTCGTGAACGCGTCCTCCGAGGAAGGCGGGCTTGCGCTGAACGGCATGAGTTACTCGGCAAGAGACTCGGCATTCTCAAACTCCGCCATCGCTGTAACCTGTCGCGTGGCGGATTATGGATCGGCGCATCCGCTGGCTGGTATTGAATTCCAGAAGGATATTGAGCGTAAAGCCTTCGCGGCGGGCGGGGGAAACTGGAAAGCGCCGGCGCAGAACCTTAGGGATTTCTTAAAAGGAACAATTTCGGCCGCGCTAAATAATAATTCCTGCAAAATGGGGACGCAGAGCGCTGACATCAGCGCTATCTTTCCGGACTTCATCGGCGAAACGCTCCGCGCCGCTTTTAGTCAGTGGGAAACAGAATGCCCCTTATTCGCGGGTGATGACGCGATACTGATGGGGCCGGAAACAAGAACCTCCTCGCCCGTAAGACTGAGGCGGAGGAAAAATTTTGAATCTTTAAATATACGAAACCTCTACCCGATCGGAGAAGGGTCGGGGTATAGCGGGGGGATAACCAGCTCCGCCGCGGACGCAATAAAAGCCGTGGAGACCGCGCTGTATTCTTTGAATTGATATAATTAAGATCCGTATGAAAGCCTTATGAAAGCCTTCCGCGTTTTTGCCGTGCCGGTTCTCCTGCTGCCCGTGGTTTTCGCGGTGACGCTCCTGCTGTCTTTACAATGGGAAAGAGAGTTTGTTGTTTATCCTGCGGGGCCGGATCTGCCCCGCTTTCAGTCCGCAGATGAAGAGGAAGCGGGAGAGGTTGACGGATCAGAGGCGGCGGAAGAAGAAAGCTCTGTACAGAACAGAGAAGAAAAGGGAACGGCGCAGAGGATACGACGCGCGAGCGGTAAGCTGGAGGCTACATATCGTTTTCTCAATTTTAACAAAGACAAACTTAATATCTCTTTTTCCATGGCCGAGGAGGAATACCGTGAGTATCTGTCCGGCTACGGTTACTCCGACGATAAACTGTCAAACCTGAACCAATGGCGGGAGAGCGCCCGCCGTAAGGAATGGGACAAAGCCGTAAAAAAGGGCGGGGAGGCAGCGGGTAAAGAGGCGTTGAAGGCGGTGGAATGGGAATATAAAGTCCGATTAAATGAATTTTTTAATTCCCGCGGATTTGCGCTTCTGCCCGGCAATATTATTGTCTGCGACATCCCGGCCATTGTAAAGCGCAACATTCCGTTTTTAAAACCCATGGCCCTGGCTTTTCAGAAGATATCAGAGGCCAGGGGGTATGGACCCGAGGAGACGGTTGGGGCGGTTCTCTCAATGGCGCAGACGGCCCTGCTCTATAAAATACCGGCGATGATGGAGGGCGGCCTTCACACCGGCGGCTTATTGCCCCCGGGCAGAGCGCTGCTCAGCGGCTGGGGGGACTGCGACACCAAAACAGCGCTGGCGGCTTCAATTCTCGGGAGCTGGAGCGGGATGCGCCTGGTTGGGGTTTCCGTGCCGGGCCACTACCTTATGGCAATAAGAAGAATCCCGGCCAAAGGCGACTTGTTTGTAAGATATGACGGACTTGAATATGTGCTGATAGAGCCGGCGGGTCCCGCGTGGCTTGAGCCGGGCACAGTGGGAAGAAACACCTCCGCGCTGTTGCAAGGGGCGGAGGGATATAAAATTGAGCCATTTTTTTAAAAGCGACTGACGCGAATCCGGCGGCCTTTCGCGCCGGCCGCGCAAATGGAGGAAGCATGTTTAACACAAGAGTGATAGTCAGCCTGTTTGAATTCGCGCTCGCGGTGGCGATGTCCGGGTTGATAATAGCCCTGACTTACAAGGTGTTTATAAGGGCAAATCCGGACTTTGACATGGAGGCAGAAATAAAAAAAGGCAACACCGCGGTAGGCGCGCTGATGGCGGCGATACTTTTATCAGCCTCCATGATAGTTCAGAAGGGTATGGGCGCCGTGGTCAGTATGTTTCGTCTCTATATTTCCGCTCCCGGCGAGAGCCAGTTCGGATTGGGGAAACTGACGCTGCTCTGTCTCGGCCATCTTGGCATTTCAATGCTGCTTGCCGTGATCACTATTTCGGTCACGCTGAGGCTTTTCGGCAGGTTGGATAAAAGCCTGCATGCCGGCAAAGAACTCCAGAAGGGAAACCTGGCGGTGGGAATACTGCTCGCGGGCGTCGTGTTGGTGGCAGCGCTTTACGTGGGGGAGGGAGTCAGTTCCATTTCAAAAGCCATGGTCCCACAGCCGTCTATAGGCCGCATAGAGATAATGAAATAGCGGGCGCGGCCGCTTTGTCTTAAATACTTTACCCCGGAGGCATAAATGGAGCAGATTATATTGGACGTCAGAGAGCAGGACGAATTCGCGGCCGAGCATATCCCGGGGTCTATCTGGGTGCCGCTCTCTCAATTCGGCCATACTGCCCCTGGTGTCCTGCAGTCAATGCTGGGCAGGAAAATAATTATTATGTGCCGGAGCGGGAGCAGAGCGAAGCTCGCCCTTGAACAGATTTCGCAACTGGGCTTCGGCGCCCAGCTCTCAGCTGAGGTTTATGCCGGCGGAATACTGGAGTGGGCCAGGCAGGGGCGGCCGCTGGTGACTAGTAGGAGCGCGCGCCTGCCTATCATGCGGCAGGTGCAGGTAGCCGCGGGTTTTGGGGTGCTGGCGTCCGTGCTGCTTGGTTTCAGCGTGGACCAGCGGCTGGCCTGGGTGGCCGCTTTTATCGGGGCCGGGCTAATATTCGCGGGGATAACCGGTTTCTGCGGGTTGGCGAAGCTGCTCGCGCTCATGCCCTGGAATAAAACGGGGTCATCGCAGGATTGCAGCTGCGGATAAGCTGGTAAAGTTTATATATTTCAGAAGAGACGCGCCGCCGGGATCGTACGCCCGGCGGTTTTTGTTTTCAGGGTGAGGGTAAAAATATTTATCGCGGAAAGCTGTAACTGCAGCTTTCAGGCTAGCGGGTTATCTTTTGGTCCGCGCCGAAGATGTGGGCTATGAGCGCGGCCCTGGCCCACATGCCGTTGCGCTCCTGCCGCCAGAAAACGGCCCGCGGATCCGCGTCCACCGATATCTCTATCTCGTTTCTTCTGGGCAGGGGATGCATTATGACGCAGGTCTTTTTGATAAGCTTCAGGTGCTCGGACCTGAAATAAAAAGGTGAGTAGTCCACGGCTTTGGATTCGCCGGAGTGGTCGTGCTCGTCCTGAATGCGGGTCATGTAGATGGCGTCGGCTTCGCCCATGACAGATCTGAAGTCCCCGGTTTCCGTAAAAGGAATATGGTGGCGCTTCAGAAACTCCAGGATATCAGGCTCCATGCGGAACTCCTCGGGGGAAACAAAAGCCAGCGAGATATTCTTATAGTTCTTCATCAGATAAGTGAGCGAACGCACGGTCCTGCCGCGCTTCAGATCTCCGACCATTACTATCTTCTTGTTATCCATGTCTCCGTTGAAGCTGCGGTAAAGCGTGTAAGAGTCCAGAAGGGCCTGGGTGGGATGCTGGTCCTTGCCTGAGCCGCCGTTTATTATGGGGACGGGCCGGTTGGTGAGGTTCATCAGCCACGCGGTTTTTTCTACGAAGCCGGGGGTGGGATGGCGCATTATTATCATGTCCACGTAACTGGAGAAGGTGCGCACGGTGTCTTCCGGACTTTCGCCTTTAACCTCTGAGGAGGTGGAGGTGTCCCGTATCTCGGAAGTTTTTACGCCGAGTATGTGGCAGGCGTTCAGGAACGAGAGGAAAGTTCTGGTGGACGGCTGGACGAAATAAAGCATGGCGCGCGTGTGCGAGAGAAGGCTGCCGGCGTGATCCATGCCTTCTTTTTTTTGCGTTATATCCCTTAGCGTGTCGGCGGTTTTGAAAAGGCTGGTCAGAAGTTTCCGGTCAAACTGCTGGGCGAAAAGACAATCATAAAGCCGGCCGTCCCGGCTGAAGAAAGGGATCTTCTCGGACACATTCTTTTTATAGAAATCGTCCCAGTTCGCGTTCACGCTGGTCATTTTCAGAGTTCTTTCCATATGGTCCTTCCGGTGATTTAATTTTCGTCTTTTTTGAGCAAAGCTTCGATGTGCAGGTTGTTCGCCCTGTCGAGCTTGACCTTTGCCGTTACCGAGCCGCTGCGCGCGTCCTTGAGCGGGTCGTTCTCGTTCAGGAAGAATTTCTCGATGCCGTAATATATGCGCGGGCCGCGCCAGGAGTCCGCCTGGACTCTGCCGCGGGCCCATAGGCTGTCCGGGGAGGACGGCGGGCGGGGCGCGCAGTTAGCGGCCTCGTAGATCGGCAGGACTTTGCCCTGCGCAGTTACGGTCCGGGTGCTTTTCCGCAGGTTGACGTAGAGGGTTTCCCAGCCCTGAATTTTCAATAAGTCCCGGCAGTCGCCGGTCTGAGGGTCCCCTATGGCGTAATTCAGGGCCACATAGGTGCCGCTAAGGAGGTCGCGTGGGTCCACGGGTTCGGTCTCAAGATATATTTCATCGGGGCCGGCGGTCTTGTCCATGGTGAGCAGATAGCCGCCCCAGATCGTGAAGAACGCAAGTTGTATTATAAGCGCCGCGCGGAGTTTGCTCGTCATTTTTTCACCGCCGCGTCTATCAGGGCTTTCCTGCCCTTATTCATGATATAGGCCAGGCCGGCGAACGCGAGCCCCGCCGTTATGAAGGCCACGCCGCTCCTCAGCAGGTTGCCGAAAATATCCACGAACCTCGTGACTATTATAAGGAAGATCAGCGCCACGCCGGAGTTTATCCGCTTTTCATTCGAGCCGCCTGAGCCGTCCGTGATCAGGGCCAGGCCGGTTAGCAGGAGCAGCAGGTTGGCGCCCACCGCTATTATTTTAGCGCTGGATTCGCTGGCGTCAAAGAGGAGGAAGACCATGACCATAGAGGCCACCAGTCCCGTTTTAGCGGCGGTTTCACGCCAGGTTTCCCCGCCGAAGATCTTGAAAGGCAGGCCCACAGTAAGCGTCACGGCCGCGGCGAAGACCAGCCAGACTCCCGCCACCCCCGCCGCGGCGTCGTTGTGATAGGCGACTTCGTGCGACGAGTAGTGCCAGAAAAAAGTCATGGCGTAGACTGCCGCGATCCAGGCCAGGGCCGGGAGCCTGGAGCCGCCCTCGTCATCCTGGCTTAAAGTCAGCCAGATCACGGTCAAGGAGATGAGGGCCAGCATTACGAAAACCAGGCTCTTGAGCTGGAGGGTCGTGGGGCTTATGAAAGCGAAGAACAGCCAGGCAAGCGCCAGGCCGGTGAGGCGGGCCAGCCCTCCAGTTTTGATCTTGTAAAAATACATGGCGAACGCGGTGCCGAGGAGCAAAGGCGGCCAGCACCAGTGTAGAAGCGGGGCTTCGGCTGAGCCGCGCGCGTAGGATCCTACCAGGGAGATCATGTTAACAGAGTTGAAGCTGCCGTAATACAGGATAACGAAGGAAAGGATAGAAGCCAGTACGGCATAGATCCTGCGGGGCGAGAAAATGGCAAGCGGCAGGACCAGGGCCAGCCAGACCAGGTAGGGCTTTACGGGGTCTCCGCTGAGGTTGAAGATCTGGGCGTAAAGGCCTATGCCTATCACAGGCATGAAGAACCACAGGACTCCGGCGGGCATAGAAACGGCAGGCTTATCCTCGCAGCGGATGGCGGCTTCCGCTACGGCGGCGAAAACCGCCAGGTAGGCCAGCATCTTGGCGGCCGCGCCGATCTTGTCCCAGTTGGAGGCCACTACCAGCGAGATGCCGGTGGATATCATGAGCCCGGCCATGAGGCCTATCCAGTGGGCGGCTTTGAAAGAGGCGAACAGGCGTTTGGAATAGATATTTTCGTAAAGAGCGTCCGATTGCTGCGGAGTGATGAGTCCGTCGGCGGAGGCCGCGGCCAGATCTGTTTTAAGGCGTTTATAATATGAAGCCATTGCGTGTGCAGGTGCCGTATCTGGAGCTGCGCTCAACGGACGGCCATGTTTCCCCTTATACTATGGATTATATTAATTATTATCAAATATTACTAAAGATTGTGAACACGCCTGATGTTTTATAGAATCTAGGCCGTGAATATCGATAAAGAACGACTGCGGAAGATGGGGTGGTTCGCGGGGTTTGCCCTGGCTTTATCGGCTTTTTTTTTACCTGTCATCAATCCTGACATCTTCTGGCACTTTTCAGCCGCCCGCTATATTACTGAACATTTGAGCGTGCCGCGTACCGATTTTCTGGCCTGGACTATGCCGGGCAGGGAGTGGGTGGATTTTGAATGGCTGAGCCAGCTTATACTGTACGCTCTGTACAAACTTGGCGGGTTCAGGTTGTTGGTGCTGTTTAAAGGCGCGCTGCTGGCCGCGACTGCGGTTATCTCCTGGCGCACCGCCGCCTTAGGCGGCCGGAACAGAGGGGCCTGGCTTTATATGCCGCTCTTCGCCGCTGGTATAATAACCAACAGCGATCTGCGGCCGGAGAACTTCTCGCTGCTCTTTTTCGCTTTACTGCTTTACAGGCTGGAGCGCGAGCGGGTGTGTGGCGCGCCCCGGTTTAATTTTCGCGACGGGGCCCTGACCGCTCTTTTCTTCTCCGTCTGGACCAACCTGCACGCCGGCTATCTATACGGGCTGGTGCTGCTGGCTATTTACTTCCTGGGAGGGTTTGCAAGCGCGGCCCTGCCCTTTATACAAGGCCGGGGCGCCGGCCTCCTGCCGGGGCGGTATAGCGCGTATCTGAAATACGCCATCATAGGCCTGGCCGCCACCCTGGTTAACCCTTACGGCTGGAGGATATACGGCGTCATCCTCAACCATCAGAAATATATCGGACTGCTGCAGGATTATATACAAGAGTGGAATACTTTTGACCTGACCAATCTTTACCAGGCGCCCTATATCATAACCCTCGCGGGAGTATTTGGGCTTTTCCTGTGGCGTTTCATCAGGACCAGGGAGATAGTTTACGAGCACTTCGGGGCGCTTATCTTCTTCGCCTACGCCTCGTCTAATCATTCCAGGCATATCCCGTTCTTTATGATGACCGCGCTGCCGTATTCCGTGGCGATGCTCAGTCCGGACGCGGTGGAAGGCATGCGTAAATATTCGCTGCGCGCGTTTCAGTCCTTGGCTATGGTTGCGGTAATTCTTTACTACAACGCCCTGATCTGGCCCCGGTACACCGGCGGCTCCACGATGTTTGAATCATATTCAGAAGGGGTTTCCGATTTTCTTAAAGCCAATAAAGTCCGGCTTTCGGGCCTGCGGCTCTTCAATTATTGGGGCTGGGGGGGATTTCTGGGCTATAAACTCTATCCTGACTATAAGGTTTTTATAGACGGACGGTATCTTTTTCACGAGAAGCTTGAGGAGGCTGTTAGCGTGGGATCTTCTCCCGAATTGTGGGGAAAGTTTATTGAAAAATATAAATTTGACCTCGCGGTAATCACTCTCGATAATAATAAGATCACGGTCAAACGCAAACTGCCCGGCGGTCGCGAGGTCATCTTCTGGCGTCCGGCTTATCTTTTTTACCTCCCTAAAAAAGAGTGGGCCGTAATCTACTGGGATTACCGCGCGGCCGTTCTGGTGCGCAGGCAGGCGGTGGACCCGGTCTGGCTCTCGGGTATGGAATACAGGTATTTCAGGCCCGCTGATTCAGTGAATATCGTCCTGCCGGTACTTGAAGGTGAGATCCGCCTTTCCGAGCTGGATACGGAGATAAGGCGCTATCTTAAAAGCAATACTGTTTACCACGAGCAGAGCAGCGTAACCGCGGAGGTTCTGAAGTATCAGAACGCCATAAAGAAGCTCTGCAGGGAGAATACCGCAAAATGCCGGCCCTGATCACCGAGCTGAAAAAACATCCGCTGGCCCTCTTCGCCGATTTCAGGCGGCTGTTCGCCGGCCGCGTCGTTTCGGCCGTGGGGGATAAGTTTTTTTCAATAGCTATAGCCTGGTGGGTTCTGACGAAAGCGGGTGAAGATTCCAGATTCCAACTTGGTCTTATAATGGCGGTTAATGTCATTCCTGTCATTATTTTCGGACCCTTCCTGGGAACGCTGGCTGATCGTTCCGACAAGCGGCGCGTTATGCTGGCGGCCGACGCCGCGCGCGCGGCGCTGATGCTGGTCCTGGCCGGATTTTTATGGGCGGACCGGCTTACGCTCGGCTGGCTTTACGCTCTTTGTTTTTTAATTTCGGCTTTCGGGCCGCTTTTTGAGTCCGCGGTGGCCGCGTCTATCGCGCGCCTCACCTCTCCTGAGAAGCTGCCGGCTGCGGTGGCGGCGGATTCCTCTGTGATGCAGCTGTCAAACGTCGTGGGTTCGGCTTTGGGCAGCATCCTGATGGCCGCGGCCGGCGTGGCCGGGGCTTTCTTTTTTAACGCCGCTTCTTATCTGGTTTCTTTCGGGGCGGTGTGGATGGTTAAAACTCCGCTGACGCCTGAGCCGCGCGGCGGAGCGACCTTCGCGGATGAATTCCGCGGGGGGCTGGCGTATATCTTCGGCAATAAGCCGGTCAGGGCGCTTATACTTGCCTTTGCCGCTTTTAATTTTTTTGTGGGGCCGATCCTTATTCTGATACCTATGATAGTCAGATTCACGCTTAACGAGTCGGTAACCTGGCTTGCGGTGTTCGAGACTTTTTTCGCTCTGGGTTCGGCCGCCCTGGCTGTCGGTCTGAGTTTTAAAAAGGAGTATGGAAATATTTACGGGTGGTTCTTCGCTTCGCTGCTGATGGTGGGGTTTTCTTTCGGAGGACTTTATTTCACCGTTAATAAAACTCTTATCTGCGCGCTGCTTTTCGCCGCCGGAGCGGCGCTGGGGGCGGGCAACGCGGTCGCGCTGACGCTGTTCCAGTCTACTGTGCCAGAAAAAATGAAGGGGCGCTTCTTCGCGGTGCTAACCACGCTGGCCTACGCAGTCCTGCCTTTGACCTTTATGCTTAACGGCGCGCTGGCGGAAAAATTCTCCATCGGGTTCTCGATAGCGCTCAACGCCTCGGCGGTTCTGGCGCTTTCCTTCGCAGTTCTGCTGCTTCCCAGAATAGAGTATAAAAGTTGAGGATTAAGGAACTACCACGAGGATGTTGAAATTGAAATAGCCTCAAAACCATTTAATATCTCCTGGCGCCACTTTTCCCCCCAGCCGTCGATAGATGACAATACTTTCCCGTTTCTCATGAAGTAAAAGTATGGGGAAATGGTGAAATTAAATTCCGGGAGCCTGCTTGCCTTATAGGCGATATATATATTGCGAAAATTAAACTGCTCGCGCCATCTTAAAACTCCCATAACATCGAACTTAACCGTTAATAATACTCCATTCTTCTTAAATACGGGGGCCAATTCGGGGTCGGCCAAAATTGCTTTCATCGCGCGCTCGGCTATGGGGCAACCCGCAGATATTGAAACAATTACTTTTGGCCCGGCTTCAAGATGGAGCTCTTTAAGTTCGATTTTTTTCCCCTCTTCAAAAACATCATAAACGGGCCACCTGGCCGTCGCGGTTTCCGTATCGATGGCTATCACTTCGGGGACAGCGGGGTAATTCGCTGCGGGGAACCGCTCACGAATCTCCGCAGCCCTGTCAAACATTCTTGTGTTGATGTAAGCCCAGTGCATATCCGAAATGTTGTGATCGGTGAAGTCGTTTCGCCGCGCCTTTTCATTAAAAGTGTTTTGTTCCCATTCGATATAGTTCTGGTTTTCAGGGAAGTAAAAAGTAAGACTTTCGGAGACATTGTACAGTAGATTAAGCGTTTTAAGAGAATACTTCTTAAGCCGCTTTTCCGAAAAATATTCTCCCTGTAAATTTCCGGGCAAAAAGCCTGCCTTTCTTGTCCCAAAGCCCCGCTGCGACACTTCTTTATAGACTTCATCGGCAATTTTAACCGTCCTGATTTCCGATCGGGAACACCCGACCAGCGTTGCGGCGCAAAAAATATGAAAGCAGAAAAATAATTTATTTTTCATTGATTCTATACCGGGTTCGGGATGTCTATGAATTCCGTCTTTACATTGAATTTAGAGCGCGCAAGTTTTTCGAGCGCCCGGACGCCGGGCTTTTCGGTGTTGTAATGGCCGGCCGAGATAAAATTGGCGCCGTGCTCCCGCGCCGTTTCCTGCACGAATTCGGAAACCTCTCCGGTGATATAAAGATCCAGTCCGGCCGCTATGGCCTGGTCGAACATCCGCTGCCCGCCGCCGCTGATGACGCCGACCGTTTTTATCTTCTTTGTCCCGAAATTGAAAGAGAGTATATCTGCTGAAAGCTCGTTCTGGAGAATTTTTATCACCTCCGCTACGGTTTTGGGCCGGCGGAACGAGCCTTTGAAACCGATGGTTTCTCCGTCATAAGTCCCGAAAGGCCGCGGATTTACGGCCTCTAAAAAATTAAGGATCCGGGCGTTGTTGCCCGCGGTCCGGTGTTTATCCAGCGGCAGATGCCAGGCGGCCAGCGTCATGCCGCTATCCAGCAGGGTTTCCAATTTTTTCTTGAAAGGGCCCCTCACAGGCTCCGAGCGGCCCCAGAGCAGGCCGTGATGCACGATCGCCATGTCGGCGCCGGACGCGGCCGCGCGTTTTAAAAACTCAAGCGAAGCGGAAACGCCGAACGCGATTTTTTTCACTTCAGCCTTCCCTTCCACCTGCAGCCCGTTCTGGGACGCGTCCTTTATGTTCCCGGAGTCCAGATAGTTGTTTATAAATTCTATTATCTTATCTCTTTGCATTTGAATATTCCTTAATGGTTACGAGATTCAAATTCGCGGATATGCCGCCCTGTCTGCAGGATCGCCGCTTCTATTTTTTTCCGGGCCGGACGGCGTAATAATAACCGTTGGAGAAGTCTTCCGCCAGGAAGTCCGATATTGAGAAAGTTTTATTGTCGGGCGTGTGCAGCATAAACGCGCAGTAGCTCCACAGCATCGGATTGCCACGGAGCGCTGTCCTTGGCACGCGCACGATGAAAGCTCCGTTTTCAAAGTTGGTCTTCAGGGCCGCCGTTTCCTGCGGGCCCTTGGCTGTGGCGGTGTAGAGCGTCGCTGTTTTGGGGGACGCTTCTAACGCGTATTCCCAGGCGTTGTCGGGGAATATCCTGCCGGCGCGGCCGTTCAGGAGCCTGGTCGAGCCGGCTCTTGGACGGTTGTTGATGTCTATGTACAGGTCAAAGCGGGTTTCGGATAAGGCTGCGTTCGCGGCCGGCCCCGCGGCTTCCAGCGGCGCGAAAGAAAAAAATATGTCGCTGTCCGTCCATGAGACATCCAGCCGCGCCAGCTTCCAGAGTTTATAAGGGCCCGTTCCTTTAGCGGCAGCCGGCGCTCCGTCAGGTGGCAGGGGTTGTCGGATCGTGTTGTTGAGCGTGAAAGAGGAGGAACTTTTTTTTACGATTATCTTATCGGCGCCTTCCGCTTCCTCTTTCATGTCGGATAAAGTGGAGAAAAGCCAGCCCGGCGGAGCCTTTTCCATCAGCCGGTAAGCGTTGACCAGGGCGCCCTGTATTTCTATTTCCGTTTCTTTAGCTGTTTCCTGGTCAGGGTCGGCAAGTTTAAGCAGCTTTGGCCCGGATTCCACTGAGAAGTATTCCGCGAAAGCGGCTTTGGCGGCTTTATAATCACCCTGCTTGGTGTTGAGGTAAGCCATGAGTTCGGCACGGGTCCTGGCGAAAGCTGTCAGCGTGCCAGCCTGAGTCGGCAATCCGGCCCATGGCGTATAATCTCCGCTCCAGGGAACTGTGAGCTGAGCGGCCTGGGCCGCCGGCATAGAGGTGGAGACGGCGCTGGCAAGCGCCTCGGACACAGTCAGGTATGGCTGAGCCGTCCCGTCCGAAAGGAACTTGAGTAAAGCGGCCCTTGAATCCGCCCCGGAGAGGCCCAGCGTTTCGTCAAAGATTAAAAATTGCGGGGCTTCGGACCGCGCTGCCTCGGCCGGGGCAAAGGAAAAGGGGATAAGCGTGACGCCTTCGGCGTTTATGACGCTAAACGGCGCGGTGGAGACAAGCGGTCCGGCCGCCAGCCACTTAAACCCCAGCGCTTTAGCCAGTGGGATATATTCCGGAGTTATTCCGCCCGGCGCGCAGGCGAAACTTATAGGCGGCCGCTTGAAGTTTTTAGCGTAAGAGTCGCGGGCGTCGCTCATTCTGAGAGCGATGAAAAAAGGGTCGCCGGTAAAAGCGGCGCTGGAGGGTTTATTCTGCCAGATCACCGTGTCGTGAACGGCATAGTAGAAAAGCGGGATAAGGGGATCTCCGGCTGGCCTTGCCGCCAGTTCCAGGCGTCCTTTGGATTCAAGGTCCTTTATTCTTTCCGCCAGCGGGGCGGGAAGCTCGCCGAGGGCAGCGGTTAATTTAAGATCTTTGTCATCCTCAAGGCGCGCAATCACGTCGTCTATCGGCGCATGCTCGCGCGGGATCCAGAGCGGCGCCGTGCCGGCGCGCAGCGGGCTCGCGGACAGAATCAAAAGCAGATTTAATATTAGTATCCGGGGCATATTATTTCAGGATGGATGGTATGTCCAAGCGTAACTCTATTTAACAAGAACGACCGAAACTTTTTTGTCGCCGAGCATGGCCGTGTCGGGGTTGAGCGGGTCCAGCATCAGCTGGCCGTCTATGTTGTAAAGATATTGATATGTTCCGGGTGGCAGGGGTACAATGGTTCCCCAGATATTGGTGTCGCGTTTTATAAGCCCGAGTGAGTCCACGCTCCACTTGTTGAAATCCCCGGCCAGCCTGACCGTTTTGGCGTTAGCTATTTTGACCGTGAATTTTACGAAGCGCAATTCCGGCTGGGGATTGTCCGCTCTCTGCGCCGAAGTCCGGGGGTGCATCGGCGGAAGCTGGGCGTTTCGCGATGGCCGAACGGCGGCCACGTTCCAGTTTCCCATAAAGTTGATGTATCTTGAAAGCGCTGTGTGGAATAGTACGCTGGGAACGCTGACAAAGATCAGCGCCGCGAGCGCGATAGCCGTCAGAACGGATTTTTTTTCCATCATGTTTATATTTCCAGCCTCGCCCGTATCCTGGTTTTAACGCCAAGTTCTTTGGCCAGGGCTTCAAATTTTACAATGTCCACGCCGGCGCCGTCTATGGCGGTCACAACCGTTTCCGGTATGACCCTGGCGGCGCCGCGCACGAATTCAAGCACGCTGTTAAAAGCTTTTTGCTCATATTCCGGTTTAGGCCGCATCAGGGCCAGCCATTGGAGCGGGTCCGGAGTATTGAGGCTTACGTGCACCGCGTCCACCAGACCTTTAAGCCGGGGGACGATATCTGTCCCGTTCACGAGTCCGCCCAGACCGTTGGTGTTCAGGCGCACGCGCAAACCCGCCGGTACAGGAGCCAGAGCGCCGGTTTTTACGGCTTTGGCTATGGCGATCAGCGTATCCAGCCGCATGGTCGGTTCACCATAACCGCAGAAAACGAGTTCATCAAAAGGCGTCAGTGTCCATTCCGTTTTTATCAGCGATGTAACGGTTTTGGCGTCCGGTTCTGCGCCGCCCAGGTCCAGATTGCTACCCCGGTAGGCCATCTTCCATTTGCTCTTTATGCAGAAGACGCAAGCGGTCGGGCAGCAGTTTGTAAGGTTAACATAAAGTCCCGTTTTATAGCGATAAACTATTTCTGGTTTTGGAAATTCCATGTTTTTCTTACTTCGTAAAGCGGAGAAAAGTAAAACATTCAAGTCTGCTGTTCACTTTTTACTAACCGCTATTCGCTACGCGGCCTCTCATTATTCTATCATTTAGAAATGCGGATTTTAATAGCGCCTAACGCGTTTAAGGGGACTTTAGGGCCTTTGGCGGCGGCGCGGGCGATGGCGCGCGCTGTCAGGGCGGTTGTGCCGGGCGCGGAGATTGACTTGTTTCCTGTATCGGACGGAGGGGACGGGCTGTTGGAAGCTTTCATGTTCCACGGACACGGCAGTTACAGGGCGCTTACTGTCCCGGGACCGGTGTTTAAACCTGTGCGCGCCAGGTGGGTTATGGCCGGGGACAACGCGGTCATAGAGATGGCGCAGGCTTCAGGGCTCAAATATTTGTCCAAAAGCAGGCTTACTCCCCTCGATGCCGCCACATTTGGCGTTGGCCGCCTGATCCGGGCCGCCGCGCGCTCCGGCGCCCGGTCGGTGCTGGTCGGTTTAGGTGGCAGCGCCTCCAGCGACGGAGGAGCGGGCTGCGCCGAAGGTTTTGGTTACAGGCTTCTGGACAAGGCAGGCGCTCCTGTGCCGCCCGGAGCCAGGGGACTTCTAAAGCTTGAAAGGATAGTTCCGCCTCTTTTTTTAAAATCAAACAGGCGGGAGCGGACTGGAATAAAGATCACTGCTTTAACGGATGTTGATAATCCGCTTACGGGACCGCGCGGTTCGGCTATTGTTTACGGCCCACAGAAAGGCGCGGGCCCGGCCGAGGTTGCCGTCATGGAGAGAGCGCTGATCCATTACGCCCGCGTAATTAAAAGGGAACTTGGGGTTGATGTAAGAAATATGAAAGGCGGCGCGGCGGCCGGGGGGCTTGGAGCGGGGCTTCACGCTTTTTTCGGGGCGGAACTGGTCCGCGGCGCCGCTTTCGTGCTTGAACGGTTGGGTTTTGAGGCCGCATTAAAAAGGTCCGATTTCATTATTACGGGGGAAGGACGGTTCGACCAGCAAAGTTTCTACGGCAAGGCGCCGGTAGCGGTCGCGCGGCTGGCCATGCGCCATAAAAAACCGACGCTTCTGGTATGCGGTTCCTGCGGTCTTAAAGACAGGCGCCGGTTCGCGGCGAACGGTATAAGCGGGGTCATAGCCCTGGATGAAGTCCTTCCTCTCGCTGAGCTTCTTGAGACGCCGGCCAAGGCGCTGACTAAGGGGCTGATGCTCTCAAGTGAAACGCTTTCCAGTTTCCTCGAATCGCGCCGATGATCTGCCGGGCCCAGGATGTAAATCGGGCAAAAAGTTGGACTAAACCTTCAATTTTTAATAGTATATACAAGCGGGCGAGTATAGGGATAAGCATCAAGGGTTTCGCCATGGCGCGCTTCTTGATGAATATTGCGGCGCAACACGGCATCCGGGGCCTGTAGTCATCAGACAGCCTGACGGCCTTCAGCCTGAACAATCTTGCTAATTACCGCAAAGGACATTTAATGAGTTCGCATCCAAACCAGATAACTTTCGGCACGGACGGGTTTCGGGGCGTAATTTCACGCGATTTCACTTATGAAGCCGTGCGCAAGATAGCTCAGGGCCTGGCGGATTATATCGCCTATAAGAATATGCGCGTGGCAGAAAAGCCCAATGTTATTGTCGGCTATGACCGCCGCTTTATGTCAGACCGTTTCGCGGCCGCGGTTGCCGATGTGCTCACCGCAAACGGTATTGTGTGCGTGGTTTCCGATTCTCCCCTGCCCACGCAGGCGGTAAGCTGGCTCACCGCTTCCAAATTCGGGCTGGGCGTCATGATAACAGCTAGCCATAATAAATATTTCTATAACGGCGTCAAGATAAAGCAGAACGGCCGTTCTGCCCCGCCCGCTGTCACGGCGGAGCTTGAGAATTACATTTCAAAAGCGGTGCCTATGCGCAACGCCGTCGCTCCCGCGCCACGGAAGTCTTTCAAAAAGGACTATGTGGATTATCTTAAGTCCCGGGTGCAGGTGGCCCAGATACTTTCAAAACTATCCGGTCCCGTGGTCGTGGACTTTATGTACGGCGCGGGGGCAGAGATAGCCGACGAGATCTTTAACTCGAAGAATATTATCAAAATCCGCGCGGCGGCCGATCCGCTGTTCGGCGGCATCACGCCGGAGCCGGTGGAAAACAATCTGGCCGAACTTATAAACGCGGTAAAGAAAAACAAGGCCGTCATGGGGATTGCCTTGGACGGCGACGCCGATCGGTTCGCTCTGGTCAGCGATAAGGGCGTCTATATGACCCCCTGCCAGATAGCGCCGATGCTACTTGAGTATCTGCTTAAGCGCAACGGCTTTAAGGGCAAGGTGGCCCAGACTGTCTCCATGGGCTACCTGACCAAGCGCATCGCCAAGGCGGCGAATCTGCAGTTTGAGGAAACCCCTGTTGGTTTTAAATACATAGCCGAGAAGATGATCTCCGAGGATGTTTCGTTCGGGTCGGAGGAATCCGGCGGCTACGCCTGGAAAGGCAATATTCCGGAGCGCGACGGCGTCATTACCGCGCTGATGTTTATGGAAATGACGGTCAAAACCAGGCATACCATTTCTGATATTTATAAGGATGTTGAGGCGCGTTACGGTAAATCCGCTTTCATTCGCCGGGACCTGAAGCTGGAAAAGGCCATCCCTAACAAACACTCTTTCGCAGTAAAGCTCAAAAAGAAGCTGCCCAAGACTATCCTGGGCAGGAAAGTGCTGGACACTAATACCATCGACGGCCTGAAGATCATCCTGGAGGATGACTGCTGGCTGCTCATGCGTCCTTCCGGCACCGAGCCCTTGTTGAGGACTTACGCGGAGACCGAATCCCGGGAAAACACGATAAAGTTCCTTGAATTCGCGGCCAAGCTCATGAATCAGAGGTAGGAAACGGCGGTATCCGGCGGCGCGCCGGGCCGTGGAAGTGTCGTATCAGGCCGGCTCTGTCAGGCGGCCAAATTAAATGGAGGAAATGTATGAACTTTACAGGCAAAAGATTTGTATCTTCGGAGTCGGTAACCGAGGGGCATCCCGACAAGGTGTGCGACCAGATTTCGGATGCGGTGCTTGACGAGATCATGAGAAAAGATCCCGCCGGCCGCGTGGCCTGTGAGACTTTTATCACGCGCGGCATGGTTATCGTGGGCGGAGAGATCACCACCAAAACCTACGTGGATGTTGACGCGCTGGCGCGCCAGGTTATAAAGGATATAGGTTACACACACACGAAATATGGCTTCAACTATGAGACGTGCGCGGTGATCAATGTGATCGGCCGCCAGTCACCGGATATAGCGCAGGGAGTGGACACCGGCGGCGCCGGCGACCAGGGCCTTATGGTTGGATACGCCTCCGACGAGACGCCCGAGCTTATGCCCCTGCCGCTCATGCTCGCTCAGAAGTTGGCCATGAGGCTCGCCGAGGTCCGCAAAAAATGCATTCTTCCCTACCTCGGCCCCGACGGCAAATCGCAGGTTACAGTTGAATATCACGACGGGAAACCCGCGCGCATAGAGACCATCGTGATTTCCTCGCAGCATACCGAAGAAATCCTGGATAAATCCGGCCGCCAGATCACCGAGAAATCCAGAAAAGAGATCATAGACGCGGTCATCATGCCGGTTATAGACAGGAAGATGATAGATAAGAACACTAAGTTTCTCATCAACCCTACCGGCAAATTTGTGGTGGGCGGCCCTCAGTCTGATACCGGTGTTACAGGCCGCAAAATAATTGTGGACACTTACGGCGGCGTGGCCCCGCACGGCGGCGGCGCCTTCTCCGGCAAGGATCCGACGAAGGTTGACCGCTCCGCCGCTTACATGGCGCGCTATGTGGCCAAAAACATCGTAGCGGCCAAGCTGGCCAAAGAGTGTACCGTGCAGGTTGCCTACGCCATAGGCGTGGCCGAGCCGGTGGGCTTGTATGTGGACACCCACGGCACCGGCGTCCTGGCCGACGAGAAGCTTGCAGCCATAGTGAAGGCGAGCTTTGATTTTACGCCTAAAGGCATAATTAAAAATCTTAAGCTCCGCGCTCCTATATTTAGGAAGACCGCGGCTTACGGCCACTTCGGCCGGACCGGCTTCGAATGGGAAAAAACCAACGCGGCGGATATGCTCCGGAAAAAAGCGGCGGGGGTTCCCAAGGCTAAATGCGCCTGCTCTTGCTGCTGAACGGGAAAGGGATTAGGGATTTTTAAGTTAAGGGGGGAGGATGTTATGAAGGCCTTGATAGTTGAGGATAACGCGCTGATGCGCTACACCATAAAGTCGCTCCTGCTTAAACTGGGGCACGAGGTGGTGGGCGAAGCCGGGGACGCGGAAAGCGCCATTAACGCTTATACCGCGCTTAAGCCGGAAGTGGTTTTCCTGGACTTAATCCTCCCCGGGAGGTCTGGCGTGGAGATTCTTGAAGTGCTGCGCGGGCTGGACCCGAAGATCAAGGTTGTTGTTGTAACGGCCATAGAGCAGACTGAGCTGGACCGCAAGCTTTCCAATAAGGGCGTCATGACCGTTATACGTAAACCTTTTTCATATGAGGAGTTTAAGGAAGCCCTAAGCCATATAGTTCCGTGATTAAAACTATGAGCGACAATGTGAATGAAATGCTCGGCCGCATAGCGGTGGCAAGCCTTCAGAAATGCGTGGGAAAACTTTCAAGAGTTTCGGCGGGAGTATGGAGTATCGCCGGAGCGGAGGTTTCCACCGGAACCCTGGAGGAAACCATAAACCACCGGGGTCCGCAAGACGCGGAGGCTACGGCCGTTTATTTCGAAGTGAAGGGCGACCTGCCGTTCGTCGCTGTCATACTGTTCGACCCGCGCGATATAGACCGCATTTCCAAGTGCTTCCTGGGCTACTCTTTTTCCGTGTCCCCGGTCCTGACCCAGGCGGGGGAAATGCTCCTTTCCGAGCTGGGCAATATAATCCTTAATTCCTTTATTAGCGCGCTTTCCAACACTCTGAAGCGGGTATTCATGCCGTCCGCGCCTGAGTGTCTCAGCGGCCAGCCGCAAAGCCTGCTGGAGTCCATGAGCACGGCCGTTGATATCAGGCGAAGCTGCTACATCGTAAGGGTAAAGTTGGATTTGAAATGCGGAGAGAGCGTTACTCGTAGCGAGGTTTTGGGCCTGATACCGGAGAAGCTGGCGCAGGAACTTTTGGCGACTGAAGAAAAGGATAAACACCTATGACCAGAAATTACGGATTTGCCGCTATCTTGCTGATTGCCGCGACCGTTCCGTTTTTCAGCGCGCCGCTCCAGGCCCAGGTCCGGATAAATAAGATAGACTGGCAGGTCTCGCGCGTAGAGGGAAAAGCTAAACTGCCCTTTGAGCCTATACTGGACCTGAAACTTGAGCCGTACCAGAAATACCTGAACAAATTCCGCGCCTTAGTCAATATCCAGAATTCTTCCGCCAAGCCGGTAGAGGGACTAGTGCTCAGGTGCGCTTTAAGTCTGCACATTGTGAAGGTTGCCGACGCTGCTGACGTAGGTTTCTGGGCTGTTCCGTTCCATGTTGAAGAACTTCGCGTGTCCCGGATCCGGGCTGGCGGAGTATATGACGCAAAGATTATACATTTCGTGCTCAATGAACAGCTTAAGAAACTAAAGAACACCGGTTTTTGGGTGGACGCGCTTAAACTTCAGGTTATGTTGGACCCCAGGCTGGCGGATGAGCCCGCCAGTATAATGAAAGAAGCCGTAATAAATATCAAGAAACCGTAATAGAGGATTGGAGGATTGGAAGACTAGAGGATTAGCTTTCGGAATACGGGAAGTTCCTTTAGCGGCCAATCCTCCGATCATTTATCTCATATGCTTGACATCAAATTCATACGTTTAAACCAGGAAAAAGCCAGGGCCGGCCTCGGCGCCCGCGGTGGGCGTTACCTTCCGGCTTTGGAAAAAGTTATAGAGACGGATGGGGCCTACCGCGACATCCTGACCGAAACTGAAGCTCTGCGCTCCGGGCGCAATGAGGTTTCCAAAAAAATACAGGAATTTAAAATAGCCAAAAAAGAGGCCGAAGCCGCCGCGGTAATGGCCGAGGCTAATGCCATAAAAGAAGCCATCAAGTCCAAGGAAGAGCGCTTAGCCGCGCTTGAGCGCGAACTGAACGATCTTCTTTTGGGTATCCCCAACCTGCCGGCCGAGAAAGTTCCGCAGGGCGGCGGACCCCAGGATAATAAAGTGGCATATGAAGATTTAAGCGGCAAGCGCGAGTTCACTTTTAAGCCGCTGGATCACCATGCCGTAGGCGAGGGTCTGGGGATACTGGATTTTGTCGCGGCTACCAAGCTTTCCGGTTCGCGCTTCGCGCTTCTAAAAGGTCTCGGCGCGCGCCTCGAAAGGGCTATAACACAGCTGATGTTGGACACGCACACGCTTGAACACGGGTATATCGAAATATTCCCTCCTTTTCTCGTCAACGCGGAGAGCATGACCGGAACCGGGCAGCTCCCGAAGTTTGAGGAAGACCTTTATAAAATAGCCGCCGAGCCGCCGCTTTATCTTATCCCCACGGCTGAAGTCCCGCTCACCAATCTGTGCCGGGGCGAGATTCTGAAGGAAGAGTCTCTGCCGCAGAAATTCACCGCAAGCACAGCCTGTTTCCGCCAGGAGGCCGGTTCTTACGGCAAGGACACGCGCGGGCTTATCCGCAACCACCAATTTAATAAAGTGGAGCTGGTCTGGATAACCAGACCTGAAGATTCCATGGAGGCCCTTTTAAAATTGCGTTCCGACGCCGAGAAGATCCTTCAGCTGCTCAAGATACCTTACAGGGTGCTTGAGCTTTGCACCGGCGATCTCGGGTTTGGTTCAGCCATCACCTACGACCTTGAAGTCTGGATGCCTGGCGAAAATAAGTTCAGGGAAATCTCGTCGTGCTCCAACTGCACGGATTTTCAGGCCCGCCGCATGAACGCCAGATTTAAGCGCACGGATGGGAAAAAGACCGAGTTCGTCCATACGCTGAACGGCTCCGGGTTAGCGGTTGGCCGCACTTTCGCGGCTATACTGGAAAACTATCAGGAGGAGGACGGCTCCGTGACTGTGCCCCAGGTTCTCAGAAAATATATGGGCGTGGATAAGATAGGGTGAAGCTTTTGCCTGTAACTTTATGAAAAAAATTATAGCCTTTGCTATTTTTTCTTTTTTAACCGCGAATCTGCAGGCTGCCGCGGTAAAATCCGAGGCCCTTCCCGAAGAACTCCGGTTATTGTCCAAAAGCGGCATAGATTCCATCTACGCCGTGGACCTGCCCGAGGCTAAAAAAAATTTCGATCTGGCGGTGCTGAAATATCCGGATCATCCCTTTCCTCATTTCGGTATAGCTATGACCAAGTGGGCGGAGCTGGAATATCTGGAAGACGAATCAAACCCTAAGCTCTCGCAGGAATACGGGGCGCTGACCGACGATGCCATAAAGATCGCGCTGGCCTGGATAAAAAAACATCCCAACGACGCCAACGCGTACATGTGTCTGGGCGGGATGTACGGCCTGCGGGCGCGGCTGGCCGTTATGCAGCACCGCTGGATAAAAGCCTATTTTGACGGCAAGAAAGCCATCTCAAACACCCGCAAATCCCTGAAGGTGGATCCGGAAATATATGACGCCTATCTGGGCCTGGGGATGTACGAATATTACGCCGGAACCTTGCCGGGCGTGATAAAAATACTGGCCAAGCTTTTCCTGAGCGGAGACGCCGAGCAGGGAGTGGAATACCTTAAGCTTTGTAAGGAAAAGGGCTATTTTAATTCTCTGGCCGCGGAACTTCTGCTAATAGAAGTTTTCACGGAGCCCGGTAACCAGTTCAAGGATCCAAAGACCGCGGTCAAGTGGTCCACGGAGCTCCGCAAGCTTTACCCGCTCCATCCCCAGATGCATTTTGTGCAGATAGTGTCGTTATTTGAAGACAAGCAATACGAGGTGACCCGCACGGAGGCGCTGGAATATCTAAAGCGTATAGAGACCGGCGTGCCGGCTTACCGGAAGAATTACCTGCCCCGCATTCTCACGGCCATAGGGGCTACCTATCTGGTGGAGAAGAATTACGGCGAGGCTTTGATATATTTTCAGAAAGCCGCCGCCACGCTCAAGGAAGACCCTAAAGCCCACCCCGCGCGCTGGGCCGTCTGGGCGCTGGTCAGGGTCGGAAACACTTTAGACCTTAAGGGCGACCGGGCGAAGGCTGTAGAGCTTTACAAAGAGGCCCGAACCTATAAGGACGAATGGGGCTTCTATGAGGCCATAGACGCCTATCTTAAGAAACCATTCAGCGAACTGGCGCTGCCAGGTCCGCTACCCCCGCCGTAGAAGGGGCCGTAAAGCGGAAAGCGTAAAGAGTAAAGTGTAAATCGGAAAACGTAATATTGGTGTTACTCTTTCCGCTTTACGCTTCCCGCTTCACGAGCTTTATCACGCTGCCTTTATGGATTCATCAACTATAACATTTCTTATTTTAGCCATTCTGTCCTGGGGGGCCGGCGCTTTTTTTGACAAAATGACGCTCAAATACATTGCCCCGGCCTCGGCTTTTTATCTCAGGACCCTCTTCATGCTGGTCTTGTTCATCCCTTTCCTGCTTTGGAAATTTATACCCACCAGGGATGCTCTTTTAGGTTCGCATAAACTGGCGTCTGCCTTCATCCTCTCCAGCGTGATAGTCACAATGGCCGGGGTGTTTTTCTATCTCCGCGCCATGTCCTCGGGCGAGGCGTCAAGGATCGTTCCTTTGAGTTCCACTTATCCATTCGTAACTTTTGTTCTGGTATACCTCTTTCTGGGAGAGACCTTTACCGCCAGCAAGTTCTTAGGCACGGCCCTAATCTCCTGCGGAATATATTTCATCTCAAAATAGCGTGGCATGGCCGCGCTATTGCCATAAGCCATACGCCTTAGGCCATATGCAGAAACATTTATAAAGCCTATAGCCTAGGGCCTAAAGCTTATGGCAGTCTTTCTGCGTATAGCTTACGGCATATGGCGTATGGCAACAGATTTATGACCTCTGAAGAATTCTCAAAACTGGCGGATAAGGCCGTGAGGGGCCTGCCGAAGTTTTTTAAAAACAAAATGCAAAATGTTGTTGTGGTGGTAGCCGGCTCGCCGGACCGGGCGCAGGAGCGCAGGTTCGGCCGCGGCTTGCTTGGGCTGTACGAGGGCGTTCCGCTCCTGGATAGGGGGACTTATTACAGCGGGGCCATGCCCGACAAAATAACTATTTTTCAGAAGAATATTGAGGCGCACTGCCCGGATCCGAAAGAGCTGGAGGGTGAAGTGCGGCACGTGGTGATGCATGAGATAGCCCACCATTTCGGCATGACCGACGAAGAATTAAAGGCGAAAGGTTTATACTAACTTGGTTAACTCCAGATATAGAATCCGCGTCGCTTATTTATACAACAAATACGGCTATCCCAAGAAAACAATAAGGCGACGGCGGGTTGGCAGGGGTCCTGCCAGCCATGGGACCCATCGGGCCTGCGGCCGGCCCGGCGACTTCGCGCCGGTTCCTCCTCGGCCCGATTCAACCCATGTCTGTCACCCCCTTAGCCCCCGCCGTACTTAAAATCGTCAAGGGAGACGTGTTTTTGTAATTATGGATTTGTGGGATAGCATCGTGGCAACATCGTTTTACTGTAAGGATGGATTGACCAGCAGATTGGTTAATCGTGCTTTATCTAAATTAAGGGTGGTATGTTATTTGTTGTAACGCGAAGGCGAAGCCCAATTAGACAGCGCGGATGACGGGGAACCGGATAGCGAAACCGTACCGGAGTGGACTGGGCTACCAGAGGTTTGCTACGGACACTGTTTTCGCTCGGCGCTTGCGTAAGCGCGCCGAGCGAGTGGAGCCTTGCGACACTGGGCCCGATCCGGAAGTGTGCCCCGACGCATGCAGTGTCCGATAGCCAAGCAAACTGCGGCAAAGTCCACCCTGATTTCGCGTTCCGGTTTTCCGGCAGCCTCTACGCCAAATTATTGACTGACTAAACTTGGATAACCAAGAACCGCAAGGCCTACTCCGGCCTAGGTCTTTTAAGTATGAATATTTACCCTTAAGACCCTTATTGAAATTTGCAAAATAAAATAACATATAAGTAGCGGCTTTTGAAAATGCCGCCGGGTATAATCAGGAGGAAATGCATGAAGCTATTTTTTAAAGCAGTGGCGGTTGTTCTTATGGCGCTTAGCGGCGGCGTTCTTAATTCCAATGCAGGCGATATGGAAGCGGCTAGAGAGCTGTCTTTTTCCAAGCCAACCGTTAACTCCGATGTTTCCATCCCGGCGGTCAGTGAACCCGCGGTGACTGATGAAGAGCCGGGAGAGGGGGAAGTTGCCAGGCAAAACAACACGGGAAAACTTCTGCCCGACGCCTTATATTGTAAAAAGGTGCGGTGTTACGATATAATGCCGCCGGTCAACGACTCCAGCTGGTGCCAGGACGATACTCTTAAATCCGTAACGCTAACATCTCTCAATAAAATGCCTTTGTATCTGAGCGGCGATAAGCCGGTGTCCGGGGCAATTCATCTTGATGAGGCGAAAAATATTATTATCGATTTTGCTCCTCCGGGGGATCAGTATTCTTTTTTCACCTTCCCCTCCGCCGGTCTTGAAGAGCTTTATTTGGGAAGCCAGACCGAGGTTAAAGGGACGTACACCGACGCCTTTGACTGGGATGGGTATCACGAGCGCTTTAAAGTTGATTTTACCTGCCGCAAAAGCCTGTAAGCAGCTCTGAATAAAATGTATAAAAGGCCCGCCGAAAGGCGGGCCTTTTGTTTTGAAAGGTGTGAAGGGAACTATTTGCTTTTGGGTGATTCAGGCTGTTCTCCGCTCTTGGGGAGATTGCGGATCTTGACGCCGGCGGCGGTTATGTGGATCTCTTTCCCGCTTCCTGTCACGCGTATTTCGCCGTTGTCTATTTTTACTTTTCTCGGGCCGTTTCTGCCCTCATCTTCTATATCCACATTCCCCATAAGCCCGAATTTGCGCATAATTTTAAGAATCCAGCCTGAAAACCACTGATGGCGCTGAAAAATTTCTTCTTCGCCTGGTTTTGCTTCTGGCTTTGGCGCGGCGCCAGCTTCCTGCGCCGGCTCTTGTCCGGATTTTTCTCCAGCGAAACCCGTGTCGGCCGGGCTTTGGGGGCTCACCGGATCTTCTCTGAGGACTTTGTAAACTTTAATTTTATCGGATATGCCCTTGAACTGCCTGTAGCCTATCTCGCTTGAGGGGACCTCGTTCTTATTCATGGACAGATAAATAGATTCGGTGAAGAAAACCTCGCCCGCCTCCGCTATGCCTTCTATTCTTGAGGTGATATTCACGGCGTCGCCAAAAATATCTCCGTCCTCCGCGATGGACACCTCGCCGGCGTTTATGGCTATGCGGATGTCTATGCGGTCATCCTGCGGCCTGTCCTTGTTGAAGGCGAGTAGCGCTTCCTGGATTGAAGTCCCGCAGAGCACGGCGTCCGTTGAGCTTTCAAAAGTGACCAGGAAGGCGTCGCCTATGGTTTTGACGACATGGCCGTGGTATTTCTCTATGGCCGGCAGGACCAGCTCATTGTGTTTTGTCAGAAGCTCTTTTATCTGGGCGCGCGATTTCCTTGAGGTTTGATCCGTGAACCCTTTTATATCCGTCAGCATTACGGCTAGATTTCTGGCTTTCATATAGTCGCTCCATTTACTGAATGACCACGGCACGCCGCTGATATCCCGAGGCGGATGTTATCTTTACATTCACAAAGTCGCCGGCCTTAAGCGAGGGAGGTGATTCCACGCTGCCATAGGCCATAGGCTTTAGGCTATAAGCTTTTTGGTTTTTTCTGTTTATGGCGTATGGCGTATGGCGTATGGCGCTGTTTTTAAATCTTAAATCTTCAATCTTGAATCTTGAATCTTGAATTATCTCTATCCTCCCGTCTATCTCCGGCGCGTCGCGGCCGGTGCGGCCAAAAGCGGAAGAATCCATCAGGACTTTTACGGTTTTGCCGATGAGGTTCGCGTTCTTTTTATCTACTACACGGCTTTGGACGCGTATAAGGGCGTTCATCCGCGCGAGCTTAACCTTTTCCGGTATCTGCCCCGGCAGGCTTGCAGCCGGAGTCCCCGGCTCGCGCGAATAGGCGAAAACGCCCACATTGTCTAAACCGGCTTCAGCGACGAATGAACTCAACTTTTTGAAGTCATTTTCCGTTTCTCCGGGGAAGCCCACGATAAAATTTGTCCGCAGGGCGATGTCCGGCACGATATTTCTTATTGAAGCTATTTTGGCCCTTATTGATTTTTCGGTGGAGCGGCGGTTCATTTTTTTTAGCACATTATCCGAGATATGCTGAAGCGGCATATCCAGGTAGCGGCAAATCTTGCTCTCGTCGCGCATCAGCTTTAGTATTTTCAAAGGCAGCTTTTCGGGATAGACATACATAAGCCGCAGCCAGTTCAGGCCGTCCAACTTTACCAGTTCTTTTAAGAGCTCATAAAGTTTTGCCCGACCGTAGAGGTCCATGCCGTATGAAGTTGTGTCCTGAGCTATGAGGGATATTTCCCGCGCGCCGGAGGCTATCAGGGTTTTGGCTTCCGTCACGACTTCTTTCAGCGGTTTGGATCTGAAGCGCCCGCGTATCATCGGGATAGCGCAGTAGGCGCAGCGGTTGTCACAGCCGTCGGCGATCTTCAGGTACGCGGTATGGGGGGCGGTGAGGCGGGCCTTAAGTTTGGGCGCGGCCAGCGGCGCCGTGGCGGGCAGGATATAATTAGTTTTGCCGGTCAGGGCTGAATTTATGCGCTCAAGCGCGTTTATGCCCACCACCGCGTCTATCTGCGGGAATTTCTCCAGTAGCAGGCGCTTCTCGCGCTCCACCAGGCAACCAGTGACGGCTATTTTGGATATTTTGCCGCGCTCCTTGAGAGATATAAAGCGCCTGATTTCCGCTTCAGACTCTTTTACGGCGGAACTGAGGAAAGCGCAGGTGTTTATCAGAGCTATGTCGGCCTGTGTCTCGTCCGCGGTCAGCTCAAAACCCGCCGCCGCAAGCTGACCGGCCATAACTTCCGCGTCGGTCAGGTTTTTGGGGCAGCCCAGGGAGATGATAAATACTTTAGGCATAAATATAGGGTACAGGGTACGGGGTACAGGGTACGGGGTACAAGGTCAGGAGTTATTCCTTAAACTTTACCCTAACCCCTAAGCCCTCTACCCTATGCCCTGCTGTTTTAGTGTCTTTCTACCCGTTTGATGATCCAGTAGGTTATCAGGCCGATAATTGCCATTATCCCCACAAAAGCCAGAAAAGCCAGTCGGGGGTTTGATATCCCGGTAACCGTGCAGAGCTCGGACATTCCGCCGACCCCGGCGAAGAAGCTTGGCACCGCCACCGCGATGACGACGGCGTTAAGGTTCTTCATCATCACATTGAGGTTGTTGCTGACGATGGAAGCTCTGGCGTCCATCAGGCCTGCCAGGATGTTGGAGTAGATCTCGGCCTGGCGCGCGCACTGGTTATTTTCGATTATTATATCGTCCAGAAATTCCGCGCTGCGCTGCGAAAACCCTATTTTCTCGCTGTTGTGTTTCAGGCGGTCAATGGCGTATGTGTTGGAGTTTGTCGCGTTCAGATAGTAAACCAGACTTTTCTCCAGCGTGAAAAGGTTCAGGAGATGCTTGTTTTCCATGGAGGAATTAATCTTGTGCTCTATCTCATCGGCTATCATATTGATAACCTTTAAATGTTCCATGAAGTGGAAGATGGAATTATAGATAAGCTTAAGAAAGATCTCCTTTATCCCGGTGACATTCTTAAAGTACTTGCCGGCGAACAGGTTCAGATCTTCCGAGATGGCTATTATCAGCTTATCCTTGAACAGGAATAGGCCCATGGACGAGACTTTGAACAGGAACTGGTCCTTGGAGGAATAGTTCTTGGGGCGCTTAAATATTATTTCCAGATGGTCCGGCTCAAACTCCATCCGGGCCGGCTCTTCAGGGTCAAAGGCCGAGGCGAGGTTATGATCGTCAAGGTTGAAGTTGCTGACTACCCATTTTTTTTCGTCCTCGGTGGGGTCTATAAGCAGCCAGACCAGCGGCGTTTCCGCCTCGGTCTGCACCAGCTGATTGTTTTCCAACACATATCGTTTTATCATATTCCGGTTCCTGGTCTGGGGGTTTGAATGTTATTTTTTTCCGGCTTTAACCTTTGTTTTAAGCGCGACGGTCTCGCCCATCAGTGAGAGATTTTCAACCACGGTGACGCCTGCGGCCGCGAGAGCTTCAACTTTGGAAGCGTGAGTCCCGGAGGCTCCTTCCACGATGGCCCCGGCGTGTCCCATTCGGCGGCCGGGAGGGGCGGTCTTGCCTGCCACGAAGGAGAAGACCGGTTTGGTCATATGGGCTTTTATATAGCGGGCCGCGTCTTCCTCAGCTGAGCCGCCTATCTCGCCGATCATCACTACGGCGTGAGTGTCATTGTCGGCCTCGAACATTTTGAGAACATCCACGAAGTTTACGCCCTGCACAGGGTCGCCGCCTATGCCGACCACGGTGGATTGGCCGAGGCCCTGGCTGGTCAGCTGCCAGACCGCCTCATAGGTAAGCGTGCCGGACCGCGAGACGATGCCGACATTGCCCTTTTTGTGGATATAGCCGGGCATGATGCCGGCCTTGCATTCGCCGGGAGTTATAACTCCGGGGCAGTTGGGCCCGATCAGCGTGACGCCGCGTCCTTCCAGCTCCAGGCGGAGAAGATGCCGCTTGACCCGCACCATATCCAGCACGGGGATGCCCTCGGTGATGGCGATGACCACCTTTATGCCGGCCTCGGCGGCTTCAAGGATTGAGTCGGCCGCGAAAGGCGGCGGCACGAAAATTAAAGAGGCGTCGGCCCCGGTCTCCCTGACCGCGTCCCTGGCGGTGTCGAATATGGGCGTGTCCAGATGTTTCGTTCCGCCTTTTCCGGGAGTCACCCCTGCCACTATATTTGAGCCGTACTCTATGCACTGCTGGGCGTGAAAAGAACCCTGCGCCCCAGTCATGCCGTGAACCACCAGCCTGGATTTTTTATTTAAAAGTATGGACATGGTCTGTCTCCTTGTAAAAAAGGGTATAGGGGTTAAGGTTTCCGCCGGTTGTTTGGCGGGCAGGGTTTAGGGTAAGGAAATTATTACTTCTTCACCCTATACCCTCTACCCTGCACCCTGTCCCCTGTCACTTGGCCGCTTTCACCGCTTTCTGGGCGGCTTCCCACAGGGAATCGGCCTGCTCTATCTTTATCCCGGAATCTTCTAAAATCTTTTTGCCTTCCTCAACATTGGTCCCTTCAAGGCGTACGATCAGCGGCACGTTCAGCTTTACTTTTTTAGTAGCTTCCACTATTCCCAGGGCGATGTTATCGCACTTCATAATGCCGCCGAAGATATTTACCAGGACGGCGCGAACCTTCGCGTCCTTCAGAATTATCTGGAAGGCTTTGGTAATCTGTTCAACATTCGCTCCGCCGCCTACATCCAGGAAGTTGGCCGCGGACCCGCCGGCGAGCTTCACCGTGTCCAGCGTAGCCATGGCGAGGCCGGCTCCGTTCACCATGCAGCCTATGGATCCGTCCAGTCCGATGTAATTGATGCCGATAGCTTTGGCTTCCCGCTCTATTTCGGAAGCTTCGTGGTCGGCTTTGGCTTCCAGATCTTTATGTCGGAAAAGGGCGTTATCGTCCGTGACTATCTTAGCGTCAACGGCTATCAGCTTTCCGTCTTTGGTGATCGCCAGCGGATTAATTTCCACAAGGCTGGCATCGTAATCCACAAATAATTTGACGATGGCTTTGGCTACGGCAAGGAACTCGCGGAAATGTTCTTTGGGAATCTTCAGCCCGAAGGCCAGTTCCCTGGCCTGGAAGTCCAGCAGCCCCGTGTTGATATCAACGGGTAATTTTATGATAAATTCCGGTTTTGTGCGGGCCAGGTCCTCTATGGACATGCCGCCTTCCGCTGAGGCTATTATCATCGGCGTAGCCGTTTTGCGGTCAAGGACTACGGATATGTATATCTCGCGCTCTGGCGCGCAGGCGGCTTCCACCAGCACTTCCTCAACCGTGAGAGCTTGGCCCTGAGTTTGGTGGGTGATTATTTTCATGCCCAGCATGTTTTGTATATAGGTATGCGCTTCTTCTTTTGTGGCGGCTATTTTAACTCCGCCGGCCTTGCCGCGACCGCCTGTCAAGACCTGGGCCTTAACGACCCAGGGCCCCGTGCCGTCCAGCTTAACTTTATCCGCGCTGTCGCCTATCCTGACCACGCCGAATCTGGCCTGTATCGGTATCTTATAAGCTTCAAATATATCCTTGCCCTCGTATTCAAGAAGTTTCATAATATATTTTGTAGTATAATTTGAACAGGTAAGTCCAGTCCATAATCAGTAGCGCTTAGTAAACAGCGGCCAGTAGTTGGTAGCCGGTAGTAATTTTTTCCCGCTGATCACTATTCACTAAACACTATCCACTGCCATTTAAGAGAGGCCCCCGGATGATGAAATCCTCCAAGAATATAAAGGTCAGCGAGCTGGACTCGGTAACCATACGCTTCGCGGGTGATTCCGGCGACGGGATACAGCTGGTCGGAAGCCAGTTTGCCAACGCCACGGCCATTTCTGGCAATGATCTGAGCACCCTGCCGGACTACCCGGCCGAGATCCGCGCCCCGGCAGGATCGCTGGGCGGGGTAAGCGGTTTTCAGATAAGCTTCGGTGACGAATCCGTTCTGACTCCGGGCAATAAGCCGAATGTGCTTATAGTGATGAATCCCGCGGCTCTGGCTGTTAATATAAGGAATATAGATAAGGGCTCGGTAATTATTACCAACTCGGACGCTTTCACGCCCGCCGCGTTGGAGAAAGCCGGGTATGCGGCCAATCCGCTGGAAGACGACACTCTTTCAAATTACCGCGTCATTGCCATCCCCGTCACCGCCCTGACCGAAAGCGCGCTTAAAGACTCTAAGCTCGCAAAATCACAGATCGCGAAATGTAAAAATTTTTACATGCTGGGCATCATGTACTGGATGTACGGGCTGCCGCTCGCGCCGACAGTCAACTGGATAAAGACCAAATTCAAAAAGACCCCCGAGCTGGCCGAGGCCAATATAAATGTGCTGACGGCCGGCCGCAACTACGCGGACGCCACCGAGATCTTTGACGCGCGCTTCCAGATAAAGAAGAGCCCCGTGACTCCGGGCAAATACCGCAACCTGACCGGCAACGAGGCCGCGGCCTACGCCCTTATCACGGCGGCGAAACTGCTGAAGCGCAAACTTTTCTACGGCTCTTATCCTATAACTCCGGCTTCCGAGATACTTCACACTCTGGCCAAGCATAAGGCAAACGATGTCGTTGTTTACCAGGCCGAAGACGAGATAGCCGCGGCCTGCGCCTCCATCGGCGCGTCCTTCGCCGGCTGCATGGCGGCCACCGGCACCAGCGGTCCCGGCCTCTCGCTTAAGATCGAAGCGCTCGGCCTTGCCGTGATCGCTGAGCTGCCGCTGGTAGTTGTTAATGTTCAGCGCGGCGGGCCGTCCACCGGCCTGCCCACCAAGACCGAGCAGTCGGATCTGCTGCAGGCCGTCTACGGCCGCCATGGCGAGTCGCCTCTGGTGGTCATGGCCGCCTCAAGTCCGGCCGATTGTTTCACCACTACGCTGGAGGCCGCGCGCATAGCCGTAAAATACATGACGCCGGTGATAGTTCTTTCCAATTCCTATCTGTCTAACGGCTCCGAGCCGTTCAGGATCCCGAAGCTCGGCGAGCTGCCGAAGTTTGAGCTGCCGCCCATGCCGCGCTCCGAAGACTTTAAGCCGTATATGCGTGACAGCGACACTCTTGGACGTCCCTGGGCCAGCCCCGGCATGAAAGGCTATGAACACCGCACCGGCGGTCTGGAGAAGGCGGAAAATTCAGGCGCCATAAGCTACGACGCCGAGAATCATGAGAAGATGACGAAGATCCGCGACGAGAAAGTTGCCCGCGTGGTCAGGGAGATACCGCCGACAAAAATATACGGCGCAGCGGAAGGTGAACTGCTGGTGGTCGGCTGGGGTTCCACTTTCGGCGCCATAACACAAGCCGTAAGCGAGGCCCGCAAGACAGGACTTAACGTCTCGGCCATACATATCAAATTCGTTAATCCGCTCCCGGCGGACCTTGGCACCATCATGCGGCGCTTCCGCAAGGTGCTTGTGCCTGAGGAGAACACGGGACAGTTTAGGATGATGCTGCGCTCGGCTTACGCTCTTGAGCCTATAGGCTTAAACAAGGTGCAGGGCCAGCCGCTGAACGCCGAAGAAGTTCTGGGCAAGATAAAAGAAATCCTGAGGGGAAATTAAAAAATGGAAAACGCTAAACTTACCGCTAAAGATTTTGCCTCCACCCTCCCGGTCAAGTGGTGCCCCGGCTGCGGCGACTTTGCCATACTAAACCAGCTGCAGAAGGTTATGGCCGGCATGGGGTTACCGCACGAAAAATACGTGGTGGTCTCCGGCATCGGCTGCTCCAGCCGCTTTCCGTATTATGTAAACACCTACGGTTTCCATTCCATCCATGGCCGGGCCTGCGCTATCGCCACTGGCGTAAAGCTTTCTAACCCGGAGCTGGCCGTATGGGTTATCACCGGCGACGGGGACGGCCTCTCTATCGGCGGCAACCACACCATGCATTCCATCCGCCGCAACATCGGCCTGAAGATAGTGCTGTTTAATAACCGCATCTACGCGCTGACCAAGGGCCAGGCCAGCCCCACCACGCAATTGGGCGCAAAGACCAAGTCTTCGCCCATGGGTACGATAGACTTTCCGTTTAATCCGGCGCGGTTCGCCATCGGCCTGGACTGCACTTTTGTCGCGCGCGGCATCGATACCGATATGGCCGGAACTACCGCCATACTGGAGAGGGCGGCCAAACATAAAGGCACTACGTTCGTGGAGATCCTGCAGAAATGCGTGCCGTTCACCGATAAAGAATTTGACGCCCTCAAGGATCCGGAAAATAAGGAGGATTCGATAATCAGGGTGGCGCACGGCAAACCGCTTGTCTTTGGAAAGAATAAAAATAAAGGCATAGCGTTTAATAACTTCAGGCCCGAGATACTGGAGTTTAAAGCCGGTGACGTTCCGGGCGAGGTGGCTGTTTACGACGAGACCAACGCGGAGATGGCTTATCTGATAAGCGGCTTTCAGGCTCCTGAATTTCCGATCCCGCTCGGCGTGTTCCGCGCGACGCAAAAGCCTTCGTATGAAGAACTTTATTACGACCAGGTGGCGGCGATAGGCGACACAAAAGATAATGAACTGGAGTCGCTGCTATCCGGCCCGGACGCGTGGGAAGTCAAATAAACGCGGCAGAGCGCACCAGAATAGCAAGACGGGAACGGGCGCAGCAACTTTAAAAATAAAAAGAAGAAAAATAAATAAAATAAAAATAAAAAAACTATTGCATTTTTTTTATGCATGATGTAAACTCAATAAGCAGCGTTAAATAGTAAAGGAGACAACAATGGCAAAGAAAGCTAAAAAAGCGGTGAAGAAAGCCGTAAAGAAAGTCGCGAAGAAAGTCGCGAAGAAAGCGAAACGGAAATAATTCGTCCGCTTGTAGTTCGTGAGCGAAGGCCCTTTAGTTCAAAGGGCCTTTTCTTTTTCTCCTGGGGGAATGTTGATGTGGGGTTGTTTAGTTCAGCGTCTGAAGGGAGTGCGTAGCGGCGGTTGTCGCCGCCGGCCGCCGGGTTTCCCGCGCCGCCGCGGACTTTTTTTTAACATATTTAATTTTTTTAATTTTTGTGCCGGGAAAATAGAACTCAATTATTTCGCGGTAGCTCTTTCCGTATTTTCCGGCCAGCCCCGCCGCGCCCGACTGACACATTCCGATGCCGTGACCCCAGCCCCCGCCGTAGATCCAGTAGTTCCGCACCTTCCCGTTTTTGAAACGGTTCACCTCTATGAAAAACAAAGTGCTCTTTATGGAACTGAAGCCCAGAATATTTCGGATGAGATGTTCGCGCTCAACGGTGACGGTTTTTTTAGAGCCTACCATCTTCAGGGAATTAACATTTCCCGACGGGCTGCGTTTAATGGCGATCAGGTCCAGCAGCGTCCCGATATTGTAGCTCTTGTTTATTCGGAACTCTATATCTTTCTGCTTAATGATGCGCACCCAGCGGAATTCGGCGGCGCGCACCCGGCCCGGATAATTGCAGTTGGCCGGCGGATCTCCGGTTATCCACTGGTGAAACTTCCAGGGGGAGTCTATCGGTTTGGCAATATCAGGCGGCAGATCCTGGTGAGTGGTGAGATAAGGGGAGTCGCCCCAGCCCGTCACCTCCGACGAGGCCTGGATGTAACCGCCGCAATTGGAGTGATAGAAAGTGTAGGCGGGTTTGGCGTGATAAGTGAGGAGCTCTCCTTCCGTCTCAAGCACCGCCCTGTCGGTAGTGTTGGCCTCGGTCATAACGCCCTTGTACGCCTGGCAATGCTGTCCGTCGCACATGTGGTACCCGTCAGCCTTGTGCGTGCCGCCTCTGGCGCGGCGTATAATGGCCTGCGTGCGGGCCAGGACCGCCTGAGCCTTCAGCGACTCGTAAGGCCACTGAGCCGCGACCTCGCTCGGGACCACGCCCAGCAGGTAGACCTCCATGTCCACGATATTCACTATACCCAGGCCGCGTCCGGGTATGGGGTAGATTTCCATTAAGCCGCGGTATTCCCGGTCTGAATACCTGACCCAGGGATTCTGGGCGGTCCTGACGTTTTCAAAAATTATGGTGCCGCGCTTCAGGTTTCCGGACCTGATGATCAGCGCCTCGCTGAAGCTGCCAAAGGCCGCTCCGTTTGAATCCGTCAGCGCCAGCTTCCCGTTTTTAAATACAGCTGTCCAGATCTCGTCGGGAGGAATCCTCGCGTGAACTTTCCCGCTGGCCTTGCTCCGTATTATCAGGCCTTCGTACGATTTAAATTTCAGGATATTATTTCTGCCCTGCCTGCCGGTATTGCCGGTGCCTATACCCACGCGAACCGTGACCGCGCTGGTGAGCTCGTCTAAAACTGGGACCGGCGCCATTTTCAGCGGCTTCACGATCCGGAAAGGAGGCCGTATCTCTTCTGGCTGTTTTGAAAGTTTGCCTTCCAGCACTTTCATCATTTTGGAGGCGAGGGGGTGGTTGGGGGCGTAGTCCAGAACGCGGTAATACTGGTTCCACGCCTCGTTAAACTTGCCTTCCCGGGTGTAGATGCCGGCCAGCGGCAGGCGCGCCTCTGTAAAAGAGGCATCTTTGCGCAGGGCTTCTATAAGGCTTTCCTGAGCCTCTTTATACATCTTAAAATTCATGTAATTCCAGGCCATGACATAATCCACTCCGGCGAAATCCGGGCGCAGCTTCCGGTAGCGGTCCAGGTACTCAAGAGTTTTTTCTTTATCTCCGAGATTGGAATAGACGCTGGTAAGGCCCAGGATGCCGCGGACATGCAGCGGCTGGATGCGCAAAGCCCGCTCAAAACAGGCCTTGGCTCCCTCGTAATCGGCCTGATGGAATTTGAGCCAGCCCAGTTCCGAGAGAATATCGCTTTGGTAGGGATCGAGCCGCAGAGCTTGTTCAAGCGCGGCGGTGCCGGCGGCGTAGCGGCCCAACTGCTTATATACCATGGCCGCGTCCATGAGGGGTTCGATGGTCCCGGTTGGTGCCGCGGCCAGTTCCATGTAGGCGGATGCCGACTTTGACAGGTTGCCGTCAAGGTAAAGCCGGTATGCCTGCGAGGCGTCTGCGGCCGCAACGCTGCCGGGAAAAAGGCAGAGCGCAAGAAGCAGGCCGGAGAACATTGAAACCCGGTAAATTGTTTTTTTCATCTGGGGCCGGTAAAATTATAGAATCTATTTTATATCGTATGAAATTATAGGGCGCTGAACAAAAAAATATAAAGGAGCGGAATGGATATTGCTGACGCCGAGCTGGTAAAAGCCTTCAAAGAAGGCGACGCCGGTGCTTTGGACGAATTGATAAGCAGGTACAAAGACCGGCTTTACGCCTATATCCTCAGGCTTTCACGCGACCGCGACGCGGCCGACGACCTGCTTCAGGAAGTTTTTATTAAGGTAATAAAGAAAATTAATTCCTACGGAGAGCGTGAAAAGTTCTCCGCCTGGCTGTTCACCGTGGCCCATCACGCGGCAATGGATCATTTTCGCTCCGGTTCCCGCCGGCATGAAGAATCGCTGGACGCGGCCGGAGAGGGCGGGGTCCCGCTGGCGGATATGCTGGCTTCCCCTGAACCGGGGCCGGATAAACTCCTTGAGGAAGGTGAGCGCGCCGCCGCGCTTCAGGCTGCGTTTGATCATCTTTCCGCTGAACAGCGCGAGATCTTCCTGATGCGACATTATTCCGGCCTGTCATTTAAGGAGATAGCTGATATTCTGGGAGTGCCTATCGGCACCGTTCTGGCCCGCATGTCGCGAGCGATGGCTAAAGTGCGGTCGGAACTGAAAGACTGAGAGCGGAGGACAGACAGATAAGGAAATGTTTTCTCGGCTATTGATGCAATAAAAACCGGCCCTGCCGCGTTATACTAGTGAGAAGGTAAATGTTATGAACTGCGGATATAAAGAAAAGACCATACTCTACTTCTACGGAGAACTGTCAGGATCCGCCGCGGAGCTTGAGGCTCATCTGGCCGGTTGCGCCGAATGCGCGGCTGATTTGGCCGTGCTCAAAAACCTTTCGGCGGATTTCTCGGCTTTCAAGCCTGAGGCTCCCGCGCTTAGGGCCTTTGAGTTGGTTCAGGCCGCGCGCGGCGCGCCGTTGGCAGAGCGGTTTATGGCCGGGTTCAGGCGCCTGTCCCTGGCCGGGGCAGTCACCGCGGCGTTCCTGCTGGCGTTCCAGGCCCTGGCGCCAAGGGGCGGAGGCGTCGGCCTGGGCGATATGGAATCGCGGTTGGACACTATGGAATATGGTATTTACAACCTGCAGGACGACATCGTTTATTCTTCTTCGGCGGATTTTGATTACGGCTATGCTGACATAGAGAATCAAAAAGAGCAGGCGGCTGAAAAAGCCGCCTAAAGGCTGATGACGCAATAATAAGGGAGGCTATATGAAAAAGAAACTGATAACTCTGTTCGGGACACTGGCGCTGGCGGTGATGCCGGCCATATACGCGGCCGCGCAGGATATGGATGAGCCCAGGGACATTGGCGAGGCGCCAGGCTGGCATGGCCAGTCAGAGCAGCCCGGAGGTAAGGGCGCGATAGATGAGGCGCGGGGGAAGGAAAAGCAGCGGATTGATGGCATGAATGAGATGAGGGAGATGAAGGGGGCCAGGGAGCGCGGGGGCGGCCTCGGGTTAATATCGGAAGACGCAACCATAGCCGTGATTAAAAAACACGACGCTGGCTTCGCCGAGAAACTGGCCGGTTTCAAAACCGCGGCTCCGGGTAAATATAAGATGCTGCTTATGATGGGCGGCAAGATGCTCTCCGGCGCTAGGTTTGAGGCTGACGCGAATATGGAGCGTGACGCTGTCAGGGAATTATCGCTTGAATTCGCCACAAAAGAGCTGGGGCTGAAATACGATAAAGCCACGGACTCCGAAAAACCGGCCATCAAAGCGGAGCTTAGAACCAAGGTTTCAGAGCTCTTTGACCTGCGCCTGAAGGGTCAGGAGATAAGGATAGGCCGGATGGAGAAGGACCTGGCCAAACTTAAGAAGAACCTTGAAAACAGAAAAGCCAATAAGGCCAAGATCGTGGATGAGCGGCTCAGCCAGATGACCGGAGAGGGCTACGGTTGGTAGAAAAGACAGGGTTTAGGGGTGAGGGTACAGGGGAAAGAAAAAGTCCCGCGGAATTATTCCGCGGGACTTTTTCTTTGATTATTTGTCCAATCTTTTTATTTTCCGGCGAGTTTGGCCGCGTCTATCATTCCCGCGCCCTCTTCGGTCGGCTTCATGCCGAGGCTTGAGGCGGCTTTATTAAGGGCCGCTCTTACTTTTGCCGGGGTGTTCGCGCCGCCGGCTACAGCGATCACCGCCAGGCCCGCCACATGGGGGGAAGCCATGGAGGTTCCGGACGCTGTTTTGTAGGCGGAGCCCTTATAGGTTGAGGGGACATCCACTCCGGGAGCTATAAAAGCTATTTCAGCGCCTCTGGAGGAGAAATAAGCCAATTTGTCCATGGAGTCGGACGCCGATACCGCTATGGCCTGAGGATACTTGGCCGGGTAGTTGACCGGTCCTGAGTCGTTGCCAGCCGCGCAGACTATGGTCACGCCCGCTTTATCCGCCGCTTCCATGACTTTTTGGAGAGCGGGTGTGCCGGATCCGCCGCCCAGGCTCATGTTGATGACCTGCATTTTATTATTCACGGCCCACTGTATGCCATCTACGATATTGGAGTACGAGCCCGAACCGTTGGCGTCAAGAACTTTTACCGCGTAAAGCTGGACTCTGGGGGCGATACCTACTACGCCTTTCGCGTCCCTTACGGCCGCGATGGTGCCGGACACATGCGTGCCGTGGCCCTGGTCGTCAAGAGGGGTCTTCGTGGAAACTATGGCGTTGTAGCCGCCGGCATAAACGGCTTTAAGGTCGGGGTGATTATAGTCTATCCCGGTGTCGATCACTGCCACCTTTACGCCTTCGCCCATGGTTGTGTTCCAGACGCCGGGAGCGTTGACCCGTTTAACGCCCCAGGGAATCTCGGTTTCCTCGGGCGTGAGCGCCGGCTTAGCCGGGATCTGGAGAGATTCCTGCGTCTCCACTCCTTCATTTTTTATGCTGCTGAGTCCGTCCGTCACATAGGAAAGGGGGAGGGCCGCGGGGGTCTCCTCTATCCACTTCAGGTAGAGGTCTTCTTCAACACCGGTGACGCCTTTCAGTGATTTGATGTCAGCGTCTGTTACATTGTCGGCGAAGACGGCGACGACCGCTTCTATGATGCGTAAATCCTTGGTTACTCTGCCGCCCATCCGCTCTATGCCGACGATTCTGTCCGCCGCTTTAAAGGAAGAATCAAAAGTTACTATCTTCTGACTGGCGGAAGCGTAGGCCGCGCCTGAGATAAGCAACGCCGCCGCTAAACCTAATATTTTAGTCCGATTCATTTACTGCCTCCTGTAACTTATGCTAAAGCGCTGAAGTCGTGAAGCGTAGCGAATAAAAAACTCAGCCCTAGCCTTATAGTATAAGCCCAATATAGGAATTTTATTTGATAATTGTCAACCAAAATAAAACCGCGCAGCGGATATCAGGAAACACTCTGAGGTTCCACTAGGTCCGCTATGCCTACCTGGCTGGAATGTTCAGTTCTTCCCCATACCGCGTCGCGGCGAAGCAGTCCGCCGAAAAGAACAGGGAACCGTAAAACGCCCAGCACCGGCGTCAGGAAGTATCCGATGTATAAATTGAAATTAGCCCGCTCTACCGCCAATGCCGGAACAGGGTAAAAAAACAGCGGCAGCATCGCCAGGAATTTCTCTCCGAAGTTGGCTCCGGGCAGCTTGTGGTAAAGCCAAAAATAAAAAATAAAAGGATCCGTGGTCAGGAGAAGAAGGACGCTGGTGAAAATTATCATCGCGATCAGCTTATAAACGCCGCCGCAGTAAAGCACCCCTTCAAAAGCTTTAAGATCCCGGTGTTTCAGCATTCTCGTCAGCAAGCCGTTGAAATGCCGCTTGGCGACGACCATTGAGCCCCGTGTCCAGCGGATGTTCCTTTTCAGGTATTGCCTTATGGTGACGGGCTCCTCGTTGTAGACCACGGCGCCCTCCGCCCAGGTTATGCGAACCCCGTGGCGTATAAGGCGCATTTGCATTTCGATATCTTCAGTAAGGCAGGTCTCGTCCCAGGAAAAATTCTCGGTGATGCGTTTTGAAAAACACATGCCTTTGCCGTGCAGCGTCGCTGATAGGCCGCTCATATATTTAGGGATCTGCAGCAGTCTGTTCATTAAAATCTGGCTGGAGGAAAGTATTATTGAGAGCCAGACATCCTCGTTCTTTGTAAGCTGTCGGCCCTGAATCGCCTCTTCACCCATGGAGAGGTGGTCGTTCATCACGTTCAGGAAATCGGGATGCGCCAGCGAATCGGCGTCAAAGTAGCAGAAACCGTCATAGCATCCGTTCTTCAGTATTTCGGCCACCGCCCACTTTAACGCGCGGCCCTTGCCGGCCCTCCTGCCGGGCCCGGAATGGTTCAGGATGCAGGCGCCCAGCCCCTGAGCTATCTCTTCGGTGGCGTCCGTGCAGTGGTCGGTGACTACGAACACGTCAAAAAGCTCACGCGGATAGTTTATCTTAAGGAGGCTCTCGGTTGAAAATCTGATTACTTTTTCCTCATTGTAAGCGGGTAGAATAAGGGCGAAACGGAGTTTTTTTGACGCTCGCAGCGGCGGGGTTGGGACGCCGCGGAAACCGCGCAAGCTTAGGAACGCGTAAAAAATGCCGATCAAAAAAAACAGGATTTGGGCCGAATTTGAAACAAAAGAAAGGGATGTCTGCCACATAGTAAATCTGCTCCCCGCTATGTATAGGATTTAATTATTATAACATAAAACCGGAATGGGCCCGGTTACCGGTAAACGTCGCGCCCGGGCCCCGGTTTTCCTGCCCCGGTAGCGTCAAGACTTGTGTGTGTGTTGACAATGTAGGGTTTGCGGGTCCTGTCAGGGGCCCGGAACGCGGAACCGGCGTCGCGCACTTCCGTTGCGGGCCCAGTGTCGCAAAAGCTCCACCCAGCCTCCGCGCTCCGTATGCTCGGCTTCCGGACGGTTCCGCTTATCCGGTTCCCCTGCCACCCACTCCACCGGCATCGCCAGAGGTTTATCCTTTCAAATCATACTTTGCCTGCCCGCGTTCCGTTGACAGGGGCAGGCTCATATCGCTATATTATCAGTGCGCTTGCTATTTGGCGAAATTGAAAATGCCGGGTAAAAAGCGGTGAGTCCCGAAAAGCGCGCAGGAACATACCGACCAGGGGGGAATTTGCTAAGGAAAACAATAAGCGTTATTATCCCGACCCGCAATCAGGCGGAAAAAATAGGGGAAACTATCGATCACATTAAGGCTGAGTCTCAAAAGCTCAGGAATTTCAATATTGAAATAGTTTTTGTGAACGATCGTTCCACTGATAATTCGGTTGGGATCGCCGCGGAGCGGTTAAAAGATTACCCCGATTATCAAATTTTAAATACTGACGAAAAGTGTGTCGGAAACGGGAAGGGTCTGGCCGTAGAGCTGGGGATGGCTAAAGCGCGCGGAGACTTCCGGATTTTTATGGATGCCGATAATTCAACCAGGTTTGAAGAGGTTGAAAAACTGCTTCCGTTCTTGGACAACTACGATATTGTGCTGGGGACCAGATACTCTGACGAGGCGGTCATTCCTTCCGGAAACTGGTTTAAGTCATTTTGGCTTGCGGTGGGGGATGTTGTTGAGGTTGTAATTTACGGCCACGCCCTTCGTTACACCGCGAAAATGAAACAGGGCCGCTTCAGAGCGCTGGTTTCCCGCGGCGGAAACCTGGCTTTCACGGTTCTTCTGGGTCAAAGCTTCACCGACAGCCGTTGCGGCTTTAAGATGTGTTCAAAAGAAGCCGCGGAGAAGATTTTTCCTAAGTGCCGGATAAAAACCTGGGATTTTGATTCGGAAGTTTTGGTTCTGGCGAAGATTTTCGGGTTTTCCATGATTGAGGTTCCGGTGGTCTGGTATGATGACGCCGGCGCTTCCAATTTTAAGATCAGTGATATGATGAGTTCATTCAAGGCTATTTTTTTGATCCGGTGGAATCAGTTAACCGGAAAGTATAAATAAGAATCTGCCGGGCCGGGAGCGGAAATGTTCGGATTTATCAGTAAGAATCGGATTAGGCTGAGTGTCGCGGCTATCCTTATCGTGATGGCCGGATTAATGTTTTTTTCATCCAAAGGCGATTCTAATATCGTTGACGAGGCGGCGCATATTCCTTCCGGCTTTTCATATGTAACCCGCGGCGACTATCGGCTTAATCCCGAGCATCCGCCGCTCATTAAAGATCTGGCGGCCCTGCCGCTTTTGGCGATCGGAGTGAAATTCCCTTACGCCTATTGGCAGGCTAATGATCCGGTGGTCAACAACCAGTGGGAGATAGGCTGGAGATTTTTATATCAACTGGGCAACGATCCCGACCAGCTTAATATCCTGGCCCGCGTTCCGGTCATGTCCATTTCGCTCATGTTAGGCTATTTTGTTTTTTTGTGGTCCCGGAAGCTTTATGGCGATAAGGCGGGGATTTTAGCCCTGACGCTCTACGCGTTTAATACGGCGATCATCGCTCACTCGCGATTTGTCACTACGGATCTAGGGGTGTCATTCGCCTTTTTTGTGAATATGATGGCGCTCTATTACTATCTTCAGCAACCGGGCTGGAAAAGACTTCTGGGGACGGGGCTGACCTTCGGGCTCGTTCTTGTCACAAAATTTTCGGCCGCTGTTTGCCTGCCGGTTTATTTCCTTGTTTTAATTATGCTTGTTTTCAGGGAGCGCGGACAAAAGCCGGAGACCTTCCTTCAGGAGATAAACGGGCCGGACAGACGGAAAAGGTTTTTCGCGGGCGTTTTTAGCTTCGCGATTATTTGTTTCGCGGGCGTAATAGTCGCCTGGATATTTTATTTCCCGCACACAATTAATATGCCTGCTGAGGTTCAGCGTGAGCTTATACGCCAATCTTTGCCGAATGAGGGGGTTTTAGCTAAATTTTTGCCTCTGCTTTCCGGCAATGTTTTCACCCGCCCTTTGGCCCAATATATTCTCGGGTTCGCCATGGTCACCGCGCGCGTGTCAGGCGGGCATGACGCGTATTTGCTGGGCATGGTGTCAAACCAAGGGTGGTGGTATTATTATCCGGTCGCGCTGGCTTTGAAAACCCAGATCGGATTATTTGTTTTATTTCTGCTGACAGCGGCGTTCTGGAAGAGAACAAATCACAAAGAGTGGTTTACGGAATGGTATTTCTGGACCTTGCCGGCCGCGCTGATGTATATCGGCATGAACGGGAAGTTGAACCTGGGTGTCCGCTATATGCTCCCGATTTACGCTTTCGCTATAGTTTATGTTTCAAAAACGGCAAGCATGCTGGACTTTACCGCGGCGCGGATGCTTTGGAATAAAAAAGTCAATCCTTCCTCAGGGGCGTCGCTTTTGGCTTCGCTTCTGGTCGCCGTGTCGGTTGTCTGGTATGTGGCGGCCGGCATTTTTAGCTATCCGTATTACCTGTCCTACTATAACGAATTCGTCGGCGGGTATAAGAATGGTTACAAGTATCTTACCGACTCAAATACCGACTGGGGGCAGGACCTGAAAAGGCTTGCCGCGCGGGTTGAAGCGCTTGGAATAAAAAAAATATATATTGATGTGTTCCCGGGTGTGCCGCCGGCGAAATATTATATTGGAGATAGCATGCTTGAATGGCATGTTCAGAACGGCCGGCCCCCGGAGGGCAGCTATCTGGCGGTTTCCGCCAACTTCTATCAGAATTCCCGGCTCAAAAAAACCCCCGAAAATCCTCTGGACTATTCATGGCTGGATAAACTTATTCCGATAGAAAACGTCGGCGGGTCAATTCTGATCTACAAGCTATAAAATATAAATAAAAACACGGAAACTTCGCTAAATTTGCGAAAACGTTCCGTGGTTTAGTGTTGTTTTTTTATGCTGCGCAGGTTGAACTTTTTCGCTATATCGGACACGTCTGGGTTGCCTTTAAGCATATTCATTATGCTTGGGTTGGACATAGCCATAGCCATAAGTTCCGGGTTGGATGTTACTAGTGCCCCAAGCGCGGAGGGGTCGTTCATAAGGGTTTTGCCGGCGGGGGTGTTCAGCAGGGCTGTGACAATGCCGCTGGTGGCCACGGCGCTGACGACCTGCGGATTTTTCAGAGCCGCCCGGACAACCGGACTATTCATGAAATTGGTCGGCCCGTCGCCTTTCAGAAAATTATTGAGGCCCTGTGTGCTTCCGGTAGCCGCTTTTACCGTGTTCCTTGCCATGAAGCCGTTGATTACGTATTTATTGCTGAAAAGCGCGTTTACGGCCTTAGGATTATTCATGATCCTTCGCGCCGCGGCCTCCAGGAAGCCGCTGGTGAAGCCGATAGATCGCTGTTCCTGCGCCTTTATCGGGTCCGTTACGTCCTGTTTTCCCCGTCCCTGGCTCGCGGTTGAGGGCTGCTTCCCGGACGACGCCTTTTTCTGTTCACGCTCTTCGGTAATGATATTTTCGTTCTCAGTCTTGCTTGGCTTTGATTTATATCGAACGCCCATGATGCCGTCGTTGAATTCAGGCCTGGCGGGCGCGGCCGTCTTGCGGATCTCGCCGTCCTCGGAGTTGAAGAGCGAATAGTCATCTTGGGAAAGCTCAATATTACCGTTATTGGCCTTCTTCATCCACTGGAACGCGGGCCACGCGGCGAGGATGAAGACCGGGATCAGGTAGATCCAGAGGACTGAACTTTTTTGTTTGTTTTCTTCTTCCATAAAAGCAGGTTCCGGGGACCGTAATTCAGTAAAGACATTAATAATATAACAATGGCGGCGCGCAATGTCAATGTGCAAATATTTTATGTTATAATTGCAGTTTATACCGCTCCTGCTGAAAAGCGGAAGTGCGGTCGGATCATAGATATGGAGGCTTAATGACCAGAAAAGTGATTATTTGCGCGGCGTTGGCGCTGCTCGCGCCCTCAGTTAAGGCGGCTGACCAATTGTTGCCGGCGTTGCCCGGTATGGAGACTGCAATGTCCGCGCCGGCCGCGGAAGCCGATATCCAGAGGCCGGACTCTCAAAAGGTCCTGGCTGACCTAAGCGCCGACCTGCGCCTGAGCACCAAGCAGGAGCAGCGCATTAAATCGGCTGTGGACAAGAAGAGTAAAAATTTCGACAAGCTGTTCAAGGAATATGACAAGGCTTCCGCCGAAGAGAAAAAATGGCGGTTCAAGGTCAATGAGTTAAAATATGAGATGACCAGGATAAGCAAGGATCTGCCGGACGCGATCCGCGAGTTCCTGGATGACGACCAGCGCCAGACTTACGACGCTATGCTTGCCGCCAGAAAGAAGCCGGCAGAAGCTTCCGTCGACGCTTCAAAGCCCGTAAAGAAGCGGAAAGTTATAAAGAGAAAGAAAGCCAAAGCCGGCGGTGAATCCGCCGCCCCTCTTCCCACGGATATAGACGAGGAAGCGGGACAGGTAGTGGTTGACAAGGCCCCGGCCGCGGACCAGGCCGCGCCCCGAAAGAAGCGCGCGCTGAAGAAAAAGGCCGCCCCCGCAGTTCAGGAGCCGGTAGATGATATAATGGCTGATGAACCGGCTGGCGCCAAGCCCACCGGGAAGGAATCCCCGGCCGAAGCGGATGAAGACGCGGGATCGTACCCGTAATTGGGAAGTGGTTAGTGGACAGTGAATAGTGGTTAGTCTCTGCCGCGCTCAGCCGGCTTTTTGGCTCAGAACGCAAAGGGTGCGGATTTGCCGCGTGTTTATATGCGTTAAATTGCGGACCAGGGACGGGACTTCCAGACTGCCGCCGAGTGGTTTTACTAAGGATTAAAGATGCGGTTATTGAACAAGCATTTCAGCCTGTGCCGGATATTCTCCGGCGGAGAAGGTTTGTTTTCGGGCGATAACTTCCCGGGCCGCCGCGGGTTCACGCTGGTGGAACTTATGATAGCGCTCGCTATCCTGACCATAGGCGTAGTCGGCATGATGGGCTCCTTCGAATATATACAAAAAACCGTGCAGCTTGCCAAAAACAAAACGCTTGCTTCCAACCTGGCGCAGGAAAAGATGCAGATATTAAAGCAGAAGTCATACTACCAGGTAGTTGTGACTTCCAGCCCGGCCTATAATGTTGCTGATTTTGCGCCTGAGTTCGTGGAATACGATGAAGGCTACTTTCCTCCGGAGCAGATCATGGAGGCTGGCGTTACCTATACGCGCTATACCTATGTGCAGGGGATAAAAGAGGATTCTGGCGCGCTTGCAACGCTTGCGCCCAATATCGCGGATACAGGCATGAAGCGCATTACTATAACCGTGATGTGGGAGTCCGGAAGAGGTAAGAGAAAAGTGACAGTGCGCAGTATTCTGAGTAATCCGGACACTATAATAGCCAATGTCGTCTTTAACGGCGTAATCAGAACCACGTCTTCAGTGGCTATCGGCGGGGCTCTGGTTCAGGTGGTTGAGGCCTCAGGCTGCAGCGATACCACCAGCTCTTCAGGGCTATATAATATAATTACCACCCCCGGGACTTATACTCTTATGGTTTCCGCCACCGGTTATTACACAGCAACGAAGAGCGTGGTTGTAGCGGCCGGCAACACCCAGACGAATAATTTCGATATGGCGAAGATCGGCTCCGGAAGAATTACCGGTTATCCCTGGCTTAACGATCATCTTGTAATCAGCCAAGTGGTCGGCAGCACTATTGACGTTTCCGTCACTCCCAACTTTGATCAGGAGTATATTGAGGTCTTTAATCCGACCACCTTCACCTGGACCCTGGGCGGAAATATAGGTCTTAAATTCCAGCGCGCCTCTGATTCATCGGAGAAGACCATACAACTTAGTTATTACAACGACGAGATTCCAAGCCATGGTTACTACCTTTTCGCTAATACCGGCACCGTGGTCGCGGGCGGGGAGGTCGTGGACGCGGACGCCGTCTGGGCGCCCGGCAATCCGATTTCCAGCTTTCCTTATTTTGCGGCGCAAGGCAACATAGTCCCGGTTGACGGAGACGATGGAGTCATCCCCAGCAATGAGGGCGGCGGCGCCGTTAAGCTTTACATGATCTCGGATGGAACGGTGCTGGATAAGGTCGGCTGGAATAAAAGTTTACATCCAGCGCCGTTTTATGAAGGAGCCGCCATCATCCAGACCATCGGGCTTTCCCGCAACGAGGCTTATACCCGTTTCACAAGCACAAGCGATTTCAGCGGCGTAAATGCGAACTACGGCCCAGCGTATGATTCCAACAATAACAGCCTTGATTTTTACGATTACATGACCTTAGTGGATTCCCCTCCGCACGGTTCCTTTTCCGGAGTGAAGCCGGTGATATCGGGCACCCCGGCCGCGGGAGCCGTGATTTCCTGCGCTGACGGACTTTCCTCCTCTACCGAAGCCGTGATTTACGCTAATCCCTCCCCCAACGCGCAGTCCTACGCCTATTTTTCACTTGTGGATGTAGCCACCGGCTCCTGGACAACTCTTATTTCGAGCGGGATATACAGCCTGGAGCGGACTACCGTTCCCGTGCCCTCCCCGGGTTCGGTTTACATTTTTGACAGTACTTCCACTTTTCTTACGCAAAGCAACAACCAGGGTATAGTCGCCGGCCGTGTTGTCAATGTGAGTGGCGCGGCGCTAAACGGAATAACTGTCACTTCAGGCGGCGCGACATCAACCAACACCGGCACCGACGGCCGCTACAGGTTAAGGGTAACCCCCGGCACGATGAATATAACTGCAAACCCGTCCGGCGGCTCCGCCACTTATGTGCAAGCCTCCTCCAATTCCATATCCGTTGACGCAGGGGAGATACATGGCGGGGTGGATTTTACGCTTTACCAGGGCGGCCGGGTGAGCGGAAAGGTTACCAGGGACGGCACTAACGGCCTGCCCGGAGTGGCCGTGGCCATATTTGATGCCAACAGCGTCGCCAAAGACCAGCAGGTGAGCGGATCTGACGGGCGGTTTACTTCAGTGATACTGTCCACGGGGTATTATGTCGTTCAGCCGGAGATCGGCGCGCTTGAAGCCTCCAATCCCATCGCTTCCACGGTGACGATACTCGGAATGGGTTCCACCATGTTCTCATCCACTTTCACTATTACCGGAGCGCTGGGGGTTATAACCGGCGCTGTGACCGCCGGCGGTCAACCTATAAAGACAGGTGTGCTTATAGTTGTTACCACCACCACGCTTACCGGTTCGCCGCCTGAGCCGCCTGCTCTAAGTTCCGCGACGCTTACCGGGCCGCCGTTTTATATGGTTTCCAGTATGGAGAACGGCACCTACCAGGTGGAGGTACGCGACGGTTCATTGTACCGCGTTTACGCATATTATCCTTCGGTAGGCAGCGCCAGCGCCGTAATCTATTCATCCAGTACGGCGGCCACTGTTTCTGTTACCGCTGGCCAGACCGTTTCGGGGGTGAACTTTTCATGGTAGCCCGCCGGAAAGGCTTTACTCTGATGGAAATGATGGTGGTGATGGGCATAGTGTCAGCCCTGTTCGCCGTGGCCGCGCCGCTTCTTATGCAGGCCAACCGGCAGTTTATACTCGTGCGCACCAAGCTGGAGCTGCAGCAGGAGGCGCGTGGGATCATGTATGTTCTGACGCGCAATCTGCGCCAGGCCCGGGCCGACACCATTACCATAAGCCAGGTCTCCGGCCAGCCTTTTTATTCCAAGATATCCTTCACCAAGCAGACGACCGCGGCCGGAGTTTCTTCAAGTCTGGTGTTTCAGCAGGAGGGAACGGTTTTATATCAGGTTATAGGCACAAGCAAGCGGGTGCTTAGCCGCAATCTGAATTACCTGGCTTTTACTTTTCCTCGGTCCGACGATATGGGTATAATTTCGGTTTCAATTACATTCAGGAAAAATATTTATGAGGGAAGAAACAAGGCCCTGCACATGGCTTCGGAAAAAGTGCGGATAATGAACGAGTGAGGTTTGAGATGAAAAAAAGAAACGGGTTTCTGCTGGTGGGGGTGCTGTTCATTTTTATTTTTATGCTGATAATAGTTCCCGTGATGGTGCGGTGGGTGCAGGACGACACGAAAGTTTCGGTGAAGGACCAGAAATCAACGCTGGCGTTCAATCTGGCGGAGGCGGCTGTTGACCGCGGCTACTGGAAGGTTAAGAGTTCAACCGGCATTTACAATTCCGTGGCGCTGGGCAACGCCCTTACCGGCTATCATTTTGACTCCGTTTATACGGATGTTCCCGGCGGAAGTTACCGGGTTAACATATCTTCGGGTCCGGGTGAGGACCAGATAACGATTCTCGGAGAAGGACGCGACTCCGGTAATAATGAAATACGCACCGTCAAAGCTGTTTTTACCAATACCAGCGTGCCGGGCGCCATACTTTCAGCCGGCCAGTTGAACGCGAACGACATTGACAGTACCATACACTGGGGGCCCATTATGGCAAAGGGGGATATAGTGCTGGCCACCGGCTATCCCACATATCCGCGCAAGCTCTCAATGCAGACGGTTAAGCCCCGCGACTCCACAAACGACACAAATCCCCCCAATACCGACAGTCTTGAATGGTGGTCAAACTACAATGTGCCTGACCTGCCGATATTTGACTTCAATACCATGAGATCCTCCGCCGCGCAGACCGGCACGCTCAATTGTAAGGACGCGTACCCCGAAACTTATACCAATATTTATAACCCCTGTACCGGCACAGCCTGCACCGACCCCGGCGGCAGTTGCTCATGTTCCAATACTACCACCGGCTCCGCTTGCGTTGACTCCGGCGGCAGTTGTTCATGCACGACCAAAGTCTGTTCCGGCAGCGGTTGTACAGACCCCGGCGGCGGCTGCAGTTGTACGGGCAGCGGCGCCTCCAAGGTATGCACGGGCAACTCCTGCCCTGACCCCGGGGCCAACTGCGATTGTTCAAGGACCTGCACCGGCAACGGTTGTACGGACAGCGATGGTTCCGGTTCCAATTGTATTCTCAATAAGACCTGCACCGGCACCGGTTGCGCCGACAGCGACGGCGCTGGCGGCAGCTGCACTTGTACAGTCACGGTTGCTACCACCACGGCTACCACCGCTGTCATGCAATGCTGCCATTCCGATACATACGGCGGAGCAATCACCTGTGATTATGACCACAACGGCGACACCATTGTTGATTATTGTACTAACTGCACCCTGACGGATATTTTCCACCAGACCACCTACAGGGATAAGGACTATACCTGGTACTGGGATCAAAACGCCACCTGGGGTGGATACACCGGAGTTAAGGGAACCATTGTCGTGATGGGGAATATGACAATTGATACCGCCGGCCATGATGACAGATATTGCCGGAGCGATGATACCACCAATTCCCTTCCCGCTAATCCTGGTTGTACCGTAGTGGTGCCGCCCAATGCCTGGCGGGAATATCAGAAGTTTGATACCTCTGCTACAAATCAGTATCCCGGGGATACGGGGTTAAGAAGCAATGTGCTGACCTATAAAATCGGCACAAGCTCCACCGAGAGCGGGGGGTCGGGCGGCGACCTGGGCGTTTACGGGTTCCTGTACATAGGCGGCAACTTTACCCGCGCCGGAGCCTCGGATGTGTTCGGTTCCATGTGGGTGGTCGGCAATGTTTCGGGAACGGGCAACACCATGGTCTTTTACAACTCGAAACTTAATGTTCCCACTTTGAACGTGGTGCTGGTAAAAGATTCCTGGCTGGAGCAGTAGTACGGGGCCAGGCCCGCAGGGGTTAGCGCCCGCTTTAGTTTTTAGTTGAAAAAGACCGCTCAAATTGATTGAATATACATAGATAAGGTCCGGCTATGGCGCTTTTAAGGGCGCATGTACCGGGGCCGTCTTTTTTAACATATTTTGCCGTACCGTTCGCCAAAGTCTCCGGAGGAAAAAATGAGAATACATATAGTAGCCAGAAAGGTCAAACTTACCCAGCCTATAAAAGATTTTATAGAAGCCAGGCTCGCCAAGCTGACGGAGTTCGTGGATAATATCGTCTGGGCGCAGGTCATCGTGAGCGTGGAGAAAAAAATTCACTCCGCCGAAGTTATCGTACACGCCGGCCATCAGACCATGAAGGCCGCGGGGGAATCCGACGAGCTCTATCCGGCCATCGACAAGGCCATGACCAAAATGGAATCCCAGGTTAAGAAATACAAAGAGAAATTTTCAGAACATCGCGGCCCCTCAAGCTCTGAAATGAGCGAGTTCTCGACTCTTGTGGGACCGCAGGTCGTTTTCTCGGTGGTTAAAAATGTCCCGATAAAACCCATGAACAGGGAGGAGGCCGTTAAGGAGATGGAGAAGCTCGGCTTCAACTTCTGGATGTTCGTGGAGAGGGATTCCAAACAGGTGCAGGTCGTCTTCAGGCGGTTGGACAGCACCTACGGCCTTCTGCTGCCGGTAAAGAAATAACATCATAGCGCGGCAGAAGGACAGCGCGGCAGAAGGACAGCGGGATAATTAATTTTGTAACTGCCGGGCTTTCTTGCTCTCTTGCTGCCGCGCCGCACAAAGGGAGTCTTATGTCGGAAACGCAGACCAGCGCCAAGTCCATAACCGTAAGCGAACTTCTTAAATCCCGTGGAAAGATACTGGGACTCAAGGTTATAGCCGGGTCCAAGACCCTGTCCCGCAAAGTCACGGTCAGTGAGATCAACCGCCCCGGCCTGGCCATCGCCGGCCATCTTGAGCAGTTCCGCTCCGAGCGCATTCAGATCATCGGCCAGGGCGAATACGCCTACTGCGTGAAAGAGGACTCAAAAAAAGTCATCGCCAGCCTGGCTAAAATGTTCGCGTATTCCGATATCCCCTGCGTAATAGTCACCGGGGGGCTTAAGCCGCTCCCGGTTATCAGGGAGGCCTGCCGCAAGGCCGGGATCCCCCTGCTCGCGACAAGCTTTGACACCTCATCCTTCATCCGCGAACTCACCATTTTTTTGGACGATAAACTGGCCGCTATCACTTACGCTCACGGCGTGCTGGTCAGCGTTTACGGACTGGGCGTCCTTATCCAGGGCGATTCCGGGGTGGGAAAATCGGAATGCGCGCTGGAACTCCTTAAGCGCGGCCACATACTCATAGCAGACGATGTCGTGGAAATAAAGCGCCGCATCGGCTACATGCTGGTGGGTAATTCTCCCAAGAATATAAAACATTACATGGAGGTCCGCGGCCTCGGCATCATAGACGTGGAACTTCTTTTCGGCATCGGCTCCATTCTGGACCAGTCGCTGATAGAAATGCATGTGAAACTGGAAAGCGTGACAGGGGCGACCAACCTCTCCAACTACGATCGCACCGGCCTGCAGTCCAGCGAAGTTTCCATTCTGGAAGTGCAAGTGCCCTCTCTTCGCCTGCCGGTTACTCCGGGGCGGAATCTCGCGGTGCTTATAGAGGTGGCCTCGCTAAATCAGCGCCTGAAAAACCAGGGCTACTTTGTGGCCAAGAAATTTAACGAAAGCCTTATAAGGGAGATGGGGAAGAAGTAGTGATAAATCTTCGTAAAGCGGAAAGCGTAAATAGTAAATCGTTAAATATCAGCAGTGAACGGGATATAGTAAAAAATTTGGTATTGAAATCTGTTGTCAGCTGATTGCTGTTTACTCTTTACGCTTCACGTTTTCCGCTTTACGACTGTACTACTATGAACTCTAAAAAAACTGACGGGAAAATATTTATTATCACCGGCATGTCCGGCGCCGGCAAGAGCCAGGCTCTCAAGTGCTTCGAGGACCTCGGTTTTTACTGCATAGACAACCTTCCCGTCGCCCTTATTCCGGCTTTTTCCGAACTGGTAAAAACAAACAGGCATTTCAGGCAAGTCGCCCTTGGCATAGATATAAGAGAGGGCCGTTTCTTTAAGGGTTTCGTGAAATCCCTGGATATCCTGCGCAAACTTGGCCTGGATTACAAAGTCATATTCCTGGACGCCGCCGACCCCATAATTCTACAGCGGTTTTCTGAGACGCGCCATCGCCATCCGCTCGGTAAAAATATTTCCGAAGCGGTGAGGGAAGAGCGGAAAATTCTTTCCGGGCTGAAAGAGCGCGCCAACAAGGTTGTAGATACTTCCAAGCTGACGCTGGGAGAATTAAAAGAGATTCTTTCCGGGGCGCTTGAGCTTAAACGCTCCACTGAGATGAAGCTTACGGTGATATCCTTCGGCTACAAATACGGCATTCCGCTGGACGCTGACCTGGTAATGGACGTGCGATTCCTACCCAACCCTAATTATATCCCGCGCTTAAAGCGCAGGACCGGCTTGGACCGCCCCGTAGGCGACTATATACGGAACAAACCGGGCTTTAAGACTTTCATTAAAGATTATACCGGCCAGATAAAGCATCTTCTGCCGCTTTATATCAAGGAGGGCAAGTCATACCTTACCATCGCTATAGGCTGCACCGGAGGCAGGCACCGCAGCGTTTTTATCGCCCACCAGGTCGCTGAAAGCCTTTCCAGATTCGGTTTCTCGGTCTCGGAATATCACAGGGATATCAGGAAGTAAATTGTTGCCATACGCTTTAAGCCATATACCATAGGCAGAAAGGCTACCGCAGGCAAGACTGGTATACGCCATAAGCTTTTAAGGAGTTTCTGAAAGGGCTATTATAAGGTTTCTGCGTATAGCCTAAAGCATATGGCTTATGGCAGTAAAAGTGTTGAACATATGATCAATATCATCGTTATCACCCATGGCGAGTTCGGCGCCTATCTTATTGAGGCGGCCGAGGGCATAGTGGGAGTTCAGCATGAAGGGGTGAAGAACATCTCCATCTCTCAGCGGATGTCGCTGGAGAAGATTAAAAACGCGATAGAGACCGCCAGCGCGGAGATGCGCTCGGACGACGGACTGATCTTCCTTATAGATATGCCGGGCGGGACGCCAATGAATGTCGTGCTGCCGCTGGTTAAAGATATCGTTAAAACCGCCGTGATCTGCGGCGTGAATATAAATATGATGACCTCAGCTTTTGCCTACCGGAAAAATCTGGATTTTGACGGACTCGTAAGTAAGATCCTCGCGGACGGCAGGAAGGCCATCTGCGAGGTCAAGAGCATGCTGTTGCGGGGTCCGGCCGGTAAGTAGCTCCTATTCCTGAGTTAAATTACTTTATGCCAATTACTTTATTTCGGATAGACGACAGGCTTATTCACGGCCAGGTGGTGGAGGCTTGGGTTCCCCATCTCAGGGCTGACGAAATAGTGGTGATCTCCGATGAGATAGCGGCCGATGAGGTAAGGAGCACCATAATGCGTTTTTCCACTCCGGAAGGCGTGGATCTAAAGATCCTGGGAGTGGCTGACGCGTTTTCTTATCTTAACGGCCACCCGTCCGCAGTAAGCATTCTGGTCCTGCTTCCAGGTCTGAAAGAGGCGGCGGACATGCTTTCTAAAGGTCTCAAGATCCCCTCGATCAATATCGGCGGCATGCATTATTCCGCCGGTAAGAATGTTTCAATCGGTAAGGCGATATTTCTGAGTGAGGAGGATTGCAATTACCTCAAGTTCATATCCGGAGCCGGCGTGGAGCTGGAGGGCCGCGGGGTCCCCACCGATAAGCCGATAGACCTGATGGAAGCAATAAAACAGTAATCAGTGAATGGGAGGATTAAGGAGTAAGTGGTAAGGATTAAGGATTAAGTAGTAAGTAGTAAGGATTAAGGATTAAGGTTTAGGACGTTTCTTACAACTTACCACTTACAACTTATCACTTATAACTTACCACTATCGTAATATGATTATAGTTCTGAAAGCCCTTATCTCCAGTCTTTTTGCCGGCCTGCTCCAGCTTGACAATGTTCAGGCCGGGCAGTTTCTTATCTCCAGGCCAGCTTTGGTGGGACCGGCGCTGGGATGGCTGAACGGTTGTCCGGCTGAGGGCGCCAGGATAGGCCTGCTGACCGAACTTATTTATCTCGACTTTATCCCAGTCGGCGGTGTCGTTCCGCCCTGCGGTCTTGTGGCGGCCGCGGTAGGGGTTTTGGGTTTCGCGTACGGCGGCCTGCCGGAATCTACCGCCTTTTTTTTCGGCATTCTGGCCGGGTTCTTGTACGCGAATCTTGAGTATCGTCTCCGCGTGCTGCGCTCGTCATGGATAGCGGGCATAGAGTCCCAGGCGAAGGGCGGGACTCTCAGACTGGAGCGCCGGCTCGCCGGCTCTCTCCTTGTTGAGAGCGCTATGACCGGATCTTATGTTTTCATTTTTTCATGTCTGCTCGCGCTGGTGTGCAGCTTGGGATTTTGCGCCGGTTTCAGCGCTTTGTTCCGCGCTTCGGATTTTGCATATTCGCTTATGCCCTGGTTGGGCCTAAGTGGACTTTATTTCAGATTCAGTACGCAGATATATAAGAAATAGTGGCTAGTGAATAGTGGTAAGTGAAAGACAGTAAAAAAATTATGAGTATAGAATCGGATAAAAATCAGATTCCTGATTCGGGGCATGTCGCTAATAACTTGCCGCTAGCCACTGTTTTTTTTCGCTCATTCATGATACAGGCCGGCTGGAACTATGAGAGGCTGCAGAACCTCGGTTTCGCGTTCGCCATCACGCCCGCGCTCAGGCGGATTTACGCTTCAAGCGAAGCTTTTAACGCCGCAGTTCTGCGCCACCTTGGCCTTTTTAACACACAACCTTATATGGTCGGTTTCGTGCTCGGGAACGTTATTAAAATGGAAGAGGGGCTTGCCCGCTCTCCCGGGAACACCGAATTAGAGAAGAAGCTAATCGGGGTCAAGCAGGCCCTGTCTTCGGGTTTCGCCTCTATAGGTGACCGTGTTTTCTGGGGCCGACTTAAACCTATTACGACCCAGCTTTGCATCGTGGTCTGGTTTTTGGCAGGTTTTTACGGTTGGCTTTTTACCGGCCATGGTTACCAGCCTTCCGCGCTGGTCTTGTTCGGCGGGCCTTTAGCCGGTATAGTTATTTACGGAGCTTTTGCCGTTTATCTGCGCTGGATCGGGCTGAAAAGGGGGTACGCGTGCGGCGGTCAGGCTAATTGTGGCCTTGACGCCATGCGCTGGCCGGGACTTATACGGCTGCTCAGCGTTGCAGGTTTCGCATTTTCGCTGTCGATAGTCCTTGGGGCTTTCGGTCTGCTTATCGCTCACAACCTTCCGGGAGAGTCTAAAGGTGATCTGGCGATGAAACTCGCTTTGGTCTTATGTGTTATGGCGCTGCAGCGTGTCACCAGAAAATTCGGACGTTCTATATTTTTTGCCATGGGAATAATTGTCGCGGTTTCAGTGGCTGTGTTTACAATTTTTAATCCGGGGAAGTTTAATATATATTTATGACCAAAAATGACATCAAGATCACCAACGAACTGGGTATTCACGCGCGCCCGGCAGGCATGATAGCCAACACCGCGTCACGCTTCGCCTGCGATATTAAAATTGTAAAGGATAAAAGAGAAGTAAACGCCAAGAGCATCATGGGTATTATGACACTGGCGGCGGGAAAGGGCTCCGTGATCACCATCGTCACTAACGGTGTCGACGAGGCGCAGGCCTTCGAGGCGATCCGGGAACTATTTGTTAAAAATTTCGATGAGGAGTAGGGAATAAGAATTTAAGATTGAAGATTCAAGATTTAAGATTCAAGATTGAAGATTTAAGATTTACGATTGACGATTTACGATTTACGAGTTGAAGATTGTTGGAATAGTCTTTAATCCGGAATCCGAAATGTTGAATCAGATTATTCAGGGATAATTTATTTATGCTGATAAAAAAAGGTATCGCGGCAAGTCTCGGCATAGCCATAGGCAAAGCTCATATCGTCAAAGAGGAAAATATCCTTATAGAGCAGAAGGATATTCCGAAGGATAAGCTTAAAGCGGAAATAAAGCGCTTTAAGGACGCCTTGGGGAAGACCAAGCTTGACCTGGACGCCATCCGTTCAAAGGTGCTTAACGTGCTTGGTAAGCAACACGCCAAGCTTATAGACGCGCATCACCTGATACTGCAGGATCCGCTGATCACCAAGGAAGTTCCAAAGCTGATCGTAACCAAGGGCGTCAACGCTGAATTCGCGCTTTCGGAGATCCTGGACAAGGCTGAAGAGGAATTTGAGAAGATAGACGACGAATTTTTTCATGAGCGCAAGCATGACCTTTTCGACGTGGGTAAAAAAATACTTTCCAATCTAGTCAACCGCGAAAAAGTTACGCTTAAGGAGCTCAAGGAGCCGGTGATCATAGTCGCGCATAATCTGTACCCGTCCGACACCCTGCATATAAGAGAGTCCAATAAAGTGCTTGGTTTCTGCATGGATCTGGGGTCCAAATCCAGCCATACCGCCATCTTCGCGCAGAGCATGGGCATTCCCGCGGTGGTCGGACTTTCGGATATCAGCCGTCAGATCGTCAGCGGCGATACCATTATCGTGGACGGCGAGCAGGGAATGGTCATCATCGCTCCAACTGCGGAGATAATCGAGAAGTATAAAGTGCGCAAAGAGGAGCTGCATAAACAGGAACATTTTTTTCTCCGCCTGAAAGGCCTGCCGGCCACTACGCGCGACGGGCACAAAATAAGCTTGATGTGCAATGTGGATTCCGCCGAGGACGCCGCCGAGCTGGCCGCCATAAAATCCGAAGGCGTGGGTCTTTTTCGGACCGAGTCACTCTACATGAACCGCGAGTCGGTTCCTACTGAAGAGGAGCAGGTTAAATCATATTCCGCCATCGCCAAAGCCGTTCCGCATCTGCCGGTCACGATCAGGACCGCGGATATAGGCGGAGACCGCGCCACTCAGCTCGGCATCAAGGGTCTCAAGGATGAGCGCAATCCGTTCATGGGGTTTCGCGGCATACGGCTGTTCATAAAGTATCCGGAACTGCTCAAGACCCAGCTCAGGGCTATCTATAAATCCAATACTGAAGCGAACATTAAAATTATGATTCCTATGCTCTCGTCTCTTGACGAGCTGTGCACGGTCAAAAAGATCGCCCAGAATGTCAAAACAGAGCTGGCCGAAGAGGGCTACGCCATAAATGGCAATCCGGAATTCGGCGTCATGATAGAGATTCCGGCCGCGGCTATTATTCTTGATTCTCTCCTTAGCGAGATAGACTTCGTTTCCATCGGCACTAACGATCTGGTGCAGTACACGCTGGCGGTGGATCGCATAAACCAGTATGTTTCCGAGCTTTACGAGCCGTTCCATCCCGCGGTCCTGCGGCTTATTAATCTGGTGGTTCAGACCGCGCACAAAAAAGGAAAACCGGTCTCGGTTTGCGGAGAGATGGCTTCCGACCCTTACGCCATACCTGTGCTGGTGGGGTTGGGCGTGGACATCCTTTCTGTACCCATAAAGATGCAGCTGCGCTCAAAATACGCGGTCCGCTCCATGAATTTTGAGAAATTTTCGGCTTTGGCGCAGCATCTGCTGGGGCTTCCCACCGCGGCGGAAATACGCCGTATTATCGAGGAGGAAGTGAAATAACGCGGAAAGCGTAAAGAGTTTGAGACGATATTGCGCTTTTTCCCCTCTGGCAGTTTCATGTTTTACGCTTTGCGCTTTCCGTTTTCCGGTTTACGAACTTATGAATATCAGAAACTTCTCCATCATCGCCCACATAGACCACGGCAAATCCACGCTTGCCGACCGGTTTATACAGCTTACTAATACTATCCCGGAACGCCAGATGAAAGAGCAGTTCCTGGACGGCATGGAGCTTGAACGCGAGCGCGGCATCACTATCAAAGCCAAGGCTGTCAGGATGCTTTATAAGTCCGAAGCGGACGGCAAGGATTATATCCTTAATCTGATAGACACTCCCGGCCATGTGGACTTTTCCTATGAGGTTTCGCGCGCCATGGCCGCCTGCGAGGGCGCGATACTCTTGGTGGACGCCTCGCAGGGGGTGGAAGCGCAGACGCTGGCCCACGCGCATCTGGCTCAGTCGCTGGGCTTGACCATTATTCCCGTCATCAACAAGATAGATCTTGAGCACGCGAATCCGGACGCCACCGAGGAGCAGATATGGGAAGTGCTCAAAGATCCGAGAGACTCCTCGCGCATAAGCGCCAAGGACGGCCGCGGCGCCAGAGAAGTGCTTGAGCGCGTTATCAGCGAGGTTCCCGCGCCTGTGGGCGACCCCGCGGCGCCGTTTAAGGCTCTGGTTTTCGACTCTTTCTACGACATTTACAAAGGCGTTATCATCTTTACCAGGGTCGTGGACGGGGCCATTTCAGCGGGCAAGCATATTTCTTTCTATTCTAACGGAGCGACCTATAAGGTTGAGGAGGTCGGTTACCTCACGCCCAAGCTTGTTAAGGCCGAGTCCATAAAGACCGGGGAAGTGGGCTATATTATCGCCGGGATCAGGGATATTCACGAGATCAAGATGGGCGACACAATGTTTGAGAAGGGGAAGCCTGTGGCCGAACCGCTGTCCGGCTATAAAGATGTCAATCCGGTGGTTTTTGCCGGCTTTTATCCGGTGAACACCACTGATTACACCTCTCTAAAAACCGCCATAGAGAAGCTGAATCTGACGGACTCTTCTTTTAATTTTCAGGGCGAGACTTCCAAGGCCCTGGGTTTCGGTTTCCGGCTTGGTTTTATGGGGCTGCTGCACATGGATATTATCCGTGAGCGCATCGAGCGCGAATTTAACATCCCGCTTATCGCAACCAACCCGAACGTTATATACAAGGTTCTGGCCAAAACCCATTCCACATCGAAGGAAAGCAAATACCTGGAGGTCACCAACCCCGCTGATTTTCCGCATTACGGGGATGTTATTGATATCATGGAGCCGTATGTGCGCGCCAATATTATCGCGCCGTTGGTTTACATGGAAGGTATAATGAACCTGCTGAAGGAAAAGCGCGGCGAGCATGTGAAGATAGAATATATCTCCACCACCAGGGTGATAGTGGAATATTATCTGCCGCTGAGCGAGATTATCATCGACTTTTACGACAAGCTTAAGTCTGTTTCAAAAGGCTACGCTTCTTTCGATTACGAGCCTTACGAGTACAGGTCCTCCGACATGGTAAAGATAGAGATACTGCTGCACGCGGAAACGGTGGACGCTTTATCTTTCATCGTGCACCGCGCGAAGGCGCTTCAAAATTCCCGGCTGCTTTGCGAGAAGCTCAAAGATCTGATCCCCCGGCATATGTTTGAGATAGCTGTGCAGGCTCAGGTGGGCGGAAAGATTATAGCCAGGGAGACTATCGGCGCCATCCGCAAGGATGTTCTGGCAAAATGCTACGGCGGCGATATCACGCGCAAGCGCAAGCTGCTTGAGGCACAAAAAGAAGGCAAGCGAAAGATGAAGCTGCTGGGTTCCGTGGAGATTCCGCAGGAAGCTTTTATGTCGCTGTTAAAGATAAGTCAGAATAAGTGAGAATCCGGCAAGCCGGATTCTCACGCCGTAGGCTATAAGCCATAGGCTATACGCGCCGTAGGATATAGGCAGAATAAAAACTAGCGTGTATCGCCTTATGGCGCGGCTGGAACAGCTGCATATAGCTTATGGCGGGCGCTGCGCCCTTATAGCAGACGATTTTAAATTCAGTGTCGACAATTAAGGAGAAAAATTGTGGAAGCAAAACTTTTTTGGATAGGCATTCTGGTGGGTGTATATCTGTTCCTTACCCATCAGTTTAATGAGAAAGGTAAGTTTAAGTCCGATAGATTTGTCCGCGTCTGGCACGCGGTGTTCATAGCCGTCGTGTCTTTTGCCGGCGCGCTGCTTCTGATGGTGAGTTTGGATAACCGCAAGGGGGAAGTTGTGACCGCCGTGCTGTTCTCCCAAAAGCAGGTCATTTACGGGCTTATCGCCGGTCTGGTTTGCGGCCTGGCCGCGTATTTAAGGGGTGGCGGGAAACACGCAACCAGGGACGGGAAGACCTCCGCGGCTAAACACCACGCGCCAAAGACGGATGTTATAAAAGAGGATATGGAATGGTCTGAAACCATTTTCTCGGCCGTGGTCCTGGCCTCCATTGTTATGTATCTCTTTGTTCAGGCGTTCAAGATCCCTTCCGGCTCTATGCGGGTCACTTTCCTTGAAGGCGACCATCTCTTTGTGAATAAATTCGTTTACGGGTTCAGGATCCCGTACACGCAGAAGAAGATATTGAATTTTAAAAAAATAAACCGCGGGGATATCGTGGTCTTCCAGTTTCCGTCCTTTGACCCGACCGAGGAGCAATGCGGCGGCAGTCAATACGGAAAGGATTTTATAAAACGCGTCATCGGCCTGCCCGGAGAGACAGTTGAACTCAAAAACGGCGTGGTGTTCATTAACGGGGTTAAATTACCGTATGAGCCGTACGCCCAGTATCAGGATCCCGTGCGGTACCCAAGGCCGCATAGCAGCAAGGTGACGCCTGCCGACTATCAGCTCTTCTGGGAGAACCGCACGCTGGCCAAAAGAGTTTCAGAGCTGGTCAGGGATAATTTCGGCCCTGTCACGGTGCCCCAAGGCCATTATATGATGATGGGCGATAACCGGGACCGATCGTGCGATTCACGCTACTGGGGACCGGTGCCGGCGTATCTTATAAAGGGCAAGGCCTGGTTTATTTATTGGCCGCCGTCCAGAATGGGGCTGCCGGAGTAACCTGGTAACCGGTAGATCAGTGGCCAGTAGCCGGTAATCAGCAACTGGTTGCCGGCGGGCAATGAATAGCGGCTTTACGCATACATGAAAATAACGGAAAGACTCCAAAAACCTGGCAAAGTGTTTTCTTTTGAGTTCTATCCTCCCAAGACAAAGGATGATTCGGAAAAGCTTTTTGACACGATCAGAGACCTGAAATCTCTTGGGCCGGATTTTATTTCCATTACCAATTCTTCCGCCGGCGTCACGCCGTACCGGACCGTGGACCTTTCCGGTTTGATCAAGGCGGAGCTGGGGCTGGAGGTTATGGCCCATCTTACCTGCATAGGCCACAGTAAGGCGGAAATAAGGGGTATCGCCGAACGGCTGAAAGTCATGAATATTGAAAATGTTCTGGCCCTGCGCGGCGACATGCATAATATCGAAGGCCGTCCGCCCAAGAAGGATTACCGATACGCCAGCGAACTGGCCGCGGATTTGAAAGAAATAGGCGGTTTCAACATCGGCGGCGCGGGCTACCCTGAAAAGCATCCGGAAGCTACCGATCTGGACTCCGACATCCGGGCATTGAAGACGAAAATTGAAGCCGGGGTGGAATTTATCATCACTCAGCTGTTCTTTGAGAACAGGTTTTATTTTGAGTTTGTGGAAAAAGCGCGTAAGACCGGGGTAAGCGTGCCGATCATTCCGGGCCTAATGCCGCTCACCAGCTACAAACAGCTTAATAATTTCCCCAATATGTTCAGCGTGCTGCTGCCGCTGGAAGTAAAGCAAAATATACAAAAATACGCCGACGATAAAGACTCGCTCTTAAAGTTCAGCGTGGAGTACGCTTCACGACAGGCTGAAGATTTGCTTAAGAACGGGGCGCCCGGAGTGCATTTTTATACCTTAAACCGCTCCAAAGCCACTAAAGAGATACTGAAAAATATCCGATGACCGAAAAACCGGAAATTAAAAAACGGATTTTTATAAGCGACCTTGAACTGAGGCAAAACCCCGGAAATATACCGGAGAACGCTATCATCAGCCCGCTCTCGCGGGACTGGATGGATTATGAGGGGGAGGTCGCGGGGGGCAGGTCACAGGTTGCAGGGCGCAAGCCGGAAACGAGTGCGCGGCCTGAAGAAGAATTAAGAAAACAAATCGTTGAAATCGGGCGCAGACTTTACGCCCTCGGCTTTGTGCCGGCCACGGATGGTAATATCAGCGTCAGGCTGGGCGACGGTTCTATACTTATCACTCCCGCGGGCGTTTCAAAGGGGGCGCTCGCTCCCGGCGATCTCACTAATCTTGGCATGGACGGCAGGGTTATAAGCGGAAAAAAGCCGTCTTCTGAGTATCGTCTGCACCTGTGCGTGTACAAGCAAAAACCCGGCGTGATGGCTGTGGTGCACGCGCACCCGCCGCTTGCCACCGGCCTCTCTTGCGCTGGCGTGGCGCTGGATCAACCGCTTACTTCCGAGATGGTCATAGCTCTGGGGGCGGTACCCCTGGCTGAATATGCTACTCCCGGCACCGATGAGGTGACCGAGTCCATAGCCGGGCTCCTTAAGGACCATGACGCCATACTGCTGGCCAACCACGGCGTTATGACCTGCGGACGAAACCTGGAAACAGCTTTTCAGCGCATGGAGACGGTAGAGCAGTCCGCTAAGATAACGCTGGCGGCATCGCTGGCAGGAGGCGGCCGGCTTATCCCTCCGGATAAAGTCAGGGAACTGGAAAAGATCCGCGCGCGCCTTGGGCTATAATAGAAGAGCAGAAGACCGAAAGATCCGGTGTCAGGTTTGAATCTTTCCCCTCAAGTGTTTATTGGTATAATTTTACGGGCAAGGAAAATATGAATTTAATGCATACTACGGAAATAAAGTCTCTGATAGATCTCCAGGCCAGGGATAAAACCATAGACGACCTTGTCCGGAAGATCTCTTCGGTCCCGCTTGAAATTCAGGCACTTAACGACGCTTTTGATGAAAAAAGGGGCACCATGCAGACCGCCAAGGATACCCTTATCAAGCTTCAGGTTGAAAAAAAGTCCAAAGAATTATTGATAGCCGAAAAAGAGGAAGAGATAAGGAAGCATCAGCGCGACCTGAATATGGTTAAAGACAATAACGCCTTCAAAGCGCTTCTGACCGAGATAGAGCGGGCCAAGAAAGACCAAGACGACACGGAAACCGCTATCCTGGGGCTTATGGAGTCAGTGGATAAGGCCGCAGCGGAGGACCGCAGGCTTCAGCAGGAAGTGAAAAAGCTGGAGGAAGAGAAAAATTTGCGGATGAGAGATCTGTCGGATGAGAAAAAAAATATGGAAACCGCGCTTGAGGCCGACAAGGCCGGTCGCGCCGATGCCGCCGGAAAGATAAGCGCTGAGATAATAGAGAAATACGAATTCATCAGGGCTCAGCGCAAAGGGCTGGCGATAGTTCATATTAAAGAAGACAAGACCGGCCATATATCCTGCGGCGGTTGCAATATGGGGCTTACGGCGCAAAAAATAGTCGATATCAAAACCCCGGACGCACTGGTCTTCTGCGATAACTGCCAGCGGATGATCTATATGGGCAAGACTATTAACCTGAATCCTGCAGTTTAAGGTATATCTCATTGATAAAATCAAGGAACAGAATTA
>JBAXKK010000002.1:0-107212 GCA_037137395.1 Elusimicrobiota bacterium
CCCATGGACAAAAATTTCTCATTATAATGTAGCAGATGACCCCGACACCATATTGTCGGGTTGGAAAAGGCTGTTTTTGCGATATTTTTGCGTGCTTTGCCGCAATTGAAATGGCGTTGTAAGAACCGGGGAGCCACTTTTTAATGCTCAGACTGACGGCAGTTAAGGTTAACCGCAAGTTCTTATATTTTGAGATTTAAAACAAACTCGAAAACTTTTTCGCCAGTTTGTATTTTCGCGCTTTCTTGGAGGGATCGGCGACAACAAGGAAACCATTTTTCACCCACTGGCCGAGAAGAGCCCGGGCGGTCCGGGGCGCAAAATTGAAAAGCTTGGCGATATCGATGCTGGCGATCAATTCCTGGCGCACGAAAAGTGTCAACGCTTTCCGCTGACGCGGACCCAACTGACGCAACATTGGTGATGCATCATCCTCGGAGTTGTCTCCCGCAGCTTTGGCCTGGGCCTGAACTTTCTCAAAAGCATCTACCATTCCGTTAATAAAATATTCGAGCCAACCTGTAATATCCGCCTTCTCCCGTCCCATATAGTAATTATGCGAAGGACCGACGGTAAGAGCATCATAGTACGCCTGTAAATTCCGCGCATAGTACTCTTCCAGCGAATAAATGCCTTTTAGATCGTAACCGCCGACATGAAGGATCAGTGTAGTCAAAAGGCGGGCCGTTCTGCCGTTGCCATCGTAGTATGGATGGATAGTAGCAAATTGATAATGAGCGATAGCCGCGCGAATAGGGGCGGGGATCTCGTCATCCATAGTGGTGAGCCAGCTTACCAAAGCCGTCATTAATGCCGGGACGTCCTTGGCCTCAGGCGGCATATAGACGATGCTGCCGGTAGTACTGTTTTTTATTACATTCTGACCATCGCGATACGGCGTTGGAACCGTAGCGCTTCTGCCCGCGCGCATCACATTGGCATGAATAGTCTGGATTTGTTTTTCCGTTATTGCGATCTTTTTCGTTGCCAGCCGCTCAACTTCTTCCAAAGCCTTATAATACCCTTTAACTTCATTCTCATCCCGTTCCCGTCCGGGAATGTGTCGATGTTGGGTCAGGACGCCTTCCACATCCTTTTCCGACAGTCTGTTACCTTCAATTTTAGTAGAGTAATGCGTTGAGAACAGTTTTGCAGTCTCCCTTAGGTGGGCGAGGACAGAAGGCGTCATCGGCAGGCATTTAATGCGCTCCTTTAGGCCTTCCAGCTTTATTAATGCCGAAGCGATTTTATTGGTTATCTGGTATCTTGGTTTGAATTTTATCGGCATATTGATGGCCATCCTATGCCATTATTATGCCATTAAACAGCCGTTAAATCAAGCGTCAGGCAATGTTTCCCGAAAACAAAATCTGGTTCACAGCCTAAAACAACATTATTCCTCATTGGAAAGATATGATTCCTCCTTCCTAAGTTTTAAGAGCTGGTTCAAATCCGACCCCGCAATTTAATAGTTCGAACTGACGGTGGTTATCAGTTAATCAGTTCCATCAACGCCGCCATCGCCGGAAGCAGGATCGATCCCACCATCGCCTCTCCAGCCACCAGGCCCGAGGCCAGGGGCGTAGCATAAAGACCGAACGACTTGTCTTCGCCCGGGGAGAACCGCTGCCAGACGGCCGAAACCACGCTCCCGATGGCCATACCGATGTTCAGGGTGGCCGGAAGGATCAATGCGAACCCCAGCGCGGCAGGAATCGGGACCATCCAGAAGCGGCTCACTTCATGGCCCTTCTCATTGGTCTTCTTGAATGCGAGCAGCAACTCAAAGAAGACGCCGATGAAGATCGCGGCTATGGAAGCCTGCAGCGCGCCGTGCGGCAGGAAGGCCAGGCCTTTCTCCATCACGATGGCGAGCGTCGCGATCTTTAGGCCCGTCGGGGCGGCGAGCTGGCCGGGGTTGAGGCCTATGCCGTAGGTGCGTTCAAGCATGTTGAACATGAACGGCGTCAGGATCGCGCCTATCGGTATGACTATCATCTGGGCCAGGATCAGGGTCTTGAACTTGCCGCCCAGCCGCTGGGCCACCCAGAACGACGGCACGACATTCTCCGACGTGGCCTGCGGGTTGGCGCTTATATAGGCGGCGGTCAGGTTGGACCTTATCTGGGCGGGCCAGATGATGCCGAACAGGAACTGCGTGGCGTTGGCCATCAGCGAGACCGGGCCCGACCCGGTAATGCCCAGCACGCGCAAGCCGGCGATGATCAGTATCGGCTGGATGGCTACCGCCAGCAGCACCTCAGGCCAGGGCATGTCAAACCAGGTGCTGGTCATCCAGACCAGCAGCGTCACGGTGATGGCGATGCCCGTAACGGTCCACCAGAGCGGTATATTCTCGTCGGCCATGGATTTAAACTCATGCTTCTCGAACTTGACCTTATCCCGGTGCATGAAGTGAAGAATTATCGGGATGATTATGCTGGTCAGCGCGGCGGCTATCATCATGGCCGTGGCCGGCCACATCATCCACTGCACCACATATTTAAAATGGGAGGAGGCGCCGACGAATTCCCCGGCCTTGCCGCAGGTGGTGTTCAGGAAGTCCATCGCAACCGCCTTAGGCGCGCCATCCAGGCCGCCCACGGAGTTGAGGGTGCTCAGGCAGCTGCCGAAGTTCTCCTTGGCCACGCCGGAGAGGGCGGAATACTTCGCCACCGTCTCGCCGAAGGCGCTGACCAGCCAGGTGCCAAGCAGCCCGGAGAGGCCTACGGAGAGCGGCACCAGCATGCCTATACCCATGGCCGCGAATTCGGGCCCGAGGGCAATGTTGAGGGCCGGGCTGCCGACTATCGGGCTGAGGACCCCGAGCCCGTCGCGCAGGAAAGTCATAAAGCCGGCCACGCCGGTGCTGACCATCAGCACGTCGCGCTTGGTCTTTGTGGCGGCGTTGGCCTTGGGATCGGTCAGCGTCTGCGCCACGCTCAGGGTTGCCTTGCTGGCCGGCCACGGGATGGAGTGGTCCCTTAGGATGGAACTCCTCGGTAATATTCCCATAAAAACGCCGAGGTTGGCGGAGACCAGCAGCCAGAGGAACATCTGCCAGGTCGTAAGATCGAAACCGATGTTGCGGCCGAAGACATTCTGGATGTAGAAGAAGGCCGCGAGGATCACGACCATAAAGGCGATGCTGGACACGAGGCCGATCATGGTCTGGATGATGTTCAGCTCGATGGCGAGCGCCTGGCCCTCCATCCGCTTGCCCAGCACATAGGCGGCCAGGAACATGCCGCCGATGGTCAGGTCCACGCTCTGCCCAAGCTTCAGCGTCACGTACGGGGTCGCGGCCGCGGCAACAGCGCACAACAATCCGCCAAGCAGCAAAAGTCGCCAGTTCAGCTCTTTCATAGTGTAACCTCCGGGTCTTCCACACAAACGGTGATTTTAAATTATAAATAACCTAATTTCGCGTCGCGTTTTTTATTTAAAAAAACACCTTCTCGCTCCGCTCATTTTGCTTTATACATATATAATACCAAAAGAACCAAGAACAGAATCTAGTTCAAATCCAAAAAACACATTTTTTCCTGCCCGGATAGATTCGGGGCAGTATATTTAATTCGGGATTATATATACTGCGGTTCCCGGACCCCCCAAAAAAATTTCCCACACTTTTAATGCTGAAAATCGAACCCGCATCAACCAAAGAGTGGTTTGCAAAATAGCCCTTGATTAGCTGTAAACTATAGTGTACACTATTACCAATGATTAAGAAGTCAATAATCTATAAGACAAATACTGGAATTGAAGCATATACCGAATACGTTGATTCGCTTAAAGACCGTCTCGGAGCCGCCAAAATCAGAGTGCGGGTTACGCGTGCAGAGCTCGGAAATTTTGGCGACCATAAAAAGATTGCTCATGGAATTATCGAACTGAGAATTGATTATGGTCCGGGATATAGGATTTATATCGGGCTCCACGGCAGTGAAGTAATCGTTTTACTTTGCGCCGGAAACAAAGGTGGTCAGACAAAAGATGTTAAAAAAGCGATTGAGTACTGGGACGACTATAAGAGGAATTTATGAAAAATTACAGAACCCATGACGACTATTTAAATAAAGCGCTTAAAGATCCTAAAGAAGCCGCGCTTTACATGAACGCCGCCGTAGAAGAAAACGATCCGGCGCTTATGCTTGCCGTATTAGCACAGGTAGTCAGGGCTCATGGCGTCTCTAAAATGGCTAAGAAAGTTTCCCTTTCGAGAGCAGGTGTTTATAAAACACTTTCGAAAAAGGGAAACCCGGAATTAAAAACATTTATGGGGATATTAAGCGCTTCGGGGCTGGAAATGTCATTTAAGCCCTCTCATGCACGTCATCACATCCACTAAATTGTCCGCAACCAAGGTGCACCCACGATAGTTCCGGGGTATGTAAAACCCGGACAAGTTCCGCCTGATTATCGGAGTAATTTGGTTATTTTTAAGAAATTAATGCGCGACTATCGTAGGCAAAAAGCTGGTAGTTTTTGGAATTAAATACACTGTCCCCGGAACTCCCCGGAACTCCCCGGAACTCCCCGGAACTCCCGGAACTCACAGTTGTCAGCGCGAAGGAATGGATTCGCCTGGTGAAAGCATTACGCGAAAGTAAAGTCACCCCGCGCCCCCGCGATCTGGTGATTTAACCGAATCCCCCCTACAATTTAGTCAGAAGCAAGAAATGGTAATATGTTTTTGAGGGCTTAATAAAAGTTAACCAACGGGTCAGCCCCCTTATCATTATTAGCATGGAGGTTTATTATGGACGTGAAAGAAGCTATCGAAAAACGACGTTCTTACAGGGCTTTCGGGCCTGTGGAAATAACGGACGGGATAATCCTGGAGCTTGCTACCGCGGCACAGCTGACAGCCTCGTGCTTCAACAACCAGCCGTGGAAATTCGTTTTTGTCAGGTCAAAGGAATCGCTTGCGAAAGTGCATCAATGTCTGAGCAAAAACAACGATTGGGTGAAGAACGCCTCACTAATAATCGCCGCCTTCGCCAGGAAAGAAAACGACTGCGTGATAAAAGAACGGGAATATTTTCTTTTTGACATGGGCATGGCGGTTTCGACCATGCAGCTACGCGCCACCGAGCTTGGACTTGTGGCTCACCCAATAGCCGGTTTTGATAATGAAAAAGTGAGGCTTGCCCTCGGTATCCCGGACGGAAACCTGGTGATCGCGCTTATAAATGTGGGAAAGAAAAGCGAAGACCTGAGCTCACTTACGCCGCAGCAGGCGGGGATGGAGGCGGACCGGCCGCCGCGTCTGCCGCTTGAAAACATTTTCAGCGTTGACGCGTACAACGAAAAACTAGCCATAAAACCCGCGCACTAAAATGCGCGAGTTTCACGCAGGGACATATTTATCTTTCAAAGTAGACCATGTCTATCAGGAACAGGGCGCCGAGAAGCACTGCTTTTTGCGCCTCACTTGCCCCTTGGGGAAATCTGACGCCAAAATTATCCGCATCCGTGAAAGCCTCTTTACCTAAACCGCTCCATTTTTTCACTATCTCGCCCGCTTCAATATTATTTTGTGAGATCTTAAAAGTCCAGGGGTGAAGGATAGGCGCGTAGATGGTATACAGCACGACACCCTGTGCGTCCTGAACCGTGAGATTTTTCGTCAGCAGGGAGAACTCGCGTTTAATTCTTCCCAGGAACTTACCGTCAGATTTAAAAACGATCATCTCATGGAAGTAAAAGCGGAAAGGTTTCACGATTTTCAAGACCGCTTTCCCATCCAGGGATAGGATGTGAATAACAAAAGGTCTTAATTTTTTAAGAAAAAATCTGGCTAAAACAGAACTTTCTTCCGCAGCCCAATACAACTGTTGAGTTGAAGGGTCAAGAACGGCATATTTGTTCTTTGTATCAAAGCCTGTTAAGATCTCCCCCCATTCCTTTTTTTGCTGAACAATAAGAGATTCCACCGCTTTTAGTTTTTCCATATTTTCTGTATAAACAAGCTGACTTTTAAACGAGAAATTCAAAAAACGCACAGCTCACCGCGCAAAACACACGCCTGGTGCCCCGGCGATATGAGCATCAGCCTTCGGCAAGCAGCGCTTTTATTTCCACCCCGTATTGATCAGCGTTTAAGCCTACGAGCAGGTGGTGTATCCCGCCGGGAAGCGTCATAACTTCCTGAACTCCGGCCTTTTTCAGCGCCGCGATATCAGGCGCCTTATTGCCTGCCAGCGCCACCCGCAGGCGGGTGCGCGCGCACACTTCTATAGAGAGAATCGCCTCAGGTCCGCCCAGAGCCGTAATCCAGGCCCGGGCTTTTGCCGCCGCCTCAGGATCCCGCTCAGGCGCCGCAAAGCCGGCGGAAACCGGGGCCTGGGCCACGATCTGCGGTTCCCCGTCTAACTCAGCTTCCGGTCCGGCTGAGGCGAGGTACTCTTCAAGATCGGTTTTCATGTTCTCCGACTGAGGCCCAAAAATAGCCTGCACGCCGTTTCCCACAATCATCACTCCTACCGCCCCCAGACCTTTGAGCTTTTCACTGTTCACTTTTGAGATGTGGTACACCTCAACGCGCAAACGCGTGATGCAGGCGTCAAGGCTCTTAAAGTTGCTCTTGCCGCCAAAGGCGAGCGCAAGTTGATGAGAGAATTCATGCACGGGCCTGGCTTGCGCGTCTTCGGCCCCCGCGTCAGGCTCGCGACCCGGAGTTTCCAGGTTCCAGCGCCGGATGGCGAAGTTGAACACCCCGAAGTACATCATGCCCCAAAGCGGGCCTACCACCATCAGCCACAGCGCATGAGTCGATTTGGGGAAGAGGACGATATAGTCGATCAGGCCGTGCGAGAACGTGGTGCCGTGTTTGATGCCCAGAAGCACGCACAGGGAAAACGCCGCGCCGGACATAACGGCGTGGACGGCGTAGAGCGCCGGCGCCACGAACATAAAAGAGAACTCTATCGGTTCGGTTATCCCGGTCAGGAACGAAGTCAGCGCGGCCGACACCATGATGCCGCCGATGCGCGCACGCTGCGGCGGTTTGGCGTTGTACCAGATGGCCATAGCCGCTGCCGGCAGGCCCCACATCTTGAAAAGATATCCGCCGGCCAGGTTGCCGGCCGCGGGATCTCCGGCGACAAACCGGTGTATCTCGCCATGGATAATCTTACCGGCGGCATCCGTAAAATCCCCCACCTGGAAGAAGAAAGGAACATTCCAGATGTGGTGCAGACCGAAGGGAATGAGCAATCTCTCCACGATACCGTAGATGCCGAAAGCGGTAGCAGGGGATCCGGCTGAGGCCCAGGCGGAGAAGTGTTTAATGGCAGCGCCGATAGGCGGCCACACCAGACTCAGTACGCAGCCAAGGGCGATGGCGGCAAAGGCCGTCAGGATGGGCACAAGACGCTTACCAGCGAAAAAGCCCAGATACGCCGGAAGCTTCACTCTGTAATATCTGTTAAACAATATGGCGGCAACGCCGCCGATCAGGATTCCTCCGAAGACGCCGGTCTCAATGGAGGGAATACCCATAATAGGTGTGAGTTCAGTATGCAGCACCCCGCCTATGACGCCCATGGTGGCCACCAATACAGCATAGCCAACAGTGCCGGCCAGCGCCGCTACGCCGTCGTTATTGGTCAGACCAAGGCTGACGCCGATGGCGAAGATAAGCGGCAGATTGCCGAAGATCGCGCCTCCGGATTGCGCCATCAGCTTTGAGATCACTTCCGGAATGAACGAGAAGTTGGCGCAACCGAGCCCGAGCAGCAATCCGGCCACCGGGAGAACCGAGACCGGCAGCATGAGCGACTTACCGATCTTCTGGAGCATGGCAAAGGCATTTTTTGCAAGGTTTATCATAGATTTATTCCTCCGTCTCAGGTGAGAACAGCGCGCGCACTTCGGCAGCCGTCCCGAGGGTAAGAGCCTGTTTTGCCAGGCGTCTGCAGTCCTCCAGCTTTAACCGGCGCACCGCCGCCTTCACGGCGGGGACTTCGGACACGCTAACACTGAGTTCGTCCACACCCAGGCCTACCAGCAGCGGAATTCCTTTCTGGTCGCCCGCGAGTCCCCCGCAGACGCCTATGGGCTTCTTGCCGGCGTGAGCGGCCTCCACGACGCCGCTGATAAGCTTAAGCACGCTAGGATGCAGCGCGTCAGCTTTTGCAGCCAGCCCGGGGTGACCACGGTCCATGGCAAGAGTGTATTGAGTCAGATCATTGGTGCCTATGGAAAGGAAATCAACTTCTGAAGCGAACCCCGCCGCCAGGACGGCCGCCGCCGGAACCTCTATCATGACGCCGACGGGCACTTGGGCCGCGCCAAGGTTTTCCATCTCCTGCTTCACGATGGCCCGGGCCGCCCGGTACTCACCGATATCGGTGATCATAGGGAACATTATCTGCACAGGCCCGGAGCGCCCGGCACGCAGGATGGCGCGCACCTGCGTTCGCAGCAGTTCAGGTCGGTTCAGGCAGACGCGAATACCACGCTCGCCGAGGAAAGGGTTATCCTCTTTGGGGATCTGGAGATAGGAGAGATGCTTATCTCCGCCTACGTCCAGCGTGCGGATGATCAAGGGCCGCTGTTTACCCAGAGCCTCTGCCGCGGTCCGGTATGCCTGAGTCTGCTCGTCCTCCGTAGGCGCTTCGGTCCGGTCAAGAAATAGAAATTCCGAGCGCAGCAGGCCCACGCCCTCTGCGCCGAGCTTAACAGCCTCTTTCGCTTCCTGCATATTGCCTATATTGGCGAACACCTTCACCTTATGTCCGTCAAGGGTGACGGCGGGGCGGTCGGCAAATTTGGCTTCCTCGGCGCGCCGGGTCTCCATGCGGGCAAGCCGTCCGCGTATCTTTTCCATCTCTAATTTTGACGGGTTAAGGCGTACAATACCTTTCCCGCCGTCCAGGATCAGAGGGGTTCCCCGGGCTATTTCCAGCGCGCGCGGTTCCAAACCGACCACAAGGGGAAGTCCGAGCGAGCGCGCCAGGATAGCCACATGCGAGGTGGCTCCTCCTCCGATCGTGCCGCAGCCCTTCACTTTCTTAAGGTCCAGAGAAATGACATCCGAAGGCGTGAGCTCTTCGGCGATCAGAATGGACTCGTCCGGAATTCCGGCGATGTCCCCCTCAGCCATTCCAAGCAGGCGCTCAAGCACCCGCCGCCCCACATCTTTTATATCGTTGGCGCGCTCCGCCAGCAGTTTATTGGATAATCCGGCCAGCCGGTCGGCGTGGGCGGTAAATGCCCCCTTCCAGGAGAAAGCCGCGCTTTTGCCTTTCGCGATGGCGCTTTCAGCAAGGTCAAGAAGATCGGGATCTTCGAGTAATTCAAGATGGGCGCCGAATATATCGGCCTTTTCCGGGTTACCGGAAGCCTTCACGCGGGAGTGGATGGCGTCAAGCTGCAGGCGGGCTGAGGCTAAAGCGTCCTCAAGTTTGTGCCGTTCCTGCTCAGGTTTACCGCCGTGCTCCGGAACCTGGATCTCCGCCCTGGCCACAATAAAAGCCTTGCCTGCCGCCAGACCCGGCGAGGTGCTGATACCGGTCAACAGATCGGGATCGCCGGATGGAGCCGTCGTGGCGCCGGGAGCCGCCGACACCTGCGCTTCCCCCGCAGCCTCTCCCAGACCCGCCTCCAGACGGGGAAGCAAAGCATCAAGGGCTTCCCTCGCGTCCGGGCCGCCGGCAATAAGAAAAACCTTGTCCCCGTGCCGTATATCAAGTGCCATAATGGACGAGACGCTCCGGGCATTGGCCTGCTCTTCACCCTTGCGAAGGTGGAGGTCGCAGCGATAGCCTCGGGCAAGACCGGCAAGCGTGGCGGCAGGACGGGCATGGAGCCCGGACGGGTTAGTAATAATGACTGCCCTTGAAATCAGTGGCGCCGCGGTTTCCACGGCTGCCGCCCCGGCTTTTATTTCAGCCAGTTCTACGGTAAGTATCGGATCCTTGCCTGCCAGGACGATGCCGGCGTGTTTATGGATGGCTTTCACCCGCTCCGGAGTGATTAAAACTATCTGTGTAAGAAGGCTGAGAGCGCCTCTTGCAACCTCGTCGGCCGCGAATTCTATCAGGGGCGCTCCCGACAGCACCGCATCTCCGACTTTAACAAGAGTGGTAAATCCCGCTCCCTTCAGATTGACCGTGTCGAGACCGATATGCATCATCACTTCCAGATCTCCGGCGGTCCTGAGCGTGAGAGCGTGGCCAGCGCTATGAAGCTGGATTACCTCTCCCGCGCACGGCGCCAGCAGGGTCTGGGTGGTCGGGTCCAGTGAAATCCCGTCTCCGACAAGCTTCTGGGCAAAAACGGGATCGGGAACAGCCTCTATGGGCATAAGCACGCCGGAGAGCGGCGCCATTAGCGTCACCAAGGTCGGTTTATAGCTGTTCTGTTCGTTCATTTTTTGTAATCTCCACTTATGAGGTGTCTTCAGAATCCGTTGCGACGGGCCGCTTCGCAAAACCAGGCCGCGCTTTTCTTGGGGTACCGCGCCAGTGTCTTCCTGTCTATGAACAGGAAGCCGTACCGCTTCTTAAAGCCGTTGATCCAGGAGAAGTTATCCATCAGGGCCCACATAAAATAGCCCCTCACCGGGCAGCCGGCCTGAATAGCGCGATGTATCGCTTCAAGGTGCAGCCGCACAAAATCTATCCTTTCCTGGTCGTCCACAGTCCCGCCCGCCAATTCTTCCACGCGACCGATGCCGTTTTCAGTTACATAAACCGGCAGGTCGGGCCGCAGATCACGAAGCCTTATAAGCAATTCGTACAGTCCGTCCGGATGTATCTCCCAGGCCCAGTCCGTGTATTGGCCGCGCGGATTGCGGACAAAGCGGAATAATCCTCCGATAGAAAACCGGCAGTTCTCGTCCTGGCGCCCGGAGGTGTTAAGATGAAAATCGTTGCCGGAGGCCTCAGCTGAAACATGGTGCGGATAATAGTAGTTGACTCCGACAAAATCAGCGCTGGGGGCAGCCAGCAGAGCGCGGTCGGCCGCCGAGATATCAGGGAGGAAGCCGCAGCGATTGTATAGAGCCAAGGCCTCCTCAGGGAAGCGCCCAAGCAGCAGCGGTTCAAAGAACCAGCGGTTGAAGATCGCATCCGCGAGAGAAGCTGCCTGGCGGTCTTCGGCGGTGTCGGTAGCCGGATACACGGGGGACAGGTTCAGGGCTAAACCTATCTTCCCCCGCCGGCCCGCCTTATGGAACGACCTGGCGACACGCGCGTGAGCGATAAGGAAATTGGTAGCAACCTGAACAGCGGCCTTCAGGTCCGTCTTGCCCGGCGGATGGAGGGCTGTCACATAGCCGTTCAGCGTGGTCCAGCCCGGTTCGTTGAGAGTGGACCACAGCTCAACCTGGTCGCCGAAATGTTCAAAACACGCGTCGGCGAAAGTTTCAAAGGCCGCGATGGTTTCCGGGTTCTCCCAACCTCCCCGGCGGGCCAAAGCGTCCGGGAGGTCCCAGTGATACAGTGTCACGTGCGGCGTGATGCCGTTGCTGCGGAGCAGATCAAATAACCTGCGGTAGAAATCCACTCCAGCCTGGTTCAGGGCGCCGCTCCCTTCGGGAAAAAGGCGCGGCCAGGAGATTGAAAGGCGGTAGGCGTTGTGTCCGAGATCCCTGATCCAGCGGACATCCTCTTCGTAGCGATGATAATGGTCGCAGGTAACCTCGGGAGTCGCCCGCTCAAATATCTTTTCCGGGTGCTCGCGGCAGAACACGTCCCAAACCGACGGCCCGCGTCCATCTGCGGACGCTCCGCCTTCGATCTGCAGCGCGGCAGTGGCCGAGCCCCACAAAAATCCTTCAGGGAATTGGTGTTTCATGATAATTACAGGGAAAACTCAGTTCCAAAACAAGTTTCTCAGGCTGATATATAATTTAAAATAGCATATTTGTAACTGCCGTATCCTCATTTTTTTGAAGAGATTAACGGGGTTTTTCTCTTTTCCCCTCTAAGATCTTCATAGTTATGGACCGGGCCGATTTCCGCGACGGCATCAATTCTTCGGACCCGTTCAGATTATAATAATCCTGACGCAGACCCAGGCATATTTGTTTAAGTTTACATTTCGCGCAGCAGGCCGCGCGCAGGTAGGTTTTATCCGCGGCAACCGATTTCGCGCCGTCGACAACAATATATCTCGCGGCGACCGAAGCGTACTCGAATCCCCTCATGCGGCATAGCGGAACATTATCTATTATGCAGGTTACGCGCCGCTTCATAAAAATAGCGGTGGCAGCTTTCAAATACGGCTCAATATCGCTTAGTTTAGGAACCAGTGAAACAGCAATCGAAGCCCAGCCGCTTACACAAACCATATTAAGCGTAACATGCTCAATGCCGGGGAAGTTGTCGGCCACATACTCGGCGTAGGCCGGCAGGATCTTATAATTCACGGAACTTACCACAAAACAGAGGGAAACGGCTGTCCGGTCCCGCCTTGTAAGAAGATGTTTTATGGCGGACACCCTTTTTTCAAACGCTCCCGGGGTCTGGGTGATGGAATCAGAAAGCTTGCGTGTATGGGCTGGGAAATTAATATTAAAAATGGTTACGCCCGCGTCGATAAGCCGGTCCGCGTATTTTTTATCCGAGAGACGGATGGCGTTCGTAAACACCGCTATGCTTTGTATGCCGGCAGATGCAGCCTGCCGCACTACTTTTTCAAGCCGCGCGGACACGGTGGGTTCCCAACCGCCTATTATCACCTGCCTGTCCGAGCGCGCGATTATCGCGGCTATTTGCGCGTCGGTATGCGCCGGCATCGCACGATACGCGGAACAGAAAAGACACCGCTGATTGCATGTGTCGCTCAGGGTTATAGGTTCAATTTTCGGTATTCGTCGGGGCTTCATATGGTGACGCCAATAACACTCTTTCTGCTATATTTTACCAAACAAAATGAAATCACTGTCTGGATTAAAACGGGATTACATTTATGCTAGTATAAAAAGGTAGATTTATTCTAATCCAGGAGACAATGATGAAAACAATTATTACGCTAGCATTAGTATCGTTCTTTGGCGCCGCAGCGAGCGCCCAGGACAATCCAGCACCTGTTCAGCCTTCGCAACCGGCCGTGACAGCCCCCGCGCAGCCGGCTCCGGCCGTGAGCCCGGCCCAAACTGAGCCGGCAATGACCATGGATACGCTCAGGAAAAAGCATATCGACGCTGTCGCTGAACTTAGAAAAAAACATATCGACGAAACAAAGGCGCTCAGGGAAAGCCTTAAAGGCAAGCCCCAGGCGGAAAGACGCAAGGCTATTGAGGCCAAAAAAGCGGAAAATAAAGCCGCAGTCAAAGAACTTGAAAAAAGCAACAAAGCCGAAATTGCTCAGTTCAGGAAAGATCATCCCAAGATGATGAATAAAGCAGGAAAAACAAAGGCCGACCCCAAATAATATAACTCAGCTAAAAAGCGAACCCCGGAGACAGTCATTGTCCCCGGGGTTCGCTTTTTTATGGGCGTCGGTTAATATCTGTAATGTTCCGGCTTATACGGGCCGTCCTGGTTCACGCCGATATACGCGGCTTGATCCTTGGTAAGTTTGGTAAGCTTTACGCCGATCTTCTCCAGGTGAAGCCGCGCGACTTCCTCATCCAGATGCTTCGGCAGCCTGTATACGCCTATCTCCATCTTCTTGGTCCAGAGTTCCAACTGCGCCAGCGTCTGGTTAGAGAAAGAGTTGCTCATGACGAACGACGGATGGCCCTTGGCGCAACCAAGGTTAACCAGCCTGCCTTCAGCCAGCAGATACATGGATTTGCCTCCGGGCATATTAAACCGGTCTACCTGAGGCTTTATATTCAGGACCGTCACGCCCTTGGTCTTCCGGAGCTCGTTGACCTGTATTTCATTGTCAAAATGCCCGATATTGCAGACTATGGCCTGGTCCTTCATCTTGAGCATGTGCTCCACGCGGATGATATCCTTGTTTCCGGTAGTGGTGACATAAACATCGCCTTCTCCCAGCGTATCCTCCACCGTGGCGACCTCAAAACCTTCCATCGCGGCCTGAAGGGCGCAAATGGGATCTATCTCCGTGACAATCACGCGCGCGCCGAACCCTCTGAGCGAGCGAGCAGAGCCCTTGCCGACATCGCCGTAACCGCAGACTACGCAGACCTTGCCGGCGATCATAACGTCTGTCGCCCGCTTGATCCCGTCAGCCAGAGATTCCCTGCATCCGTAGAGATTGTCGAATTTGGATTTGGTGACCGAGTCGTTCACATTAATGGCGGGAACCATTAGCTCCCCCGCCTCGTGCATCTGATAAAGGCGATGAACGCCTGTCGTGGTTTCTTCGGAAACGCCTCTCCATTCCTTCACCGCCGCGTGCCAGCGCTTCGGATTCCTTTTGAGCTCCGCGCGCAGGCAATTATTGAGTTCCTGCTCGTCCTCTCCCCCCGCCTTAATGTCCAGGATCTTTGAATTATTTTCCGCGGCCACGCCCCGGTGGAGCATCATCGTGGCGTCGCCGCCGTCGTCCACTATAAGGTTGGGGCCTCTGCCGTTGCCGAAATCAAGAGCCCGGTCGGTGCACCACCAGTACTCGGCCAGCGTCTCGCCCTTCCAGGCGAAAACAGGCACGCCGGTTTTGGCGATGGCGGCCGCGGCCTGGTCCTGGGTGGAGAAAATATTGCAGGAACACCAGCGTACTTCGGCGCCGAGAGCCGCGAGCGTCTCTATCAGCACTGCGGTCTGGGTGGTCATGTGAAGTGAGCCCATAACCCTGGCGCCTTTCAGCGGTTTTTTGGCCGCGAACTTCGCGCGGATGGCCATAAGGCCAGGCATTTCTTTTTCCGCGATATCAATTTCCTTGCGACCCCATTCGGCCAATGACATATCTTTAACTTTAAAATCGTTTTTCATAGTTGAGCGTGTCTCCTGCGTTTTATTTTCCTTTATCTTACCGGGCATGATATTCCCTCCATACGCTGTCCCAGCCTTCCCCAGACTGCAGGATAATTATAACTTTTTATCCGCTTTTCGGTAAAATGCGATGAGCGCCCAGCCGCTTATTCTGCTGCGCCGGAAAACACAGTAAGCCGGCACCGGATGGTCGGTGGATTAATCGGAAAACTCCGGTCGGGGCCTTGGCCGGCGTTAAACTTCCATCTTGAGCCCGTCATAAGCTAAATCTATGGCAAGTGGGCAGGACTCGTTGTAGATCTTGAGATAATTTCGGGTGTCCTCCAGAAACTTAGAAAGGGTTTCATCGTCAAACGTATGTTCGCTGTGGTAAAGGCACAGGCGCTTCACGCTGGACCGCACGGCCAGTTCGACGGCCATGAGATTGCTGGAATGTCCCCAGTTCTCTTTGATATCTACGGCATCCGCCAGAGAATACTGCGCGTCGAAGATCAGCAGGTCCGCGTCCTTAAAAAAAGCGATGAAAGGGTAGCTCTCCTTCTCGGCGTCCTTCTTATGTTCTGCATCGGTAGAGTAAACTACTTTCCTGCCGTCCCTGACAAAACTGTAACCGAAGGAGTCGCCCGGGTGGTTCTGTCTGATAGCCTTAACAGCCATCCCAGCTATGTCATAGACCTTATCCGGTTCCAGAATGTGAAAGGAAATATCAGCGCCCATTGCCTTCATGGGAACCGGGAAATTCAGTGAATTTTGCTGTCCGGTGAAGGCCTCCTCAAGTCTGGCGTGGCAGCCGAAGATCCGGACCTGATGACCGGGTATATATGCGGGAACAAAGAACGGAAATCCCTGGATATGATCCCAATGAGGATGGGATATAAAGATGTTGAAGATCTTGGACAGCCCCTTGCAACCGGCTTTTATATCTCTCAGATACTGCTGGCCAAAGTCACGCAGCCCGGTGCCGGCGTCGCAAAGGACATAGGACTCCTGCCCCCCTATCTCAACGCAGGACGTATTGCCGCCGTAAGTCTGCCGGACCGTAAAGGGCAGTTCATTCCGGATAAAGCCTGCTATGGCTTCATCATTGTCCAGCGCGCGGTTGCGGGACATTTTAACGGCTTTGAATAACTTTGCTTCTATCGTCTGTTTTGTGATAGAAGCCGGGAGAGACCCGCGCGTCCCCCAGAAATATACCTGCATGGAGCCTCCTGTCAATTATTGTTTCAGCGATAGAGCGAATAATTCTTATTGTTCCTGTTGTCCTTATTCTATCCTGCCAAGAAGCCGCAGCAGGCCATCCAGGATGGTCAGCGGATGCGGCGGACAACCGGGGATATACAAACTTACCGGGATATCTTCTGGGATACCGGCGGTTTCCGGATGGCCGGCGTAGATACCGCCGGAGATGGCGCAAGCCCCGGCCGCGACAACTATCTTAGGGCCCGGCACAGCCTCGTAAGTCTTGCGAAGCGCCAGCTTCATATTCTGCGTCACGGTACCCGTTATCAGAATGCCGTCCGCGTGCCTTGGAGACGCCACAAACTGTACGCCGAACCTGCCCAAATCAAAAACCAGGGTCTGAAGCACATTGCAATCAGCTTCGCAGGCTCCGCAGCCGCCGGCGCTCACAACCCTGAGCCTCAGAGAACGCCCGAATATCTTCTTCATCTTCGCGTCCAGAGTTTCAGCGCGCTTAGCGACTTCACCGGTCAGAAACAGGTCTCCTCTCTTACTCGCGGCAAGTTTATAATCCGAGCCGAATTTAAACACACCGGGGCAGAGCGCCGCGCATTTTCCGCAAAAAATACACCGCCCCATATCCAATACGGGTTTACCGTCCGTGACATTTATAGCGCCGGTCGGACAGATATCAACACATTTCACGCAACTTGATTTACAGGCGCCGGGATGGATCTCCGGCAATCCCAGAAAGCGCGGCGACAGCTTAATGTCGGCCGATGGGAAATCTATCGTCCTATGGCCCTGTTTCAACCTTGAGATTATTTCTTTAAGCATAAATTTCAATACAGCAATTGCCATAAGCGGCTGTTCCAGCCGCGCTATAAGCCATATGCTTTAGGCCGTATGCAGAAACTATAGAGCCAACAGCGGCGTTAATTCTACCTATAGCCTATTTCTGTTTATATGGCCTATGGCTTATAGCCTATCGCCTATGGCATTACTGCGCCGCTACTTATAGATCATGCCCGCAATATGACAGATTAAAACTTTTATTGCAGAGCGGGAAATCCGAAATCTGGCCGTCGCGCAGCGCCATGGCAAGGCCCTGCCAATTATTAAACGACGGATCTTTTATCTTGTAATGCCTGAACTTTCCGGCATTGTCGGTCACGGCCGTATGACATATCTCTCCGCGCCAGCCCTCCTCCAAAGACACAACAAAACTTTCCGCCTTCATGGGACCGGGAGCCGCGAAAACAGGGCCGGCAGGTAGAGAAGATAACAGCCCGCTTATCAGTTCGTAAGAGCGTTTTATCTCAAGCCAGCGCGTATAAGCCCTGGCGTAGACATCGCCGCTTTCCGGAGAGTCTTCGAACAATACCGCTTTGGAATTATATATCCCTACGGGAAAATTATGCCGGACATCGCGACGCACACCCGAAGCCCTGGCCGCCGGGCCAACCAGACCCAAGGTCAGGGCCGTCTCTTTGGAGACTACACCTGTACCCGCAAAGCGCTCCATAACCGAAGATGTGTTCCATAACAGATCCGCGGCGTCCTTGATATCCCTGAAAGCGGCGTCAAGCCTGAGTTTTAGTTCTTTCACAAGCGCGGGTGTCAGATCAAAAGCGGTTCCTCCGGGTATGACCATATTGCGCCCGAAACGGTTACCGCAGATAAGCGCCGACATATTAAGGATATCTCCGCGCAGCCTGCCGCAGAAAGAGGCGGTGGGCAGATAGGCCACGTCTCCGGCCAGAGCGCCCAGATCTCCCGTGTGGTTGGCGATGCGCTCAAGTTCAAGCATGATGGCGCGCAAGACTTCGGCCCGCGGCGGAATCCGCGCACCACAAAGGGATTCAATGGCCCGGCAATAGGCTGAAGCGTGGCCTATAGTCGTATCCCCGGCCAGAGTCTCCATATAATGTGAAGTAAGTTTGCCCGGACCCCCGATGAGGCTGGATTCTATACCGCGGTGCTGGTAACCAAGCGCGATTTCAAGATGGAAGACCAGTTCGCCGTGGCACTGAAACCTGAAATGGCCTGGCTCTATTACTCCGGCGTGCACTGGTCCTACTGCCACTTCATGCGTTTCCCGGCCGCGAACCTTAAAAAATTCAGTTATCCCGGGGGGCACTGGCAAACCTGACTTCATCGGATAGCGCACCGGCTTAAGCCACGGGTGGCCTTCTGCCTTAAGGCCGAACTGCTCGGTTATCTCGCGCTCGAACAGATGCAGCTGCGGAAAATCGGGGGTCAATGAGCGGAATGAATCACTAACGACCGCGGACAAGGCCTCAAGCCTGCGCTCAGAGTCAAAGGCGAGTATCAGGATGAGCCGGGTTCCGTCCTTTTCCGGCAAACCGAAATATGAGACGGCACGCCCTCCGGCCTTAAACCGTTCGGCCGCGGATGTATAGAATTCGTCAGGAGGCAACTTCGTCAGGGCTTTAAAACCGGCGGTCTCGAGATGACTCAAGGAGAGCGGCGCGGTCATACTGCCCCCCCGATAATAAGATCTCTGGCCCCGGTTATTATCTCGTTCAGCCAAGCGGGCATATAAAGGCCAAGGAATACCACGCAAGCGAAGAAACAGGCGGCTGGGACAAGCATCTGCCGGGACGCTTTAAAAGGTTTCTCCGCTTCGTTGAGAGCGGCGGCGTCCCCCAGCGTCATATCCAGAAAGATACGGCCCATGCCGGCGAATACCACCGCCAGAAAAAACAGATAGGCGGCCGCGGCCGCGTAATGTCCGCCTGAAACCGCGGCCTTAAGGATCATAAACTTTCCCAGAAATATCCCCGACGGGGGCGTGCCTGTTATAAGAAAAAAACCAATCATCCACAGAACAGCAGTCCACGGGACCCGCCTGATAAGACCCTTAACCTCGGAGATCTGTTTGGTTTTATAGGCGGCCAAAATCAGCCCCGAGACGAAGAACAAACCGGCCTTGGTCAGGGAATGAGAAATTGCGTTAAGAAGCGCACCATACACGGCTCCGCCGCCCAAACCCACTCCCAGAGAAAGTATTCCCATGTGCTCGATACTGGAATAGGCCAGCATGCGTTTATAATCCTTCTGCGCCAATATGAAGAAGGCTGCCGTCATCAGCGACAGGATCCCGAACACTATCAGTATGTCCCCGGTGAAACCGGCCAGACCGGCGGCGGAGCAGACTTGCGCCACCCGCAAAACACCCAGGAAGGCGCAATTAAGCAGCGCCCCCGATAAAAGCGCCGAAACAACGGCAGGAGATTCGCTGTGGGCGTCCGGCAGCCACGTGTGGAAAGGCGCCAGGCCCATCTTGGTCCCGTAGCCGACGAACAGAAACAGAAAAGCCGCTTTCAACCAGGCCTGATCCAGGGACATAGCGTTGGAAAGCAGACTCCCAAGATCCAGAGCTAAACCGGATCGTAATCCCGCCGCACCCAGAAAGAGATTCCCCATCAACGCCATGGCGATACCTACCGAGCATATCAAAAGATATTTCCAAGTGGCCTCCAGAGAGCGTTTATCCCGGTGGAAATATATCAGCGGCGCGCTTGCAAGCGTGGTAGCCTCTACAGCGGCCCAGAGTATGCCGAGGTGGCGACTGGCGGTCACCGCGGTCATGGCGGCTAGGAAAAGGAGAAGGCAACCGGTGAAGACGGTCTCAGGCTCGTTATTGAAAATAAAACCTTCGTCCGAGTCTTCGCCGGGATCGCGTTTCTCCAGTGCCATATATTTTACAGCGTAAACAGAAGCGCCCACAAACAGAACAGAGGTCACGCCCAGAAACAGCAGGCCAAGCGGGTCAAGCCCAAACCAGTCGCCTGGCACCATCTCCGGCCGCACAACCAGAGCCGCGATGGTAAGCGCGAGATGTATGCCGGCCACGGCCAAAAGCAGGACGCGCCGGCGGCCGTCGTCAGAGATAAGAAAAGCGGCCAGTCCCGACAGCAGCGGGATAAGCATAAGTAGCGTGATCATTTCTCCCCCCCGGCCTGCTTGGGATACCAGTCACCCAACTGTGAGAGCTCCGCCGTATCAATATGGTCGAACTCGCGGCTTATGTGGAAGATGGTTATCCCCATAACGAACACCGCCACAAAAACATCCAATAGGATGGCCATCTCAACCATAAGAGGCTGCTCCACAAAAAGCGCAAGGCCGAAAATATAAATACCATTCTCTATCACAAGGTAGCCCAATACCTGAGTTATAGCTTTGGCGCGGGTGGTAAGAAGCAGGAAACCCGTAAAGATAGTGGAGAGCGAGGCGGGCACGATCCATGACACGCGGGCCGTCTCAGGCAGGGGAAGCTTTGTGCCCAGCCACGATGCAGCGGCGAAGGCTGCAAGGCAGAGGATTATGGAGGCCGGGTAACCTATGACCGGCTCCGCATCCCGGCTTACCTTGGCCTTTACGCGGGCGCGCGTCAGCAGCCACGGGAATATGGCTCCCTTAAGCAGTATGACCGCGCAGCAAAACACGATAGTCCCCGATGGTACGCCGTGCCCGGCCAAAAGAGGAAGGAGCGCTGCTATCACTCCCTGCGCGGCGGCAAGACGGATGCACGCGGCAAGCGAGCCTGAGGCTGCCATAGAAAGGTTCAATAGTATTACGGCGACTATTATCAGTTCGGCCAGCGTTGTCATCGTCCCGCCTGAAATATGAGAGCAAGGATAGAAAAGGTTAAAGCGGTCATCAGAAGGTACGGCACTTTAAGAAGACGCAGCCGCCCCATTACGGATTCCACCACGCCCACCGCCGCCGCTATAAAAAACATTGCCAATATAAAAGCTCCCGAATCCACCAGCCAGGAGCCGTAGTGCCTCGGCAGAATAACGCAGGCTATAAGCGAACCAAGCGCCCACAGCTTGAGGGCCTCGCCGTAGAAAATGAAGGCGAGATCCGGTCCGCTATGGTCAAGCACCATAACCTCATGTATCATGGTGAGTTCCAGATGTGTGTTAGGGTCGTCCACCGGCACCCGGGAATTTTCAGCCAAAAAGACTATAAAAAGGGACGCCGTCACCAGAGTGAGCACGGGCGAGGCCGTAAGCCAGGCCGCCGGGGTAAGGTTTGAAAATATGCCGGAAAGTGAAAGCCCTCCGCCGCCGCGGGCCAGGGCCGCCAGGGCAAGAAAGAAAGCCGGTTCCGCGAATACGGCAAACTGCACTTCGCGGCTGGCGCCCATCCCCTCAAAACTTGAACCGGTGTCCAGCGCCGCCAGCACCGTCGCCAGACGCGCCAGCCCCAGCAAATAAACCAGCAGTATCAGGTCTCCATCGAAAGATAGGAAGGACGGCCTTCCGCCGAATGGAAGAAGCGCCAAGACGCACAGCATAGCGGCCAGCCCGATGATGGGGCCGGCTCTGAACAACCATGTAGTGGTGCGACTGTATACCGGAATTTTATGAGCCAGTTTATAAAGGTCGAAATATAATTGAAGAACAGGAACGCCGCGCCGGCCGCCTAAGAAGGCCTTGACCCGATTAATGATACCTGGCAGAAGCGGGGCCAGAACCAATGCCAGGAAATATTGTAAAAACTGTCTCGTCATAGTTTCCACACCAGAAGCGCGATTAGCGCGATCACTATATAAAGGATGTATAACTGAAGACGTCCGTGCTGCAGCCAGGTGTACCGAAAAGCCAGACGTTTTATCTGCGCCCCGACCGGGCTATAGAGATGGTTATAGAATACCGCGCGCGCTTCGGTGGAGAAGGAGGCCGTGCCCGGGAAATATTCCGCTATGGCGGGGTACGAGCGGGCCTTGCGGAGCAAAGGCTGGAAGAAATCAGTGAGCGGCTGGGTGAAAGCCGAAGCGCCATACTGCATGCGCGCTGTCAGGGAGGCGTAACCGCAGTCCCAGGTTACCCCCGGGACAGGCGGCAGACCGCGCGAGAGCGCGCTCCGCAACGCCCAGGCGCACAGGATCAGGGCGATGAGCGTCAAAGCTCCGGCTGAAACATAAAGCATATTTACGCCAGCGTCTAGGAGCGGATACGATACAGCCAGAGGCGTTATAGCCGCTGCCAGCGGTTTAAGCAGGAAAGGCGAACACAATCCGATAAGTGCGCAGAGCGTAGCGAGCCCGGACATAGCGATCTTCATCATTGTTCCGGCATCATCCAGACTTTCAAAACGATTCTCACGTGGCTCGCCCAAAAAAACTGAACCGCCGGCTTTGGCGAAAGCGGCCACAGCCAAAGCCCCGGTAGCAGCCAGGGAAGTTATAACTATCAGGGCCGGGAACGCTGCGCGCGAAGATGGGCCGATACTATTAAACGCGCCCAGATATATCAGGAACTCGCCGGTGAAACCATTCAGCGGCGGCAGGGCGCAAGCCGCGGCCGAACCGAGGAAGAAAAAGAAAGCTGTGAAAGGCATCTTCTTTAAAAGTCCGCCTAAATTCTCAAGCTCCAATGTCCCGGCCGAGTGCAGAACTGCCCCGGCGCTCATGAAGAGCAGGCCTTTAAAAAAAGCGTGGTTGATAACATGCAGGAGGGCGCCGCCGTAACCCAGCGCCGCCAGTAACGGGACGGATCGGGCCTGCCCCAGGACGCCCAAACCTATACCCATGGTAATTATTCCCACATTCTCGATACTAGACCAGGCCAGTAGACGCTTAAGGTCGTGCTGAGCCAGGGCGAACAATACTCCGGCCACAGCCGAAACCGAACCGATAATAATCAGAAGCCATCCCCACCACGCCTCAGGCGCGCCAAGGATTACCAGGACACGCAGAAGGCCGTAGATGCCCATCTTTATCATAACCCCGCTCATCACGGCGGAGACATGACTGGGCGCGGCGGGATGCGCTTCGGGCAGCCAGATATGCAAAGGGATAAAGCCCGCTTTCAGACCGAAACCAAAAACGGCGAATAGAAAAACCGCTGAGGCCAGCGCCCCGCCGGGCCGGACCATGCTTGAAAAAGCCAAGGAACCGGCCGGAGACGCAAGTAGGGCGAACATGAACAGGAGGAAGAGAGCGCCTGAGCCGCCGGCCACAAGGTAGATCAGGCCGGCCTTGCGGACCTGTGGTTTCTCGTGCTCAAAAACCACCAGAGCGAATGAAGCAGCAGCCATCATTTCCCATCCTATAAGGAAAGGGACCGCGTCAGCCGAAAGCAGCACAAGCACCATGGCGGCGCTTAAAAGATTGAACATGGCCCAGGCCGCACCCAGCGGTTTTTTGCCGGCCATTGGCTTCAGATAATCTAACCCATAGAGCGCGGCCGCGGCTGTGAGAATGAATACCGGCAAAAGAAAAATCGCCGAAAGCGGATCCAGCGCCAGCGCAAAAGAACCTATGGGCAGAGAGCAGGGGAACGATAATGTTTCTGTTGCAGGATAAAGAAGTATTTTGACGGTTGAAATAAGACCGATCAGAGCGGCCAGAACCGCTCCGCCTGCGCCAGCCATGGAAGCTCTCCGCGGATACCGGCCCAGGCTGAGCGCGAGGGCCGCGCTGAGTATGAGTATAGCCACTGCAACGACAACAGGAAGCATAATCGTAGAACTGCCCTTAAATTAGATTTTTTAAGAATACCGGGCCGTGAGGTGGCTGAAACTTGTCCATCGAATGCTAATTGCGGCTCTGAGGCTGTGAACACATCAAAACGCCTCTTATTCAATATATGACAAAATGCCGGAGCTTGTCAATTTCAAGACAGCGCGGCAGTACGACAGCGGGAAAGCGCGACAGGGTACAACAGTGGTCGGTTACCGTTCCAACCAATCCTCCAGTCCTCTGGTCCTCCTATCGCTTTATCTACTGTCCACTAACCACTCGCCAACTAGTCACTGTCTCATTCAATCCGGGGCGCTGAAGCCGCAGGTGGCGCAATAAGAGGGCATTGCCGTATGCCCGGCGATACTATCACGCAGAATGGGTACGGCCGGGCCGCTCAGAATATCGGCCAGCGGCTTTTTATTTATATTTCCGATAGCGAGCCGGCCGTCATGATCCGCGCAGCACGGAACCACTTCTCCGGTGGAAAGTATCGCGAAGTGATGCCGCAGGCCAAGGCAACCTTTATTAGTCTTGCCTGGCCCCCGGCCCGGCCAGTCAAACAGTTCACCGAAATTCAGATAAACATTATCGCGCAGCGTTACCGCGCGACCATGTTCTTCTGGGTTCACGCGCCCCGGGAAAGAATTTAAAACGAAATCCGACGCCTCCTTTACAAAAGGGTCATCCATCACACCCCTCAAACGGAAACCCACGATCAGGCGGTCCGGTTTTACCGCGGCGAACTCCGTTAAGCGCCGCAATTTTTCCGCCCTGATGCCGGAAGGCAGCGCGGCAAGGGCGTGCAGTGAAAATGAGACCTGCACCAGGCATCTTTCTGCAAATACAGCGGGACCGAATTTATCAAGCAGCGTACCATTGGTCACAAGGTTGACGGAAAGGCCAAGACGCGAACAAATATTCAGTATCTCCGGGAACCGCGGATGCATAAAAGGCTCGCCCAACACATGAAGAGAAATAACTCTGGCGAACGGCTTAACCTGAACAGCGATATCCTCAAAAGCTCCCGGCGCCATGCAAACGGCCGGGCGCGAAGAAACCGCGCAAAACCCGCACGACAGGTTACACTCGTTGGTTATCTCTATAAATGCCCGTCTGAACATTTTCCCGCTTTATCCCATTATTATTAAATCGAAAGGCCCCTTTGACGGGGCCTTTCCGGCTATTTGGCTCTGGTGAATTTTATTTAAACGCACCTTCAGGAGCGGCATAATCCTCCAGCTGCATCATGGCGGGCGAGTCCAACCTGGCATCCATGCGCCCATCCGGAGTCCAGGTAAGCGTCATATCCTCAAACTTCTGTTCAGCCGTCACGCCAGCCCCATTGAATACCGGCTCAACAGGGAAGGATTGGCCCCTTTTCGGGGCTGGAATGGTGAAAGACTGCGTGCCGCCGGTAGTGTAAAGAATCTTAGCGCCGGTCGCCCTCAGGCGTTGCAGCGCCTCCAGGTGGGGATGGCCGTAAGTATTATCCATTCCGTATGAGATATAGGCGTATTTCGGCTGAACGCGCGCCAGGAACTTTTCGGTGGAGGAATACCGCGACCCGTGATGTGAAACCTTCAGGACAGACGAATTGAGCCCGGATTTGAAGACACGCATCATAGCGTTCTCGATGGCTGCCTCAGCGTCGCCCATGAAGAGCAGTCCGTTGCCGTTATAATAAAATCTTATCGCCAGAGAACAGTTGTTGATCTCATCGTTATTGCGGCTCACCATGGGTTCAGAACAGGAATTAAGCACTTTTACAGTTACCTGGGGATCCCACTTTAATTCAGTGCCGGCCTCGGGGAAATGTGTCATACAGCCGGGTTCGGCGTCGGCGAGCTCGCGTAGGTTATTGTCTCCCTTGGCGTCAATATTCTCAGCCCTTGTGTCGTAAAAATTCTTAACGTCCGCGATCGCGAACACTTTTTTAAGACCCCGGTAATGGTCGCTGTGCGGGTGCGTCAGCACCACATGATCTATCTTAGTGACGCCTTTCGCTTTTAAGAAATCATAAATCGGTTCGCCTGACGGGCCGCCGTCTATCAGAACATTGGCGCCCGACGGCAGTTCGATGTAAATTGCGTCACCCTGCCCGACGTTAATAATATATGCGTTAAGTTGTGCCCGTAGGTTGGAGGCGCTGAAGAGAAGAACCATCAGAAGGGTTAGGCGTTTAAGCATGTTTCTCTTGCTGCCGGCTTATCATAAATCTCAGTACATCATACTACATCTTGTGGAGAACCGAAAATAGTATACCACATCTTGTGGTAAATTACACCACTGCGACAGGCTGCTAAATCAACAATATACCTTACTACGCACACCGCAGCATTAAAAGGGCCAAAAGGCCCAAATTCCGATTAACAAAAGACCCACCGCCCCCCCTTCAATAAAAGCCACTCGGGGCAGCCTGGCCGGAACGGCTCAAAACCTTACCGCTGCCAAGGCGCCGGAAAAGTCCGGACCGAAAACGGGGACAATGTACACACTCTTAACGGAGCCCCCGCCTCTTCTAAACATAACCGTCCGCCCGGTTGCAACACCCAAAATCGCCCCAAAAAAAACATCTGAGGCCCAATGCTTGTCGGAATATACCCGTTGAAGCGCCGTGGCCGACGCCGCGCCGTAGGCGACTATACCCACCCACGGAGAATCGTAACGCCCGGCAAAAACAGAAGCCACGGAAAAAGCGCTTGTGGTATGCCCTGAAGGGAAAGACGTATGAACAGTCTTGAAAGTGAAAGGTTTGAAAGCGCGCTTTCCTTCTTCGCCATAAGGCCTCGCTCTTCCGACAGAGTACTTCAGCACCGTCCCTATCGCGTTGGCGGCAAGAAAAGATTCCGCAGCCAGCATCGAGGTGTCCTTCAATTTATCGTTTTTTAACGCGTAACCGGCGCCGGCGAAAGCGCCCAGCATAACCAGTTCATAGCCTCCGTTACCGATCTTTTCGGCCTGTGTGGCGACACGATTAAGAGACGATGTCTTGTTATTTCGGGCCAAACGCCGTATCTGGCCGTCAAAAGAATAAATAATAGCGCCGGCTCCCAGAAGGCTGCCGGCCAGATAAGCGGCGGGGGCGTCCGACAGGCGCGCCGGCGCTGACTGTATATACTCTATATCCTTAACGGCGTTAGTGACGGGGTTTCCGTCATAGGTGTAAGAAACGGAAGGGAGGCAAAGTATGATGGCCGACCAAAAAAAACGCGCGGATGGGATAGCCATGTAAGTATTATACCAATAAAAAAACCGGCCCCTTTTACGGGGCCGGTTAAAACTTCAATTGTGAAATTTTAGGGCTGGTTTACCAGCGATTACCGCCGCCGCGATTACCACCGGCGCCGCCGCCGCGATTACCGCCGCCTGCGCCGCCGCGTCCGCCGCCGAAACCACCGCGGGAGCCGCCATCGCGGGCTTCCATCGGCCGGGCTTCATTGACGGTCAGCTTGCGGCCTTCCATGTCGGAGCCGTTAAGCTTCTCGATGGCAGCCATCGCTTCTTCGTCATTGGACATTTCCACGAAGCCGAAGCCCCGGGACTGACCGCTGAACTTATCGGTGATGACTTTAGCGCTGGTGACTGCGCCGTGCGCCGCGAAAACCGCGCTCAGCTGCTCGTCATTGGCTGAAAAAGGCAGACCGCCCACATATATTCTCTTGCTCATTGTATTCTATCCTCCTAGCATTTCAAACAAACCGTAAAACCCATTCGCTCTGCGCGCCCTTACCGAAGTTGCTAGGTCAGATAGCGCAACCAAATTCGATTTCCGGAATGCTGTTATAGATAGTATGACATAACTCCGGGGAAAAAGCAAGTTAAAAAACCGGTCCCCCATTTCTTGCAAAATGACGAACCGGTTAAAATTTCTATCATGGCCATATAAAATGCGGCCATAGGCTGGAAATTTCAGGCTAGTTTACCAGCGGTTAAACCCGCCGCCGGAACCGCCGCGGTTGCCGCCGCCTGCGCCGCCACGGGAGCCGCCATCGCGGGCTTCCATCGGCCGGGCTTCATTGACGGTCAGCTTGCGGCCTTCCATGTCGGAGCCGTTAAGCTTCTCGATGGCAGCCATCGCTTCTTCGTCATTGGACATTTCCACGAAGCCGAAGCCCCGGGACTGACCGCTGAACTTATCGGTGATGACTTTAGCGCTGGTGACTGCGCCGTGCGCCGCGAAAACCGCGCTCAGCTGCTCGTCATTGGCTGAAAAAGGCAGACCGCCCACATATATTCTCTTGCTCATTGTATTCTATCCTCCTAGCATTTCAAATAAACCGTAAAATTTCAGTGGCACTGTTAGTGATACTATATCATATTTAAATGGAGTGAAGAGAGGAAGCCGTACCCCTATACTCCGATGTCTTCGTTCCAGAGTTCCGGCTTTTCCCTTATAAAACCTTCCATCAACCCGTAGCAATCCGGCAGATCCAGGTTTATTAACTTAACAAACTTTTTAGAATAGTTCTCCGGGCCCTTAAAAGTCCGATTCTCGCCTATTACAACAACAGGAATCTTATAAAGCAGGATGGCCCCGGTGCACATGGGGCAGGGCGAAAGCGTGGAATAGATAACACAGCTGGCGTAATCGGAAGCCTTTAACCGACCGGCGTTTTCAAGGCAGTCCATTTCGGCGTGAAGTATGGCTGATTTTTTCTGCACGCGCCGATTATGCCCACGGCCTATAATCCTGCCATCCTTAACAAGCACAGAACCAATAGGGATGCCGCCCTCTTTAAGCCCTTTGCGGGCCTCCTTTAAAGCTTCCTTCATAAATTTAAGGTACTCTTGTTTTGTCATATAAATTCCGCCTCTTTAAATTTTTGAATTTTTGATACCATTTTATTATAGAATATTGGCAACACGAGGATAACACCGCTTTTCACACTACTATTATGACCACACAAACAAAGGGCAAAAAGCAAAACTTAATTTCCGACACGGTCCGGTCCGTTTCGGTCGTCCATTTAATGCCAGGCGACTTTCACGGCGCCAGACTCACTAATTTTGAGCCCGCGAATCTGCCGAACGGTGCGCTGAAAACCGTGAAAAACAATTCCAAACCTGTGACAGCGGTACTCATTTCCGCGCCGATCAAAACAGCCTTTCCATTTACCCAGGCCCTGGCCGGCGCCAACGCCTCTCTGGGCCCGAAGGACCGGCTCGAGCTGGCCCTGCAGGTATATGACAAACGCGGCTGGAGTCCGTGGTTCGAGTTCGGCAGCTTCAGCCCGGACGGGGAAACCGGCAGCGTCAAAAACCAGCAGAATCGTTTCGGAAGCATGGCGACGGACATCATCAATCTCTCCTCGGCATCTGAATATCTTCGCTACCGCGTGACGATCAAATCCGCTGCCGGTTCCACGGCGTTCTTTCGCATGGCATCAGTCACCTATACCAACACCTCAGCGGGATACAATGAAGCGTCCGCCGTTAAAAAACACGCCTCCTTTAAACCCGTGCTACTGAATGTCCCTAAATGTTCCCAGATGACGCAGCGGGTCAGCTACCGCAGAGATATCTGCAGTCCGACCTCGGTTACGATGATCCTTAACCACTTTGGCATTAAGACGCGGGTACTGGATACTGCATCCGGCGTCCGCGATACCGCTGAAAACAATTACGGCAACTGGACTTTTAACACCATGTACGCCGGAGCGTTAGGCCTTTACGCCTGGCCAACGCGTTTCAACTCGTTGGAGGAAGCGCGCGGTTATCTGGCCGCGGGCATCCCGCTGGCAGCCAGCGTCACCTTCGGCCCGGATGAGCTGAGAAAATCACCGCTTAAGAAAACAGCCGGGCATCTCCTGGTAATAAAAGGTTTTGACGCTAAGGGGAATGTTTTGGTCAATGACCCGGCCGCGGCGGATAAAAACACCGTGGGACGCGTCTATGACCGAAAAGAGTTCGCTAAAGCATGGCTTAAAAATAAATCCGGCACGGCCTATATCCTGGCTCCGCTGGAGCGCCTCCCCCTCACGGTGCGAAATCCTCTGGCCGAACTTTTCTCCATGCCGCCGGATTCTAAAAAAAAAAGCGATAAATTAAAACTTATAGAGAGCCAGATACTTCCGCTTGAAGGATTGGAGTACAGAGGTTCGCGCGGCGCCTGGCTGGAAGTAGCCGCATTGGAGCAAATCCGGAGAAAAAACCGGGGCGACAAAACATTCACGCCCTATCTCGGCTGGATAGAGGCCCGACTTGCTGTTTTCCGTCACCCGACCGAACCGGACGCCATGGTCAGAAGCAAAAGGGCGCCGCTCAAAGAAGGCGCCGTGGAGGAACTCTCGATAGGCGCGCGGGTTCAAATACTCGACTGGGATAACCGATTCTTCGCACGGATTCTAAAGCCCGAAGGAGACACGGGGCTGATACATAAAAAAAACCTGAACCTTATTCCCATAAATATCAAACCCGCCGGCCTGCGCAAAAAAATACTCGGCACCGCACGGCAATTTTTAGGTGATAAGTATTATTGGGGCGGCCGCTCCGGCTACGGCATAGACTGCTCGGGCCTGGTAAACATCGCCTACCGCGTCTGGGGATTTGACCTGCCGCGCAACGCTCGTGACCAACAGAATTTCGGGCGCCCTGCGGCGCGCAAGGAACTTAGGCCCGCCGACCTCATCTTCTCCACTGAGAGAAATAATCACAATAACATAAACCACGTTATGCTTTACTCCGGCGGCGGGAGGATTATCGAGGCCACGCAGGACACCGGCTCCGTGCGCGAGGTCACCTTCAAAGACAAGTTCGGCCTGGATCTCTCCGAGATAAATAACGGCCAGGTCGTAAACGGCAAAAAAATATATTTCAGGACAATACTCAAATAACAGGCGAGACAAACTTTTTATGACTATATCCGATAAAGTTAAGAATATTTTCCCCTCTGAGAGCGATATCCCCGCGGAAGTCAGAGTCTCACCCCTTGAGCAGAAAGACTATCTTGTTAACGGAAAAATTAAGATCTGGCGAGGTCCGGCGCAGCAGGTCTTTTCGCCAGTCAGCCTTAAAGGCAAAAAAGGTTTAACGCGTAAATACCTGGGGTCCTATCCGCTGATGACGGAAAAAGACGCGCTGGAAGCCCTGGAAGCCGCGGTAAGAGCATACGACGAAGGCAAGGGCCCCTGGCCCGCGAGCACCGTTGAGGAGCGCATCGCCTGCACGGAGGATTTCGTCTGCCGCATGAGAGAGAAACGGGGCGAGGTCGTCAGACTCCTCATGTGGGAGATAGGCAAATCGCTTGAGGACTCCGAAAAGGAATTCGACCGCACCGTTGATTACATCCTGGACACCCTTAACGCCATGAAAGAGCTGGACCGTGTTTCCTCCCGCCTGTCGCTGACCCAGGGCGTAATCGCTCAGATCAAGAGGGCGCCGCTGGGCGTAGTTTTATGCATGGGCCCCTACAATTATCCCCTAAACGAAACCTTTACCACTTTGATACCGGCCATCCTCATGGGGAATACCGTGGTCTTCAAACCGCCGAAATACGGCGTCCTCCTGCATCGCCCTCTTTTGGAAGCTTTCCGCGACGCTTTCCCGAAAGGCGTGGTAAACACTATCTACGGCCAGGGCCGCAGGATTATAGGCCCCATTATGAAGACCGGCAGGATCAATATGTTGGCCTTTATAGGCTCAAGCAAGGTTGCCGATATTCTCAAGCAGCAGCACCCCGCGCCGCACCGCCTGCGCTGCGTGCTGGGCTTAGACGCCAAGAACGCCGGGATTATTTTGGCAGGCGCGGATATAGATCTGGCGGTAAAGGAGTCTCTTGCCGGCGCGCTGTCTTACAACGGCCAGCGCTGCACGGCCCTGAAAATACTGTTTGTGCACCGCTCAATACAGAACGAGTTCCTGGAAAAGCTGGTCACAGGGATAGATTGCCTGAAGGCCGGCATGCCCTGGGAGCCTGAAGTGAAAATAACTCCTCTGCCCGAAGACGAGAAGATTTCATATCTGGCTGATGTAATAGCCGACGCCAAAAAACACGGCGCGAAAGTGATAAACGACAGCGGAGGTATGACCAACGGAAATTTCGTCCACCCCGCGGTGCTCTACCCGGCCAATAATAAAATGCGCCTATGGCGCGAGGAGCAGTTCGGCCCCGTTATCCCGGTGGTGCCTTTCGACGACATAAAAGAGCCGCTTAAATATGTGGTTGATTCCGACTTCGGCCAGCAGGTAAGCGTCTTCGGTTCCGACGAAAACAATATCGGCCCGATGCTGGACACGCTGGTAAACCAGGTCTGCCGCGTGAACATAAACAGCCAGTGCCAGCGCGGCCCCGACGCCTTCCCATTTACCGGTCGCAAGGATTCTGCCGAGGGAACGTTGTCAGTTTCAGACGCCCTGCGGATTTTTTCAATCAGGACCCTGGTGGCGGCCAAGGATTCGGACGCCAATAAAAAGCTCATACGGAACATCATACGAAACCGCAGATCTAAGTTTTTATCTACTGATTTTATCCTGTAAATGGATTTACTTATGGAAAACGGGGAAATTTCCGGAATAACCGCAATATTAAAAAAGCACTACCCCAAAGCGGACTGCTCGCTGAACCATCACAGCCCTTTTGAGTTGCTGATATCAACCATACTTTCAGCACAATGCACCGACCAGCGCGTGAACATGGTAACGCCCATACTGTTCAAAAAATATCCCGGAGCGAAGCAAATGAGTTCGGCACCCATAAGGAATCTTGAAGCGATTATACGCTCCACCGGGTTTTACCACTCAAAGGCCCTGGCAATAAAAGAAACTTCCAGAGCCCTGACGGATAATTTCGGCGGAAAAGTACCGGTCGACATGGACAAACTTCTGACGCTTCGCGGCGTGGCCAGAAAAACGGCCAATGTGGTTTTGGGCAGCGGCTACGGCATAGCCGCCGGCGTGGTGGTGGACACCCATGTAAAGCGCCTGGCATTCCGCCTGGGCCTGACCGGGGAAACTGATCCCATCCGAATAGAGAAAGATTTGATGGAGAAGATTGAAAAAAAAGATTGGATCTGGTTCGCGCACGCGCTTGTGCACCATGGCCGGGCCGTCTGCCAGGCCAGAAATCCGGATTGTCCCCACTGCGCCCTTAACAAACTGTGCCCCAGGAACGGAGTGAATGAGCGCCATAAGCCGTAGGCCATTTGCCATAGGCTTTTTAGGAGTTCCAGGCAGTTAAGACAGCTCAGCGGCACAGCGATGCAGAGATCTAGCTAAATTGCAAAAAAGGACAGGCTGATATGAAGCCTGTCCTTTTTTTGCGGCAATCCAGTTTTAAATGTTGGTAATGTCCTGGAAGATCACGCCGGCTCCGCTTACTTTTCCGTCAACGCTTTTTATATTTATGGAGCTGTAGCCGATAATTTTGGTTTTGCCGTTGATGGCGTATTTAAACTCCTGCCGGCGCACGGTCTTGCCCTGTGTCAGCACGTCTCCGATGGCGCTGACAATATCCGGTGAGATTTGAAATATTGAAATGATATTTTTATTGAGATAATCATCGCCCACTTCAAATATTTCTTTGGCTTTAGGGTTGAAGAAGATAATCTTTCCGTCCAGGTCCACACCTATGAACCCGCCGGAGAGGTTATTGATGGTGCTTTCCCCTTTTAGACTAAACTGCTTAATGGTCGTTTCCAAGCGCCCCGTGTAGATATCTCGGGCCGCGCAATGCGTAATTATCGATGCCAGATCCAGATCCTGCGCGCTAAAAGCCCCTTGCGAGCAATTAATAAATTCTACCACGCCAAGAAGCTTGCCGCCGGCAACAGCGGGAACGGCCAAGATATCTCTGGTCTTAAATCCCGTGCCATAATCTACTTTATTGGTGAAACGCAAATCCGCCTCCACATCGCTCACCAGAATAGGTTTACGGGTTTGGGCGCACCAGCCGGCTATACCCTGATAGCCGAAGCTGACACCAGTCAGACTCGCACTCACCGGTCCGATGCATTGCTTGAAAGTGAGGGTCTTTTTAGCCTCGTCCGCTTCTAAATAGGTGGCGGCCTGACAGCCTATAACGGAAGACGTTTTTCTTATAAGGTAATCCCAAAGTTCATCTTCGGTTTTGGCCTTGCCGGAGGAAAAATCCTCAAACATTCCGTACAGCATAGAAAAATAATCGCGATTCATTTTTTCACCTTTTTGGCAGGGAGCCCCCCGCTCTTTTGATTAGACACAGCCGGCGCGGGGGCGATCCCCGATACGGGCTTTGCCTTTGTATCCGGCTTTCGGATCAAGTGTTCCGCGCCGGAAGGGACGGGGCGGGGGCGCACCTTGAAGAAGTCAAGCACACCCGCAGCTATCGTCTCCGCCAGCCTGGCCTGAAAGACCGGAGTATTAAGCATTTCTTCCTGCTCCGGCATGATCATATAAGCGCTCTCAATAAGCACAGCCGGCATAGAGGTCATGCGGGCCACGGCATAGTCGCCGAAGCGCAGGCCTTCATCCGGCAACGGAATATTTTTAAGATAGGAACGGTGAATAGCTCTGGCCAGTCCGTAACTATGCCGCTGATAATGATACACCGCGAAACCCCTGGGCTGAGAAAACGGGTCCTCACCGTCGCCGATAGCGTTGTTGTGAAGGCTGATATAGATATCGCCTTTATAATCCTTGGCCATTTTTGGCCTGTCCGCCAGCTGAACATTCTCGTCTCCGTAGCGAGTCATAAAGACAGTCGCGCCCAGGCTGGCGAGCGCGTCTTTTAATTTATCGGCCGTAACGCGGTTGACCTGATACTCAAGAGTTCCCATGGGGCCGATGGCTCCGTCGTAGGGCTGCACCAGCTTGGGAGAATGTCCGGGGTCCAGCACCACCCGCAGGCCGGCCAGCGGCCTAGGCCAGGTTCCGGACACGGACGGCATCCGCTTAAGATCCACGTTAAGGGCGCGCGTGCCGGGGATTACATCATAGCCTCCCAATTCTGAACCGGGCGCGAATTCAAAATCCACGGCAACAGTGTTCTCCGCGATCTGCGAAAAGCGCACCTGTCGCACAAAGGTATCCGAAGAATCATAGACAACATAGTTGCTGTGCAGCTTGGTGTAATAAAGCGTTAGCCGCAGCGAATTCTCACGCTCCTCGGCGGCATACGCAGCCGGATACGGCATAGTGATGGAGGCTGTTGCGCCGGTCTCGGTCTTCTTAAGACGGATAGCGCCGGTCTCGTTCTGAGGAACGAAAGCCGTATCGGCGGCGATCTCCACCTTTGAATCGTCAACCCATCCGGTCTCGGATGACGATAGCCTGATGCGGCGGCTGTTGCCCAATCTGCCGTCTGAAACCAGCTTTACGTTTTTGGGAAGGAACACCATGTAACCGGAATCTACGCCGTTGCGGAGTATCACGGTATCAGTGGAAGTCTCGACAATTACAGGATTCCTGAGAATGCTGATATGTCTCTTTGAAATCGCGCGCGCGCCGGATGCGAAAAGTCCGGTTTTAAACTTCACTCTCAGTTCGGTTTTGTCGGCCTCGTCGGAATCTTTTACGCGGTAGGCTCCAAAATAGCGGCCGGAGCCGGGAGGCAGTTCCTTCATTTCAACATCCCGCGCCACGTTCTTTATAGTGAACGCGGCGACGCGGCCGGGAGTGCCGGCGGCTTGCACATCGATATAATCTCCCGGCGAAAGGTCGAGATCTGCCAACGGGGATATCAGTTCAAGGCGCAAGCCCCCGGCGGAAATAGCGGGCTGGGGGCTGGTCCTGATCTTTATCTTTCTGGAGTAAGTTACGGTGGCGCCGTTTAAAAGTTCGCATTTAAAAATAAAATTCCCCTCGCTGACCGGCAGATATGCGATGAATCCGCCGTTCCTATAGACATTTATCTTAGTCCCGTTTATGTAAAACGGCGCTGTGGGAGGCTTTATATTTCCGAAAATAAAGGTATTCTTCACGGACGGGAGAATATCTCCCTCCGATGGATATGTAACTATTATTTCCCCGGCCCGCGCCGCCCCCGTGGAAAGGCAGGCGAGGACGGTTAAAGTCAGAAAAGTGGAGCGAAGTTTCATATCAAGTATTTTCATTATAATATATTTTAGCCCCTCTAATTTTTTAAGGTGATTGCAAAATCAACCCTTAGGCAGAGGCGAGCGAACGGGGGAAGGTTCCTCACTTACGGCCATAGCCGCAGCGAAACCGGCGATGGCTAGAAGTGATGCGGCCATAAAAACTGATTTGTAGCCATAAGCGGCCCAAAGTATACCGCCCAACGCCGGCATCAGCATCGAGACCGCGTGATCCATGGTAACACCCATCGACAATGTCGGGGCTATATCAGATTTATGCACTGCCAGCTTATTAAGGTATGTGGTACGCGCTATGCGCGTGGCGAACATCAGGCTGTCCAGTATAAACAGCGCGTATAAAAACGGCCTGAAAGTTGAGAAGGCGAAACCGCCGCATATTATCAGCAGAATAAGCGCGTCCGCTATAAACATTTTACGCTCGCCAATTTTGTCTACGAGCACGCCGAAGGCCTGCCGAAATACCACTCCCAGGAAATAGGCGGTCATAGACAGCGCCGCCATAATGGCCGGGTTCGCGCCATAAACCGTCACCAGCACCCACGGCGCGAAGGTTAGAAATATCTGTTTTCGCGCCCCAAATAGTATATTCAGCAGATAAAACCATCTGTATTTCCATCTAAAAACAAAACGTTTACCGCCGGCAACAGCGTCCTCTCCGTCTTCTTTCATTCGCGAAAAAAGAAAAGCCGAAACCACCGAGGCCAGCGCCGCCGCCAGGAAAGCCCACTGATAAAGCTTCGGGGCCGCCGTCTTCGCGAGCAGCCATACCAGCCCGGCGCCGGCTATGGCCGCGAAATTGGTTATGCCGCTTATCTGGCCCAGCCTGCGCCCGTGCCCTCCCTCCCTGGCGAAGCGCAGGCCCATCACGCTCTCCACAGTCATAAAAAGGTGACCGCCGGTGCTCCACAGAAGCATCCACACCAGCATCAAATGGTACGACGGCGACAGGAAACCCAGCCCCGCCACGCCCACCGCGGTAAGCAAACTTGTTATAACCGCCCATTGCCGCACCGGCAAAGCCGCAAGCCCGCCGGTGACAAAAATAAGCATAAAGCCGGGGAACTCGCGCGGGAACTCCAGGAAGCCGCGCTGGCTGGCTGACATCCTGAAAGAGTCGTTTAGGTAGTTGTTGAAAGCTGAAGAGATGATGCCGGAATTTATTCCCAGAAAGAACACACCGGCAAGGAAAGCCTTTAGAGCGGGGTCGGCATTGTTCCACCGGCCATATATTTTAGAGGCGTACAATGTTAGAGGCATAGCAGTCTGGAGGTAAAGCAGTTTAGATGTAAAGCAATTTAGCCAAATTGCCGGCGGGCTGTGCCTCTAAGTTGCTAGACGGCTTTGCGTCTAAATTGCCAGTTTTATTTCCAGGATACGGTCAACTCTAAAAATCCATTCTCCATGTCGGTCGAGCCAGAAACAATCCAGACCAACGCCCCCCCCCTCACGGAAACCCGGCGATAAAACCTTTCCGCAATTATACCATTTAGGCGCACCAGCCAAAGTGACGGAGCGGCCCTGTAATATTTTTGCCCTGCGACGCAGTTGTTATCTATAATCAGAAGCATATGAATATCTCCAGATTTAAAATTATCGCGATACTGCTCGCGGTCTTCGTGGCGGGCGCGGGGGTATTCGCCTATATAAAATATAAGAAGTTTTCCGGCTATCTCATAGAACAGATAAATTCACAGACTGGCAAGAAACTTGGGCGACAGGTTAAATTTAAAAAAATATCTTTTTCACCATTGGAAGGCGTTGTAATAGACGAGCCCTGCGTCTCCCGGGCGCCTAACTTCACAAAGGGCAATTTCTTTTGCGCGGCGCGGGCCGTGATACGGCCGGAGCTCGACCAGTTGATGAAGAACCGCCTGTATTTCGCGAACATTGAGCTTGAAAAACCGGTGGTAAAGATCCGGGAAACCGGAGGCAAATGGGATTTTGAAGATCTACTGGCCCTGCTGCCAAAAACTTCCAAGGGGCTCTACATAACCTGGAACGCCCGCAAACTGACGCTTAAGGAAGCGACACTGGAAATGGATTTAGGCTCTTCCGGCAACTCGATAGCTTTTGAGAACGCCGATCTCACATTGCTTCACTACTCCGACCTGGCCGGGAATTTCTCGTTAAGTTTGAGCGGCGACCTGAAGACCATCCTTCAGGGGCAGCTGGTAACTGCTAAAACCTCTTTTAGGACCGACCTCAATTTTGAATACACAGGGCTGACCTCCGCTTACGGCGGGGTGGAATTCAGCGACGCGGCCATGGGCGCCGCCACGCTTAGAAAAGCCTCCCTTAACTGGGAACTATTTAACATACACAAGCCGGCGCCGGAAAAGAACTATACCGCCGGAGCTAAGGCGGAAGGGCTTTTCATCCCGGCCCAGAGTTGCGGCGCCTCACGGTCGGTTAACAGCGCCCTGGCGCTGCTCTCCGAAATTATGGGTAAAGCGAGCCCAAGATGCGAAGACATAGAGATGACCAGTCTGGCGCTGGATTTTGCCCTGAACGACGGCGCGCTGCGCGTAAAGCAACTGAACCTGGACACAAATTTTCTGAATCTAAAAACCACATATGAGCTTAACGGCCCGGCCGGCACCGTGGATATGGCGCTAGCCGCCTCCTCCGGCGAAAACAAACTGCGCCTTACGGCCAAAGGCGCTATGGATAAACCCGAAATACTGCCGGTTATGTCCGTCACCCTTAACCGCAAATTGATCGGTGTCGTGCGTGATATCAACGCCGCATTCTTGAAAGCATTCCCGATTGCTGGCAAGTGACAGGAGAAAAAAGAAATGTCTAAAAAAGTCCTTATCATCGGCTCAGGACCCGCCGGCTATCCGGCAGCTTTACGACTGAAGGAACTGGGGGCCGAACCTACAATCGTGGAATCCTGGGATTTTGGCGGCACCTGCCTAAATCGCGGCTGCATCCCTTCAAAATCACTGCTTGACGTCGGATACCGGGTCCAGTCCATGGATGTGCTGAAAGGATTGATGCCCAACGGCAAAACCCTTGATTTCAACCCTAATATGCTCTCCTGGGATAAAATAAAGGCCCGCCGCTCAGCCGCCGTGGAAAAACTCCGCACCTCGCTTGAAAAACTGTTTCAGATGAAAAAAATTGAGGTAATGCGCGGCAAAGCGGCGTTCACCGGACCGAATGAAGCGACCATCGCCACGACCGCGGGCCCTGTAGTCAAAAGTTTCGATTTCGCCATCATAGCTTCCGGCACAAGGCCGGGGTTTCCCCCGCCTTTTGACGCTTTCAGGGCGCAGCTGACCGATTCCGACCGCGTATTCGATCTGGCGAAGTTCCCCAAATCCATCACAATCGTCGGCGGCGGCGTCATCGGGCTTGAATTCGCCTGTTTCTTCAATTCGCTGGGCGCGGAGGTGTCGATCGTGGAGCTTATGCCCAACATCCTGGCCGGAGAGGATGACACTGTTGTGCGAACGCTTAAAACTTCTTTTGAGAAACGCGGCATAAAATTTTATCTCGGCAAAAAAACCGCCGGAGTGGAAATCGGCGCCGGAATGAAAACCCTTATATTGGACGACGGCTCAAAGATCGTATCGGAAGAAGTGCTGGTAGGCGCGGGACGATACGCGGATCTTTCCCAATTTGGCCTTGAGAACCTAGGCCTGAAGTGGGACCGTAAAGGCGTAAAGGTCAACGCTGGCATGCGCACCGAGCTGGAAAATATCTATGCAGCCGGGGACATCAACGGCATTTCGCTGCTGGCTCATTCCGCCACCCGGCAGGGCGAAATAGCGGCTGAAAATATTATGGGCGCGAGCCGCGTATTTGACGAGGGGATCGTTCCCAAATGCATTTACACCTGGCCCGAGGTGGCTACTGTAGGCATAAACAAAGCCCAGGCCGAAATAGGTGGGCTTGCCGTCAAAACTTCCCGGGCGTATTTTCTCGGCATAGGCAAGGCCGTGACGCACGATGAAACGGAAGGCTTCGCCCAGATAGTTTACGACGCGGCCGATGAGACTATCCTGGGCGCCCAGATAGTGGGCGGGACAGCCACCGAGCTGATACATCTGCTGGCAGTGGCCGTCAAGTTCAAGCTGAAGCGTCAGGACATGCGTGAGATCATCTACGCTCACCCCACAATGGCTGAAGTTATACACGAGGCGCTCAATAAGTAGAGGCACAGCCATTTAGCAACTTAGATGCAAAGCAGGCTGGCAATTTAGACGCAAAGCAATTCAGTAATTTAGCTAGAGCGCTTTGCTTCTAGATGGCTTTACATCCAAACAGCTTTGCCTCTAAGTTGCTTTACATCCAAACTGCTTTGCCTCTAAATTGCTTTGCCGCTAGACCGCTTCGCATATCCATTTTATGTCTATAAAAATTTTATCTTGGAACGTTAATGGCTACCGGTCAATCCTTAATAAAGGGTTCAGGGAATTCCTTGCAACCTCAGGGACAGATATCATTGGTCTACAGGAGATAAAAGCCAGTCCGGAGCAGCTGAAGCCGGAAGACATGGCTTTCGCGGGCTATGAGTCGCGATGGAACCCCGCCGAACGGAAAGGTTACAGCGGCGTAGCGGCTTTTTTCAAAACCCAACCGCTCTCAGTTTCCTGCGGGATGGGTATCGGGGAATACGACATCGAAGGCCGGGTCATATCGCTGGAGTATCCGGCCTTTCATCTCTTAAATGTTTATTTTCCTAACGGCGGACAGGGCCCAGAACGACTGGCCTATAAGCTTAATTTTTATGAGGCTTTCCTGAAACATATCGAGACCCTGCGCAAAACCGGCAAGGCTGTTATTTTCTGCGGAGATATCAACACAGCTCACCGGGAAATAGATTTGGCCAGGCCTAAAGAAAACGCAAACAATTCCGGCTTCATGTCCATTGAACGGGCCTGGCTGGATAAAATTACCGCCATGGGCTGGGTGGACACCTTTCGCCTTTTTCATCCGGAACCTGACAATTACACCTGGTGGGACTATAAAACGCGCGCCCGCGAACGCAATGTAGGCTGGCGAATAGATTACTTTTTTATAAATAAAGAGAAGCAAGATCTCGTAAAAGAGGCATTCATACTCCCGCAGATCCAGGGCTCCGACCACTGCCCCGCAGGATTAACTCTGGACCTGTGACCTGACAGAGATTTATTGCGAGTGAATGGACCATCATATTTTCCAATTTGCCACTCGCAATTAAAAGTTGTATGCTTAAAACTTAAGCATGTTTGAGGGGGAAAAATGAATAACTTAAAGTTGCCTATCGTACTACTGGCGTCGCTGCTGTTGGCAGCCTGCTCTGCGAATCTGCGTAAAAAGGTGCCGCCACTGGAGGATGTTCTTCACGCCGGGCCTTTAGCCAAAATAGTGGTTTATTCCGGAAATGTGGCCCTGGGGCAGAGCGGTCCGTCCGCAGACGGAATAACTCTCTCTATAGGCGGCACAGCCGCGCTCAGCGCGCAAGGCCGCGACGTCAATAACCGGCCCATAAAAATATCCCCTGCATGGACCGCCAGTAAGCCTGAGCTGATAGAAATAACTCCCCGCACCGGAGATATAGTTCTGGTGAAAGGGCTCAGGGAAGGCACCGCCGAGATCGTGGCTGAATACGACGGCGTAAAAAAAACCATTGAGTACGTTTTTATAAAATGAAATTCATCTGTGAATACGCGTTATCGCGCGGTTCAGGCCCTGTCGAAAGCGGACCCTGCTCCGTAGCGCTTTCCGAAGAGGTCCTGACGCTTTTACCAAGCGGCGCCCAGCCGCTTATCATTCCCTGGGAAGAAATCACGATGTTCTCGCTTGCGGATTTCAAGGCGGATCTTGCCCTGAGGCAGACCTCTTTGACAATAAGTTCTCTCGGATACAAATTCGAGGACTTCGCGCGTCACGCCGCCAGACTGCGCAACGAACGACTGCTGAAACTTAGCTTGGCGGAGGAACCATTAAGAACATCCATGATCGAAGCGGATTTGACATACAAATCTCCCGCCATGGAATTCACCTGCCGCTGCGAATTGCGCATATATGAAACCTCTCTCGTGGCTCTGCCCGAAACTGCCGACTTCCTTCGCCTCCCTTTCCGTTGTATCACAGAATTGAAAGAAGACGATTTCAGCGGTGAGCTAACCGGAGAAAGCGGGGAACACTGGTTTTTAAGCGGACTTGGCCGTAATTGTGATCATTTCAGGGATTCCTTACACGCGCAGATGGCGGACCTGGACCTATTCGCGCAGAAAGCACTGGGAGCAGCACTGCCTGGGGTTTCGCCTCTTGATTTGCGCGCCCTGTCCGCGCTCTCGCGCGAGGGACGCCTGATCCCTCTCACGGAGCTGGATAAAATCAGACCCGGGGCCTGGGCCGCCATCGAAAAACGCATATGCTCAAACAAGGCCGACGCCGCTGAATATAATTTCCTTAAAAAGATTTCTGACACGGAGAAAACGGCCTTTGGCGTAAAAAAAGGCGTTATGGGGAAACTTAGCGGGGACCATTACATATTCCTGTTCTGCGCGAAAAATCTGTCACCGGTTGTCATGGTCGAATCTTTTCTGCTGGAACCGAAGAGCGAACACGCCACCGATAAAACGGCCACCTACATCTACCGCCTCCCCAACGGCGGAAAAGACCCTTGGGCGGACTTCCTTTCATTCTTCAACCGCGCCATGACAGCGGTGAATTTCAGACGCATGCCGGTACTGTTATCCGATGCCCGCCTGGCCGACCCAAAGAACGCGATTTACGCCGGTGCGTTGGCGCGAGTGCCTGAACTGAAAACCCTGAGGCAGCTATATGTGGGGCGGGCTATACATACCGAAACGGAACAGTGGGAAACGACCGTGTACGATCTTCTGCAATTCGCTGTCAAGAATCCGGCCCCGTGCGCCAGATGGAGAGCGAGTGAAGAAGAAGTTAAAGAGGAGGAACAATGACGGGCTATAAACATCCGTGCCGCTATTGCGGCGAACTTGTCCCGCCGGACGCCAGTATATGTCCGGCCTGCGCCAAAATTAATCCGTACGGAGATCTCCGCTGCCACAAATGCCGGGCGCCTGTAAAAGAAACATGGAAGGTTTGCGCCTCCTGCGGACTCAAGCTTGAATTAGAATGTCCAAAATGCGCGGGGGTTGTTTTTTTCGGGGACTATTGTTCAAAATGCGGAACGCGCCTGACCGTAACCTGCCCGCACGGTTGCGGAGAAGAGCAGCCGCCAGTTTCGAAAAACTGCCGTAAATGCGGAAAAAAATTAGGAGGAAAATAATATGTCTAACACAATAGGCTTCACAAGCAACTTCGCCGACAACAGCACCGAGGCCGGCTTCCAGTTCACCTTTTACTGCGACACATGCAAGGAAGGTTATAAGACCCGCTTCACCGAGTCCAAAACCTACAAAAAAAAGAAATTTTTTAAAGGGTTGGGTGATGTCATAAGCGCAGTGGCACAGATGGCGGGGAAATCCAGCATAGGTTACGGAATAGAGCGCGGCACCGACGCCATCAGCGAAAAATTCACCGGCATGTCTCCGGAGTGGCACAAGGAACACGAGACCGCTTTCGAACTGGCGCAGAACGAGGGCAAGGGATATTTTAAACGCTGCCCAAAGTGTCATAAATGGGTATGCGAAACATGTTGGAACGAGCAGGAAGGTCTTTGCGTGACCGATGCCCCGAGGGCTAATGTAGAAATTGCAGCGGCCAAATCCAAAAAAATGGTAAAAGACATAGCGGCGGCCGCGGAAGCAACGCCGGTATTCACAGGAAAGATCGAAAGCAAACAAACCATCTGCCCTAAATGCGACAAACCCGCCGGTGAAGGTAAATTCTGCGGCAGTTGCGGGGCCACGCTAGCCATGCCAAAATGCCCTAAATGCGGCGCGCAGAGCCAGCGGGGAGTCAAATTCTGCGGTGAATGCGGCGGTAAGATATAAAGATTAACCTGAATCCTGCAGTTGAAGATAGATTTTCCGCCACACAGCTTCGTCGGACCCGCCGGATTGTATTGGCGGGTATTGGGAAATCCGGGAACAGAATTATTCTGCAGGATTCCCCGCACAGCGGGCTGAAGGCCCAGCGCTATGCGCGCCCGGCCCGAAGAGGTGTATACCTCCCGAATGGGCGCCCGCTACGCGGGCGGAAAGTTGCAACTGCAACTTTCAGGTTAATACCGATTAAAAAGCCCCGGTTTACCGCCGGGGTCTTTTATTTTTATAAAATCCTCATACGGTTCAGCATATGTTTATAAGAAAAAACTTCACGCGCCTAAATATCATTAAAACTCTGGCTGCGCTTACCGCGTCGATCGTCCTGGCGTCCGCCGCGTATATTTTCTGGCTGCCGGATGTCGCCCCCCTCAAAAAAAAGAACCCCGCCGTCACCGCTTATATGCTGATAAAAGAGCGCCAGGCCGCGGCCGCCGGTAAAAAATTGGGCCGCAACCTTGTCTGGACGGGCTGGGATGACATCTCGGAAAATTTGAAGCACGCCGTCCTGGTGGCGGAGGACGACACTTTTTACCGGCATAAAGGCGTTGAGTGGGAAAGCATGCGCCGCGCGTTAAAGACCGACTGGAAAACAAGGACTCTCGCTAAGGGCGGCAGCACCATAACCCAGCAAGTGGCCAAGAATCTCTATTTGTCTCCGTCAAAGAATCCGCTGCGCAAAATTAAGGAGATCTTGATCGCCAAGAGGCTTGAACGCGCGCTTGGAAAAAGGCGCATTTTCGAGATTTACCTTAATATAGCGGAATGGGGAAAGGGAATATACGGGGCGCAGGCCGCTTCACAGGCCTATTTTGGCAAAAACGCTTCGGAGCTCAGCCCCGAAGAGGCCGCAGCGCTGGCAGCCGTCCTGCCCAGCCCACGCCGCTACAGCCCGACGAAAGGCACGAAATTTATGGAAAGAAGAAAAAACCAGATAGTCGGCAGGATGCGCGCTTCCGGCTACCTGCCTGATGAAGCTGAAGAAGCGGACCTTGATGAAACCCTGGAAACGATAACCGCGAGCACTGATACCATTACGATGCCTCAGGATCCGGCAAACACTGTCCTGAGAAACGATCCATCAGTCATTGACCGCTCAACCGCCGCGACCGAAACATCCCCCCTTTAAAACACCGCGTAGAAGAACGGGATTAACACCGGCAGTTCTCCGACAAAAAGCAAGAAAAGTATGACAATTATGGCCATGAATACGGGTATCATGAAGTAGAGCCGCCTGTCCCTTATCATCCGATAAAATTCCCCGGCCACGCCCATCCTCTTTTCAAAACCCGGAAACAATTTCATTGCGCTCTCCTTTTACCTACCAGGAACCGGTTTATAACCAGATAGTCCATATCGGTCCGCTGGAATGAGGAGATGGCGTTCTGCGGAGTGCAGACAATCGGTTCTCCTTTTACATTAAAAGACGTGTTGAGCACGACCGGCACGCCGGTTATCCGGCCGAATTCTTTTATGAGCGAGTGGAAAGCGGGATTATCCCGTTCAGCCACGGTCTGAAGCCGCGCGCTGCCGTCGACATGAGTGACGGCGGGGATTTCCCGTATTTTTTCCGGCTTTACCGCAAATGAAAGCGTCATGAACGGGCTGTCATGACGCAGGTCGAAATACTCGGCCGCGTTTTCGGCGCAGACTGCCGGCGCGAAAGGTCTGAAAGGCTCGCGGTGTTTTACGCGCGTATTGAGTATATCCTTCATTCCGGGTATGCGAGGGTCCGCCAGGATGCTGCGGTTTCCCAGCGCGCGCGGGCCGAACTCCATCCTACCCTGAAACCAGCCCAGTATCTTACCTTCGCTTAAAAGTTTGGCGGCGCGCGAAGAGATCTCGCCATCCGCAAGCTTTTCATAATCCACCCGGCTCTGCTTTAAAACCGCTTCCACCTGCTCGTCCGTAAAAGAAGGTCCAAGGAATGCGTTTTCCATGCGCCAACGGTTTTTACCGCCGAACAGCTGCGTGTACGCGTAAAGCGCTGCCCCCATCGAACAGCCGTCGTCGCCGGCTGCCGGCTGAATGAATATTTTTTTGATCGGGGTTTTTTCAAGGATAAGCCCATTCGTGACGCAGTTAAGCCCGCAACCGCCAGCGACGCAAAGCGTGTCCGAACTATACCTGGCGCACAACCGGCGAACGAGCTTGATCACAATATCCTCAACCGCGGCCTGCAGAGCGGCGGCCAAGTCTTCATGCTCAGGGCGAATCTCAGAGCCGGCTTCCCTGGGAGGGAAGAAGAGGGCGGAGAATTTGGGGCTGGTCATCACCAAGTCGTAGTGGAAAGCGAAATAATCCATGTTAAGGCGGAAACTACCGTCTTCCCTGACATCGATCAGTCTGGCAAATAGCTCTTTAAAGGCCGATGGCCTGCCGTAGGCGGCAAGACCCATCACCTTACCCTCGCCACCATTCACCTTAAAACCCAGATGGGCTGTAACCGCGCTGTAGAGCAGACCGAGCGAATGCGGAAAGCGCAGATCCTTTTCCAGCTTTATAACTGTCCCTTCCCCGATACCGAAAGCCAGCGTGGACCATTCGCCGGTACCATCCATGGTCAATATTATCGCGCGCTCGAAAGGCGAGGGAAGAAAAGCGCTGGCTGCATGGGCGTAATGATGGTCGGTAAAATACACCGGACCTTTGTAGCCGGTTGTTTCGCGAATAGTCTGCGGCACGCAAAGCTTGTAATTGAGCCACATCGGCAAAAAAGCCCTGAAACTTTTATATGAGTGCGGAAACATCTCGATATGGGTTTTTATGATGCGCTCGAATTTCAGAAACGGCTTTTCATAGAACACCATAGCGTCAAGATCATTAACAGTTGTCCCCCCCTCCAAAAGACAATAATTGATGGCCCGTACCGGGAAATCTATGGAATGTTTTATGCGGATGAAGCGTTCCTCTTCCGCCGCGGCCAAGACCACGCCGTCGCGCACAAGGCACGCCGACGAATCGTGGTACATATAGGAAAGCCCCAATAAATTCATTTAGTATTGTCTCCCGAATCTTTCCCGTGTAGAGTCTTCCGGTTCCTTCTCGGTAAAAAAAGAGCCTTCGTCCGCCGCGGCCGCGCCGGCTCCCCCCGAAATCCGTACGAACAGGGCAATGGGGCCCACCGCCAGATAGTAGGTCAGGAAAATAAGGGCTCCCGTAAATCGCCTGCCCAGAAAAGAGATTACGATGCGCGCCGTGGCCAGTATGTGATTATGCACGAAATTCACAAAAAACACGAAATAGACGCGCGCGCGGGGCGGAAGAAGGATCGCGGCGGCACAGACGATAATTGACGGAACCAAGCCCAGCCTTTTCTTGGGTTTTCCACCTTCGATGGTTATAAGCGGCTGTTGCACGGTTATTCCTTTAGAAGTTTAGCGACTCTGGTTTTCGCGGTAGGATTTTCAAGCCAGAGACGGGTTTCGCGCTTTATCACTTCCAATTTTTCGGAAAGATACGCCCGCGCCAGCCGCTCGTATTCGGCAAAAGAGCGCTTTTCAAGCAGGAGACGCATCATCATCGCGAACATTATCTGCTGACTGCATACCACCTGCATATCTTTGGCTGTCATTTTTATTTTGGGCTGGGGACTGATTCCCAACTCATAAAGCGTCAGTTCGGTGGAAAGCCCTTCTTCATATACCGGGTGAAGGAGCGTTATCCCGAAGGCGGCGTAAAGGGCGGAGAGTTCCGGCATGAGTATGCGTGGATTCTGCTCAGCGAATTCCTCAGCGCCCACAACCGCGCCGTCCGCGGCGTATTTTATGCCGTTCTGCAGGCAAAAGATAAGGTTGCGCCAGTGAAGCGCCGTTTTACAGTGACCGCAGGAATTCAAGATAAGAAGACCATGCTTTTTAAACGCCTGCCAACGACCTCTCCCCTCCACTTCGGCGTAAAATTTTCCCGCAGGGATAAGGCGGTGGAAGAACTCGGACTCAGGAAACCGTTCCCTCATACGCAAAAAATGCGCGTCTGAAAACCGGCAAGCCATAAAACCGGGGCGCGAAAAAGTGTTCAGGTGGACTTTTTTAAATGTTCCGGCAAGCGTACAGGCCGCCAGCGAAGAGTCCGCCCCGCCCGAATAAAGCAGCGCGACTTCCTCGCCTGACCCGACAGGGAATCCGGCCAACACCGACGAGAAATGGACATCGGAGCCCCGTACAGGTTCTGATCCGACAACTTTGGGAGACATTATCCATATGTTACAATATTAGTTGGGAACGGAAAATTACTTTAATCTTACCTTAATCTTCCGCCGCGCGGACAGCCTCGCAAAAAACAGCATACCGGAACGATCATGAAACCGATAAATCACGCCGCAATAAAAACTATATTTTTTATTTTTACCTGCCTGACTACGGCTTTTCCAGGTTTTACCGGGTTCTGCCTGGGAGGACAATCCTCTTTAAATACGCAACTATGCGAAGATGTGAAGATGCCTTTTTTCAGGCCGGGGAAAAAAGAGAATGGTAGTATTATATATGAACCCGCAAGACCAGGCGCGATAGAGAACAATAATTCTTTTATTGTGCCGAAACTTCCGGGCATGAAGTATATTTTCCTGATAGGAGAATCCAACGCGGCCAGCCTGGCGCGCGGGGCGGATGGTGACACTGTTTCAAGACTGGCTAAAGCTTTGGGCCATCCGGCAAAGGCCATAAACTGCGGCATGGCCGCGTATGATTCCGAAAGGACATATGCCGTAATGAAAGAAGTGCTGCGGTATTCTCCGGATGCGATAGTGGTCATGGTAGGCAACAGCGAGAACTTCACAGCTTGTCCCGGTATCGGACGAAGACTGAAAGAGCGGTTCTATATGGCGATGAACTATCTCGTCTGGCATCTTTCTAGCGCGGAGGTCAGAAAAAAGTTCCTTCTGGACACTCAGGCCCATTTCTTCAGGAAAATGGCGCGTCTGGCCGCCAAAAATAAAATTCCGCTTGTTTTCTGCGCCCTTCCGGCGAATCTGGCGGATTTTCCACCCAGAGGTATCCTGCCCCTAAAGAGCCCCGTTTTCGCCAGGGGTTGGGAATCCTCCGCAGAAGGCGACTACACTGCGGCAAAGCATTCCTTCGCGAAATATGTTTCACAATGGCCGAAAGACGCCATGGGTCTGTATCATCTCGGCCAGACCCTCCTGAAACTGGGAGAAACGCCGGCCGCTCTTTTCGCCCTTAAAGCGGCGGCCGATAACGATATTCAGGACAGCCGCTGCCCCGGAGCGCGTAACGAAATGATCCGCAGGACCGCGCGCGAAACAAAAACTTTACTAGCTGATATCGAGAACCGTTTTTACAGCGCCTCGCCGACCGGTATCCCCGGAGGTGACATGTTTGATGACAGGACGCACTGGTCTCATGACTACGATATGCTTGCGGCTTGCACCATAATGGCTCCCCTGGCGGCAGCGGAGGGCCCGTTTTCTTTTCCGGGCGGCTCCATCTGGGAAACGCCGCTATGCAAATTTGCCGCAAGCCCAAGAGCGTCGCCGCTCTCTTCAGAAGAAAAGAAACACAAAAAAACCATTCTCGCTAAGTATCTGGCATTCAACATGAACGTCCTAAGCAATTTTAATAAATCCGAATGGCTGATAACGGAAGAAATTGTCGTTTTCATGCGGAGGATATACACCCTTGACCGGGGATATCTGCTGAAGATATCCGGCTCTCCTGAGGCGCTGGCAGCCGCGACCTACACTGCCGGTGTCAAATGGCAGAATATACCGCTAAAAAACATAAAGCGCTTCTGGCCACATTATCTCGCCCATCTGGGGGAAGCACTGCGCCGCGAAGGAGAACCCGAGCTTTCCATACTATATTTTAACAGGGCCCTCGGATCGGAACCGCAGTGCCGCGACGCTTATTTCTATCGTGGCCTGGCCTATTTAAAAGCAGGCGATATACAAAAATCCGTCTCCGATTTCGACCGTTCGCCCATGCCACATTCCCGCGTTTCAAACATCGCGGATATTCATGGTTTCTCGGAAAAACTAAAAACCACAGCAACCATTTACCCTCCTGGTTTTGTCCAAAAAGAACTCCGGGGCCCGAAACGAGACGGCCTAGGGAAGATGTATTATGTTTACGGCGGCACCAGAGCCCTGTCAGGAACCGACGGTTTATACCCTAAAGATCACGGGTACATCCTTTTAGGATCCACTAGCACCGAATCCACGATGTTATTCTCGGGAGCCTACTCTTATTATGTTATCGCAGTCTACGATAACGCTATGGTCAAAGTGGATGCCCTGCAACTCTCTGACGGTACGTATTATATCGGGGGGTTCAGCACCTCAAACGTGACCAACTGGGACAACGCGAACGGCGCGCCGGACGGCAGATTCGCCATTGTAGGAAGAAGCGGAAGGTTTCTAAACCGCGGCAGCCTGGGATACCTGCTCGCGAGCCCCGGACCTGGATCGACCAGCATCAAAATTTATGTGACTGGCAGAAAACAGGTTAACCGATTTTTAAAATTTTTACATATTACTTCAGCAGTTCTGCCAGGGCAAGTCCGTATTTTTTGGCCGGGACCGGCCCGCTGGCGGTCACAAGTTTCCCATCCACTTCCAGATCTGTGCCGGTATACCTAGCTCCCGCCTTTTTTACCTCTTCAGCCCCGTCCGGGAAACATGTTACTGTTTTCCCCGTCAAAAGTCCGGCGTGCGCCAGCACTACAGGTGAAATACAGATAGCTCCTATAAGCTTCCCTTGTGTCACCGCCCGTTGAAAAATCTTATGGACCTTTTCGTTGTCCAGGTACTCCAGAGCTCCGGGCCCGCCCACCAGGGTCAAAGCGTCGTAATCGGCTGGGTTTATTTCATCAATGATATAGTCCACCTGGGCCGTGACACGAAATTTCCCCCGCGCCAAACCTATGGCGGTGGAAACCGTGTCCACTTTGATGCCGGCAGCCTCAAGGGCCTTTTTGGGCTCGGTATATTCCTCATCCCGAAACCCCTGAAAAGCAATAAACATCGCTGCTTTTTTCATATTATCTCCCATTTGCGGATACCGGCAAATAGATATCTCCTACCCTTTTCCACATCCCTATAACCGGCTTTAATAGGAGTATAATATTTATTTATGGGGGTATTCTTGCCGAAGCGTTATTATTTTGTTAAATTCTATAAAAGGACTTCCGCATTCAAGTTACTCCATAAACGAAAGCCCTCGGAGAAAACATGACTACCGCTGCTGCCGTAAGAAAAACAGTCTTAAACGAGACCATGAGCAAGGCCGGGGGCAAAATGGTGGATTTCCACGGCTGGGAACTACCTATACAGTTTGAAGGCATCCTGAAGGAGCACGCCGCCGTCCGGAACTCCGCCGGCATCTTCGATGTTTCCCACATGGGTCAGGTATTCGTCACAGGCCCTGACAGCTTTAAACTACTGCAGAAGACCAACGCCAACGATCTGCGCAAGGCCACGGTTGGAAAGGGCGTCTATTCCCACCTGCTGAACGAGAATGGCGGCCTGGTGGACGACATTATAGCTTTCTGCCTGGCGCTCAACCGCTATCTGGTTATAGTCAACGCCACCACCAGCACTAAAGATTTTAACTGGCTCTCCGCAAAAGCCGCCAAAATGAATGTCACGGTAGAAAACAAGAGCGATGATTATTCCATGGTAGCAGTGCAGGGCCCCAATGTACCTAAAATGATGGAAATATTTGCTCCGGAAGCCGTAAAATTGCCGCGCTTCGGCATTGTTGAAAAGAAACTTTTCGGCGCAGACTGCTTCATCAGCCGCACCGGCTACACCGGCGAGGATGGCTTTGAGATTACCGCCCCCCACTCCGTGATAATCAATATCTGGAACAAGATGATGGAGCTGGGTAAACCCTACAATATTGTTCCCTGCGGCCTGGGCGCGCGCGACACGCTGCGCCTCGAATCCGGCTATCTCCTTTACGGACAGGATGTGGACGATGACCACACAACCTACGAGTCTAATTACGGCTGGGTGGTAGCCATGGATAAAGGCGACTTTACGGCTAAAGACATTCTACTAAAGCAAAAAGCTGAAGGCCTGAATAGGAAACTGACAGGTCTAACGCTCACAGCTGGCGGCGTACCCAGGCCCGGCTGCAAAGTTTTCAAGGACGGAAAAGAACTGGGCCAGCTTGCCAGCGCCACTTATTCCCCCACGCTCAAAAAAGGTATAGGCGTGGGATACCTGTCCGCCCCTGACCTCAAACCCGGGGAACCTCTGGAGGTGGAGATCCACGGCAAGCGCGTCCCGGCGATTGTGGCAAAAGTTCCCTTCCACAAGGGCACGGCTTTTACTTTCAAACTGTAGCGCGACATACAAAACTTAGTTTCATTCAACTAGCCAGGAGATAATAAAAATATGCCTAAACAGGAAGAAGCGAAGTATACAAAAACGCATGAATGGATTTTAGTACAGGGGCAGGAAGCCACCGTGGGGCTGTCCGACCACGCCCAGCACGAGATGGGCGATATAGTGTTTGTGGAACTGCCAAAATCCGCACAGAAGGTTGAAAAGGAAAAGCCCTGCGCCGTGGTAGAATCGGTCAAGTCAGCCTTTGATATATACGCCCCCGTTTCCGGCCAGATTTCGGCCTTAAACGACGAAGTCACCAAGGATCCCGCCCTGATAAACCAATCTCCCATGGATAAAGCGTGGCTTTTCAAAATACAACTTTCTGACACCGATCAGGTCAAAGATCTGATGGACTGGCCCGCCTACCAGGAATTCATAAAGCAGGCAGCGCATTAGGACAGCGCTAAAGCGCTGTCCTGCCATATGCCATAAGCTATAGGCCATACGCGGAAAGTACAATTATACGCCTTAAGCTTTATCGTATTATGAAGCGCATCATTGAAAGTCCTTTTACTACTTAAATTTTAAGTTTCTGCGTATGGCCTATAGCGTATAGCTTATGGCAATAGCAATAACCACACTAACTACAGGACCAAATTATGTTCATCGCCAACACTCAAAAAGACCGCGAGGAGATGCTCCGAACCATCGGCGTTTCCTCCATTAAAGACCTCTTAAAACAGGTCCCAGAAAAATTCCTATACCCCGCCTTTAGCCTTCCGGAGACCTCTCTCGACGAGCAGCAGACCGCGCGCCGCATGAAAACTCTCGCCGCGGCTAACACGGCGCACCTAAGCTTCCTGGGCGCCGGCGCCTACGAACGCTACATCCCCGCGGCGGTAAAGTCCCTCATCTCAAGGGGCGAATATCTTACCGCTTACACCCCATATCAGGCCGAAGCCAGCCAGGGCATACTGCAGACCATATATGAATACCAGAGTTCAGTCTGCGCTCTTTACGCCATGGACTGCGCCAACGCTTCAATGTACGACGGAGCCAGCGCTTTCGGCGAGGCCGTGCGCGCAGCGGTTCGCATCACCGGCAAAAAAAAAGTGCTCTGCCAGGAAACCCTCAACCCTCAGTACCTGACTACGCTTAAAACCTATTTTTCCAATTCCAGCGATTACCAGTTCATCACCATACCTGCCAGGGATGGTATTATGGACGCCGATAAGTTGGCTGTCCTCCTGGGCCCGGACACGGCCTGCGTGGCCTTCCAGACACCAAACTTCTTCGGCCTTATGGAAGACGCGCCGAAGATCTCGGAGATGGCGCATAAAACCGGCGCGCTTGTGGTGGCTGCGGCAGATCCGGCCAGCCTGGGCCTGTTTATCCCTCCGGGCGACTACGGGGCGGACTTCGCGGTTGGTGAAGGCCAGAGCCTCGGACTTCCTTTAAGCTACGGCGGCCCTTATCTCGGAATTTTCGCGTGCAAAAAAGAATATGTGCGCCAGATGCCAGGCAGAATAGCCGGCATGACAAAAGATAAGGACGGCAAGCGCGGCTTCGTGCTTACCCTCCAGGCCAGGGAACAGCACATACGACGTGACAAGGCGGCTTCCAATATCTGTTCCAATGAAGCCCTCTGCGCTTTAAGCGCCACCATCTACCTGGCGCTCCTCGGTCCGGAAGGTCTGAAGGAACTGGCGCGCGCCAACGCCGCAGCCGCGGCTTTCACGGCGGAGAAGCTCTCCGGAGTAAAAGGCGCAAAGCTCAAGTTTAACGGGACATTCTTCAATGAGTTCGTGCTGGAAATTAAAGGCGACGCCGCGGAACTCAGGGAGAAAGTGCTGATAAAGGAACATATAGACATCGGGCTGCCGCTCAAAGACCTTTACCCCGCCCTCGGCCCCGGCGCGCTGCTAGTATGCGCCACCGAGACCAAGACCGAAGCGGATATACTCAGGCTTGTGAAAGCGCTGGGAGAGAACATATGAACGATATAACAAAACTCGATAACCGCTTAAGCATTGAAAGATCCGATCCGGGCCGGCGGGCCGTCAGATTTAATAATCTGCTGAAAGCAAAAGAGGCCCTCCCCGCCGGGCTGGCCAGAAAAGCCCCCCCGAAACTTCCGGAGCTTTCGGAATTAGACGTGGTGCGCCATTACACCGGACTTTCAAAAATTAACTTTTCGGTAGACACCCACTTTTATCCGCTGGGTTCCTGCACCATGAAGTACAATCCGAAGATCAACGAAGAGGCGGCGGCCCTGGAAGGTTTCGCAAATCTTCATCCGCTGGCTCACGACAAAACCTCGCAAGGCACGCTTGAGATGCTCTATGATCTGGAAAAACGCCTTTGCGCCCTGTGCGCGATGGACGCCTTCACCCTCCAGCCGGCCGCCGGCGCGCACAGCGAATTTACCGGCCTGCTGATAGCCAAAGCCTACTTTGCTAAGAGAGGCGAAGATCAGCGCGTGGATATAATTTGTCCCGACTCCGCTCACGGCACCAACCCGGCCACAGCATCCATGCTGGGTTTCAACACGATAAACATCAAATCCGGTCCCGACGGCCGGGTAGACCCGGCAGACCTTAAAGCGCACCTGGGCGACAAGACAGCCGTGCTCATGCTGACCGTGCCCAACACGCTGGGGATCTTTGAGTCCCGCATAGAAGAAATAGCCGAAATGGCTCACAAAGCCGGCGCGCTCGTCTATATGGACGGGGCAAATTTCAACGCTCTGATCGGTATTGTGAAGCCGGGAGATCTAGGCGTAGATATTATGCACATCAACGCTCATAAAACCTTTTCCACACCGCACGGCGGAGGCGGACCAGGAGCGGGCGGCATCGGCGTCAAGCGGAGACTGGAGGAATTTTTGCCGGTGCCCCGCGTGAGACTGGAAGACGGAATCTACCGGACCGATTTCTGCTGTCCGGATTCCATTGGCAAAGTAAAGGCTTTCTTCGGCAATGTGGGAGTGCTGACACGCGCCTACGCCTACTTGTTAATGCACTCGAAAAAGGAACTGGCCCAAATATCGGAAAACGCCATACTTAACGCCAATTATATGAAGAGCCGTCTTCAGAATATTTATCCGGCACACTCAGGCGACTACTGCATGCATGAGTGCGTCCTTACCCCTCCTGCGGCGCTGGCGGCCAAAGGACTGAAGACCCTTGATATCGCCAAACGGCTGCTGGATTACGGATTTCACGCGCCGACAATCTACTTCCCGCTGATCGTACACGAAGCGATAATGATTGAACCCACCGAGACCGAATCCAGAGAAACCATGGACTCCTTCATAGAAACCATGCTCATAATAAACAACGAGGGCGCCGCGAACCCGCAGTTGCTGAAAGACGCGCCCCACACAATGCCGGTAAAACGACTGGACGAGGTTCAGGCCGCCAGGCAGCCAAATTTGCGGTGGTAAGTAAGGGCGCCGCGCCCGCCATTAGCCATATGCTCTAGGCCATACGCAGAAACACTGTTAGTTGCCATAAGCATTCACTTCTAAACTTTTCTGCAAATGGCAAATGGCCAACGGCTTACAGCAACAACGTAATATGACTGAAGGCCTTATAATCGAAACTCATCCGCTCGACGCTTATCAACAAATGGCGGCGGATGAAGTCCTTTGCGACGCGCTGCTTTCCCCTTACACCCTGCGCTTTTACAACTGGAGCGGGCCGGCCGTAACCTTCGGATATTCACAGCGTATCTTATCGGTGCGCTCTGCGGTCGGCCCTGAGAAGGTCACCTGGCCCATGACGCGCCGGCCTACCGGCGGCGGGATCGTCTTACATGAAAGCGATCTCACCTTCTCCTTCATCTTCCACCAGCCCGGAGCTTATTTCGAGCCGGCAAAAACATATGACCGCCTGCACCGCGCCATAACCGGTGGCTACGCGGGAGCGGGAATCAGTTTTGATTTGCTTAAAGAAAACACCATTGACTACAAAACCAACAACCCCGTAATGGACTGCTTCGCTAAGCCGGTAAATCTGGATATTATGTATAATAAGAAAAAAGTGCTTGGAGGAGCCCTGCGAAAATTCGGAGACTATATGCTTTATCAGGCTTCTTTTCAGGCTCCGGACGCAAGAAGCAAAGCGGCTTTTCACAGGGATATAATTGTTAACGCCTTTGGCCTGGAATTTGGCCTTTCGTGGCGCGGCGCCGAATTTTCAGATCGGGAAACGGATAAAGTAAAAGCCCTCGCGCTCACGAAGTACGCGTCCAGGGAATGGAACGAGCGGATATAACAGCAATGGCGAGTGATTAGTAACTAGTGGCGAGAAAGAAACCCCTTTACCAACAGCCACACGCTACTCACTGACCACTAGACGATAGCGAAGTCCCAAGGAGAAAAACTTATGATCGCATTCGTATTATGCAAACTGGTAGCCGGTCTTGAGCAGAAGGCCGTGCAACAAATAAAGAGCGTGCGCGGCGTAAAAGACGTATACCTGACCTTCGGCGGCTGGGACGCCGTCCTTGTGACGGAATCCGACACCATAGACAAACTCAGCGGCCTGATAGTGCGCGAGGTCCGCGGGATACATGGCGTGCAGACGACCGAAACCCTGGTCACAACCAACTTATAACCGCTAAAAATATTATTAAATTATCCCCAGAGGTAACATAAAATGGAAAATTCCGGTTTCTCTAATCCTGCCGACAAACTCATACTGATAGCGGACGATGACGAGTCTGTCAGAGAACTCATTGAGTGCGTGGTGAAGAAAGAAGGCTTCAAGGTGGAGAAAGCCGGGGATGGTGAGGAAGCCCTTCAGAAAGCCCGGCAGGTTCATCCAGACCTCATCTTGTTGGATCTCATGATGCCAAAAATTCGGAGGGTTTGAGACGCTCCGCGAACTCCAGAGCGATGAAACCACCAGCATCCCAATAATTATCATTACCGGCCGTTACACAGATAGATCAACCTCGGAAATGATAAAACAGGAACCCAATGTCGTGGAATTTATTGAGAAACCTGTAAAGCCCCACGCTCTGACCGCGGCATTGCATAAAGTTCTAAAGACCCGGCCGATTCAAAAATAATATACCATCTGACAGGATTGTCATCTTGAGTAAGGTAATGCTAGCCCTGCTGATTTCCCCACTGACCGCGGCTACGGCTTTCGCCACGGCCGCTCTGGCGTGTTCCGCCCTGGCGCGCCTTCAGGCAGCCCTCCCTCTTCTGCTGGGGGCGGCCCTTTACTGTCCTCTGCACTTCTATCTACCCCGAAACCGATTTTTTTATGTCCTCTCCCACGAATTAAGCCACGCTCTCGCGGCTTTGGCCAGCGGTGTTAAAGTGAGGAGGATAAACATCGGCAGGACCGGCGGCTTTGTGACATTGAACGCCACTAACGCGTTCATCTCGCTGGCGCCATATTTCATCCCTTTCTACGCGCTCGCGGCAGGGTTGACATACTGGCTGGCGGCCTATTTTTGCGATATGTCGCCCTACAGATCCGTTTTTATCGGCGCCACCGGTTTTTTTCTGACTTTCCATCTACTGAACACCGGCGACATTCTGACCGGGCCCGTACAGAGCGACCTAAAAAAGGCCGGGGGAGTTTTTTTTTCCGTCTCCATGGTGCTGCTGCTCAACAGCCTGTGCCTGGCCCTGGCGCTAAAAATGATATTTCCGGACCTCGTCTCGCTTAAGAGTTACGCCGCAGGAGTTTATAATGTGACCGGAGTTATAACCGGCTGGTTGTTCGCGGCCGCGTCTTACCTCTTTAATACTGCTAAAATATATCTGCGTTCATGAAACAGCCAAAAACCACCAGTCTGATTAAGCAGATAGCGCTGAGGATAATATTCCTCCCACTTATCTTCGCTTTTCTTTTTCTGGTGACAGGCACCATAATCGTTAAGACCATGTTCACGCCCCGTGACCTTGAGGCGGTCGTCACGGACCAGCTCCAGGGGCTATTTAAAAGACCGGTCCAGATAGACTCCGCCAGAATCTCGCTTACAGGTGAGATAAAGATCAAGGGGCTGAGGGTGATCGAGCCCGGACCGGAAGCTTTAAATTTTGTGACCGCCGACTATATTTTTGCCACCTATCGCCTGACCCCGCTTTTAAACCGCAGGATAGTAATAAACAGCATAATTCTGGTCTCACCTAAAATCGAGCTCATAAAAAAATCTTCCGGCAGCTGGAATTTTTCTGATATCCTGGAGGCTTATAGCCATCCTTCCGTTAAAAAAAACCGCCTGAATAAGATAGCCTCGGCCGAGATCCGGGAAGGAGTTATAAACCTTCGCTACCCAGGGGAAAAAACCGCTTACTCGTTCGAGAACGTGAGCCTGACCCTTAAAGATTTTAAACCCGCCGCGGATACGCCCTTCTACCTGTCTGTTTTTTTTAAGCGGAAGGCGCTGGGCAGAGACCTGGCAGGGCGCATCTATGCCGAGGGGGTAGTAAACTTCAGCGATTTCAATATGGCGATGGCCGAAGCGAAGGATTTGGCGATAACTTTCTCGGTGTTGAACAAATCTTTCAAAGCCGAGGGTTCAATAAAGAATTTCAGAAGGCCCGCCATAGAACTGGTAACCCGCGCCGAGAAACTCAACAGCTCTGACCTGTCTCCTTTTTTTAAAGGCCTGTACGATTTCGCTTTGCCACCAACTAAGTGGCAGTTGAAGGCGCAGATGGCTGAAGACAAGACACTTAACATGTCCGTAAAAGTGGACCCGCTGGATCTCCGGGCCGACGGCTTTATTAAATTTACCAGCAGCCGCACGGCCTACGCCTTCACGATTTTCACCCCGCCTTTCAATCTGGCGGAACTAAAAAGGACAGCCCCCGATCTTCCGCTTAGCGAAGCCTCCGGAATCGCCCAGGTCAGACTGAGCGTCAACAACAAGTCCGGAAAGTTCGCCATATCAAAAGTGGTCCTGACCTCCAATAAGGCCAATTTCCTTTACAAAAATCTGCACTTTGACAGCCTGAACCTCTCAGCCCTTTTTTCCGAGGGCTTTAAAAACAATTACCTCAACATTCAGGATGGAAAAATGGTGATGGACGGCTTCAGTCTCAAGGGGCTGAAAGTGACCACCCAACTGTCCCGCGAAAAATTTACCGGCGATTATTCGGCCCTCTGGGGCGACGACCCGATGAAAGGCCGTATCGTTATAGTTAACCCGCTGACCGACAAGAAAACCGCGGAGTTCACCGGTTATTCCCGACGCCTGGACCTTAAGGAAGGGCGCAACTTTCTACTGGAGCTGAAAAAAGTGAGGACCCCGGATAAGACCCGACGGAGCTACAAGGCAAACCTGGCCTGGGTCAGGACCGTTAAGAATTCAATCCCCACCGGGTTCGCGGATTTTCGCCTGCTTTATAAGGCCGACTTTTTAAAGCACGAGTATATAGACGCACGCAATTTCTATCTGGCCGCCAATCTTAGAAATATAGCCGGACAGATAGAAAAGCTCAAGGGTGACGTTTCCATCCGGTCCGGCGGCGGGACATTCTACGACGTGCAAAAAATGTCCGAGCAGGACCGCATATACTATATTTTTTCCCTGCCAATACTTACAATGTACCGCCTCAACAGGATGGGGGCTCTCAAGTTCGGCTACAAACTCAACGATGTTAATTTTAATTCTATAGGCGGTGACTACACGCTGGACTCCGGGAAGATTAATATCCGCAATTTCTACATGGCCGGAAAAGAGTTTTCCATCTATACCACCGGCACTCTGGACCTCGCGAACGAGAATATTAAGTTAAAAGTTTATACAATATCAGATAAGTACTATTCCATGGGAAGCCTGCCGGAGACCCTTACAGACGCCAGCGGGAAACCGGCTCTCGCCTTCACAATAGAAGGCATGATGAATAAGCCTACCATAACGATGATGAACCCTAGAGAAGCGGGCAGCATCATAGAGGAAGCGATAAAGAAAGGCGTCGAGATGGATCTGGCGAAGATAAATAATTTTGCGGCGGGAGGCAAGTAATATGTCTAAACTTGGAAAATTCGACGTGGTCGGGCTCCTTCAGGAGCACGGCGCCATTTTAAACGGACATTTCCAGCTTCCCTCCGGGTTCCATACCCAGACATACATACAGACTTCGCTGGTTATGCAGTACCCCAACCTCGCTCATAAGGTAGCCAAGGAGATGGCTTCTAAATTTGCCCAGGAGATAAATGTAGTGATCTCCCCCTCCGTGGGGTCCATGGTTATAGGTCAGGAAGTGGCCCGCGTAAAAAAAGCCCGCTCAATTTTCACCGAGCGCATAAACGGAGTGATGGTCCTAAAAAGGGATTTTAAAATAGCGGAAGGCGAGCGCGTCCTAGTGGTGGACGATGTACTCAACACGGGACGCCTGTGCTCCGAAGCCATAAATCTGGCCAGGGGTTACGGAGCCAAGGTAGTAGGCGTAGTTGCTATTGTTGACCGCTCCACCGCCGACCTAACCCTTAATGTGCCCGTCAGGGGTCTTATCTCATATCCGCTTCAGCTTTTCACTCCCGACAACTGTCCGCTATGCAGGCAGAAAATGCCGCTGACCGTGCCGGGATCCACGATTCATCACGCTCACAATCAGGAGTAGGAAAAGCACAGAATTAGGACCAGAAGGCGGGAGAATTAACCATTTAGGGAAACTCCTTCCGGTTTCCTAATCCTCCGACTTATGAAAACCAGATTTATCGCGTTGCTTTCGGATTTCGGCACCAACGGCCCTTATGTCGGGGCGATGAAAGGAGTTATTCTCTCAAAAGCTCCGTCGTTGAAGATCATAGATATCACGCATCAGATACCACCGCAGGACATACACACGGCCGCTTTTTATCTTATGGCGTCAATGCCTTATATGCCTAAAGGCACGCTTTTTATAACGGTAGTGGACCCGACGGTCGGCACCGGGCGGGGCATACTATGGGCCAAGACGAAGAATTATCAGTTCATAGCCCCCGACAACGGCATTTTAAGCTGGGTGGAGGAGCATGAAAAAATAGAGGAAACCCGCTTTATAAATAACTCGAACCTCTTCATGCCGCATATCAGTTCAACCTTCCACGGACGGGACATCATGGCCCCCGTGGCGGCAGCCATAGCCAGAGGTCTTCCGGAAAAAAAGATAGGGCCTATATTGGAAGATTACAGAAAATTTCCTTTTCAGCGCCCTGAAAAGACCGGGAACCGCGTCATGGGCCACATAATAGCATTGGACCATTTTGGCAACGCAATAACCAATATAACGCAGCAGTATGTAAACGCCGGTCTATTTTCACGGTATCGGACAGGATTATCACAGGGCTCAAACTCACTTACGCGTCCGTGACAGAAGGCGAACCACTGGCTTTGATCGGCTCGTTCGGCTTCCTGGAATTTTCCATCAGGAACGGGAATTTCGCCCAGACTTTCGGCGTAAAACCAGGCAGCGAAGTAGAAGTTATAACCTCACTGGAATAACTAAAAAAGGACACATAATATATGCAAAAATCCACTCTCAAGACTCTTAAACTCAAGTTCTCCGGCGAACGGCGTCTCAAGCAGGGACACCCCTGGATATTTTCCAACGAACTTGAGAAGATAGACAATACTATTACGCCCGGCGAGATCTGCAGCGTAATGCTTAATTCGGGCGCGCCCGCCGGCATCGGTTTTTTCAATCCCCACAGCCTGATCGCGGTCCGGCTTCTTAAAACCGGGTCACTGGAACTGGAGCAGGATTTTGTCCTAAGCCGGCTCAAAAAAGCGATGGAGTACCGCAAATCTATCGGGGTTATAGAGAACGGGCGGATGTTTTTCGGGGAATCGGACGGCCTGCCGGGCCTAGTGGTCGATAAATACGCGGATATCCTGGTGGTGGAGATAATCTCCGCCGGCACCGAACTGCTGAAGGACGAAATAACAAAACACCTGCGCTCGCTTTACAAACCCCGCGGCATCTTTTACCGCAACACGCACGAGTTCCGAAATCTCGAGGGACTTAAGCTTTACACGGAAACAGCTTACGGAGATGTCCCGGCGTCCGTCCAGATAACGGAAGACGGACTTAAATACGATGTCCCCCTCACCTCGGGTCAGAAGACGGGCTGGTATTTCGATCAGGCGGAGAACCGGACTTTCCTGAAGCCGTATTTCAAGGGGCGAAAGGTCCTGGACCTCTACACGTATCTGGGAGCTTTCGCGCTGACGGCCGCGGCCGCCGGAGCCGAAATGGTCTGGGGCGTGGACTCATCTTCCGCCGCGGCGCAAGCCGCCGAACGCAACGCGAATCTTAACAACCTGCAAAAAAAAGTCATATTTAAAAAAGAAGATGCAGAGCGGGTATTAAGCGGACTTGCGACCGGAGAGATGCCGGAGCAGCCTGACTTTATACTTTTGGATCCGCCGAATTTCGTCAGAAGCAAGAAGAATCTGGTCCAAGCGGCGAAGCTGCTGGTGCGCCTGAACACCAGCGCCATGGCCGGCTTACCCGCCGGAGGACTGCTGGCATTCTCTTCCTGCTCCCACCACATTTCCCGGAGCATCTTTCTGGAGATCCTCAGTGAGGCCGCCGCGAAAGCCGGACGCATGGCCGTCCTGATGGAGCTGCGGGCCCAGGCCAAAGATCATCCGATACTGCTGAATATGCCGGAAACGGAATATCTGCACTTCGCTCTGGTAAAAGTCCTGTAAATAAAAATCGGCAATAAAAAAACGGCGGGGAATATTCCCGCCGTTTTTTATTTGACCCCTTCAAGATCCGATCAATATAAGATATTTTTCACAACTTTAAGGATTTCTTCCTTACTGGAGGGCTTGGTGATATAAGTGCTGGCACCGTATCCTATCGCCTGCCGGATTTCGGCGATGCTCCCTTCCACCGTTAGCATGACCACAGGAATAGGTTTTGTGACCGGGTTGGACTTTATAGCCTTACAGGCCTTCAGCCCGTCCATCTTAGGCATGTGTATATCCAGCATTATAAGAGACGGCAACTCTTTGGCCGCCATTTCAACAGCCTCTTCCCCGTCCTCCGCCCTTATGACCTTATAGCCGGAGTCTTCCAACAAAGACGCGAGACTTTCGCGCATCTCACTATCATCATCCGCTATAAGGATCTTGTTCACGATGGGCATTTATCTCCGAATCCGGCTCCCGCGCTTTTCATCAGGTGGTATTCTGGTGAGGCTTTCAGGCGTATAAAAATGCCGCGAGTTGGGATCGAACCAACGACACCTGGTTTTTCAGACCAGTGCTCTACCACTGAGCTACCGCGGCACCTGTGGTAATTCTACATTGATAATATTAGCATTTTTAGCAAAAGAGATTAAGGGTTCCGGACAAAAATCTTGTTTCAGTCTTTGCGCATGGAGTAAAACTTCTCTTGAGAATGGGCTACAGGCATCTCGCTGACAACCCTAAAACCCCAATGCTCATATTTCTGGACATTTTCCGCGCTCTGGGTGATCAGGGTGCAGGGAAGCCCTTCTTTTTCAGCTCTAGCCAGCATGGGCCTGATAAGCAGCGAGGAGAACTTCTTGTCCCTGAACTGAGGGCGCACGGCCACCAAGTGCAGATACCACTGAGGTTTTTGGCCGAGACGCGCCGTCAACGCGGAAATTACATCGTTAACTGCCTGCATCTTTTCCATAGTCCCTGGATCCGCGAAATCTTGCGCTCTGAAGGGGTCAGAATCAGTATCCTCCGAGTGGCCCATGCCGGGAGGGAACCAAATGCTCACCGCTTCCAGACTCGGGGATACCCCCTGTCTTACAGCCTTGGGAGAACAGGAGGTCACGAGTGAACGAAAAAATCGCTTCTTCAGGATGAGATGATCGGGTTCGTCCTGGAACATAAAATTCCCGATAGGGTCATTGGCGCCGATAAACGCGTCGACGGTTGCGTCGGCCGCCTCATTAATCCTGCTCAATGGTACTTCGTATAGATTTGTATTAAACATAAGCAATTATTGTGAGAAATTAGCGCAAGCAACGATTACACACCCCTCTCACATGAACCTCCTGACGCTAAAAAGTAGAAAGCAATTTCTTATTCCTATTGTACAAAAGTCGCAACATTTTATGGAATTTTACGGGATTCCCGCTGGCCGGGCAGATGAGGCTGAGGGAAATTGACCGTTTCAGCCTTAAACCGGGAATGCTGCTGCGGTGCGGGAAGGCGTCTTTGTTTTGTGGTAGAATGTTTTCATGACTTTACTCCTGAAACATGCCGGGGCAGCCGCCGCCTCCAGAACACTTCCGCCGAAAGCGGTTTACATTCCGGAAGTACAATTCATGATTACGCACTGTTTACCATTTATTACCTACTTTACCCCATACACATATGATAATCGATAAGAAACTTCTGGAAGCCACATACGACAGGTTCAACCATAAGGAATTCATACATCCTGACCCTCTTGAATTTGTTTACCGCTATAAGGCGCTCGGAGACCGGGAGGTGGCCGGCTTCATAGCCGCCGCGCTAGCCTATGGCAATGTGACGCAGATATTGAAAAGCGTGGAGAAGGTTTTGGCGCCCATGAAATCTTCGCCCAGCCGCTGGCTGATGAAAACCTCACCGCGTGAAATAACCCGAATATTCGCTCCGTTCAAACATCGTTTCACCACTGGTCGGGAACTGACGGCTTTCCTTATTAATATAAAAACCGCTCTGGAGAAGCACCGCTCGCTTGAAATCTGCTTTTTAAAACATTACAGGCCGGCCGAAGAAACCCTTGCCGGGGCAATTTACGCCTTCGTGAACGATTTTAATTCTAAAGCCTGCGCTCCAACTTTAACGCCCTGCCCGGAGAAAAAAAGCTCATTTAAACGCCTTAATCTTTTCCTGCGCTGGATGGTCAGGAGCGACGAGGTGGATCCTGGAGTCTGGAAACAAGTGTCCCCAGCAAAGCTGATAATCCCGCTGGATACGCATATGTTCCAAGTAGCGAAAACGATGGAGCTGACCGCAAGGAAGGACGCCTCCATGAAAACGGCTCTTGAGATTACCGCCGCTTTCAGAAAAGTCAGCCCTTTGGACCCGGTCCGCTATGACTTTTCCCTTACCCGCGCGGGGATAAGGCGTAACAATATTTAAGCTCTGTATATTTGTTAGAATACTCACAGTGATTGGGAGGAAATAATGAAACTAAAAGGCACGCAGACTGAAAAAAACCTGCTCACGGCTTTCGCCGGAGAGTCGCAGGCTAGAAACCGTTATACCTACTTCGCGGGCATCGCGAAAAAGGAAGGTTACATACAGATATTTAAAATATTTGAAGAAACAGCTGAGCAGGAAAAAGAGCACGCCAAAAGATTCTTCAAGTTCCTGGAAGGCGGAGAGGTCATGGTGGAAGCCGCTTTCCCCGCCGGCGTCCTAGGCACGACCAAAGACAATCTTAAAGCCTCAGCCGACGGCGAGGCTTTTGAGTGGGGCAACCTTTACCCGAACTTCGCCAAAAAAGCGAGGGAGGAGGGTTTTGAGGCCGTCGCCAAAGTATTTGAAGATATCTCGGTAGCGGAAAAGCAGCACGAAAAAAGGTACCGCGGCCTGCACAAGAATCTTTTGGACGGTAAAGTCTTCAAGAAGGACCATAAAACAGTCTGGCGCTGCATCAACTGCGGTTACACACATGAGGGAGAGCACGCCCCGGAAAACTGTCCGGCCTGCGCACACCCCAAAGCTTATTTTGAAGTACTCGCGGAGAACTGGTAGGAAAAACCGCCATAGGCCTTAAGCCATACGCCATAAGCAGAGCGGCTGCCAAGGTATAATATGGCCTAAAGCATACGGCATATGGCAATAATTCACCTCTGTAATATTTAGGAGACATTTATGGACGAAAACATCAACGAATTAAACGCGGAAGAAAAAAGTGAAACTGTAAAGCGCACCGTGACCATGCAGGGCAGGCCCATGACACTTGCGGGAGATGAAATTAAAGTCGGAATGCCGGCCCCGGATTTCAAGGCAACCAACAACGATATGCTGCCGATGAAATTTTCCAGAACCTACAGCGGTAAGATATCAATCATCTCCGCGGTCCCCTCGCTGGACACCCCAGTCTGTGACCTGGAAACCCGCCGTTTCAACAAAGAGGCCGAACTCCTGGGCCCGGAAGTGAACGTGCTGACCATAAGCATGGACCTGCCATTCGCCCAGAAGCGCTGGTGCGGAGCCGCCGCCGTAAAAGCCGTACATACTTATTCAGACTACCAGAAAGCGGATTTCGGCAAGTCCTACGGAGTGCTTATAAAAGACCTGCGACTCCTGGCACGCGCGATCTTCATAGTGGACAAGGACGGTATAGTGAAATACGTGCAGATAGTGCCGGAAGTTTCCAAAGAGCCTGATTATGAGTCTGTTCTAACCGCGCTGAAAGCTTTAGTATAGAGCCTCGCCTATAACAAGTGTTAATGGCGAGTGAAAGCCGCAGTAATTAATGGATAATGGCTGGGCACGGAAGTATCCGGAACTGCCGCGCTGTCTTACTGCCGTACTGTCACACTGACGACTAAGCTGTATCAAGGAGAATATAAATATGGCTGAGATGAAAGAGATCTACAAATGCGACGCCTGCGGCAACATAGTCGAAGTCCTGCATGGGGGTCCGGGCGGCCTGGTCTGCTGCGGAGCGGACATGAGGCTGTTTTTTGAAAACACGACCGACGCTTCAAAAGAAAAACATGTGCCCGTCATAGAAAAAACAGCGACAAGCTACAAAGTTAAAGTGGGCAGCGTCCCCCATCCAATGGATGATAAGCATTACATAGAGTGGATAGAGCTGGTGGCCGACGGTAAATCGTTCAGGGAGTTCCTGAAACCCGGCGCCGAGCCCCAAGCCGTGTTCTGCCTGTGCTTTGAGCCTAAAGAGCTATATGCACGGGAATACTGCAACCTGCACGGGCTATGGAAAGCATAAACGCGGTGGATACGCGAGAGAGTTTAAGGAGATTATTATGAAAAAATATGTATGCAAACTTTGCGGCTACATCTACGACCCGCAACTTGGAGATCCGGACAATAATGTCCCCCCCGGCACTCCTTTTGAAAAAGTACCGGCCACCTGGGTCTGCCCCCTCTGCGGGGCCGGCAAGGATGAGTTTGAACCGGAAAACTGATGGCTGAGGCCGGAGCGCCCGGATCAAAAAGATTGCCGCCAGCCGGGATGAGAAATACAGGGTGATCCCTGGAAACCCCCTTTTTTAAGAAAAGGGGGTTTTTATTTTGACCTAATTTTTAATAAACATTTGGAATAATAGTAAATATATCAGTTTTTATATTATACATTTTGTTTTTTAAATTAGTTTTTGCTATATTTATACTAATATCAATTTGCATCAAAGGAGCAAATCCATGCCCATAACGAAATCTACCGGAGCGGTAATCCTAAAAAATTTCCTTGAAATACCCTATGACGAATTAGAGGCGATAAATCTTGAAGCGGCGGAAGCGGCTGAAACACTCCCCCCCGCGGAACTTGAAAAAAAATACCGCTCGTATCTGCACAAAGAAAAACGCATCAAAGCGGTAACGCTTTGTTTCTCAGATATAGAAGGGCGCTTCCATATGCTCGACTATGATAAGCAGTATTTTTTAAAAGCGGATGACAACCTGACCTTTGACGGCTCATCCATCCGCGGTTTTTCCGCGCAAAAGGAGTCCGATCTCAGACTCGGGATCGACTGGAGCAGCATCTTCTGGCTCCCCTCCGATGTGTTCGGTCCGGGCAAGGTAATTCTTTTCGCCACGGTCCTAAACCGGGACAAGACCCCCTACGAATCCGATTTCCGTGCGCATCTGGCCGAACTCGCAAGGGAAATGAAAAAAACGCGAGGCATCACCGCGAATGTCGCCGCCGAAGTGGAAGGCTTCCTAGTAAACGGGCTCAATGCCGAACAAATCTACGATAAAGTGAAGGGGTTTGACCTCATTTCTACCGGCGGCTATTTTCACTCCCTGCCTCTGGACCGCCTAAAAATATTCATAGACACCGCCGCCGAGTCACAAAGGGCTATGGGATTCAAGAACGAAAAGGACCATCCGGAAGTGGCGCCCTCACAGTTCGAACTCAACTTTTCTTACGCTAATGCTGTACGAGCCTGTGACATGATCCAGCTGTATAAACTCGTCTGCCGCCAGGTGGCCGCGAACATGGGAATGACCGCGACATTTCTTCCAAAGCCGGTTTCCGGAGTGAATGGCAGCGGCATGCATCTTAATCTCTCTTTTTTTAAGGGCGGACAGAATATTTTCTACGATAAGAAAGGGGAGGACGGCCTGTCAGCGATAGCCTGGAACGCTATTTCACGGATACTTAATAACGCTCAGGAACTTTCGCTTATCTTAAATTCAAGCGTGAACGCCTACCGGCGCCTGGATCCGCGCTTTGAAGCTCCGAACCAGATCAAGGTCTCCTCCGTTGACCGCGGAGCCATGATACGCATCCCTGCCGGGAACGAAACATCCGCCCGCATAGAGATCCGCTCAGTCGGTCCGGACGCAAATCCGTACCTCGCTTTATACGCGCTCCTTCGCACAGTCCTGGAAGGATCGCCTCTCACGAAAGATAAAAGCAAGCGCGACCGCGTACGGTGCCTTCCGGGGAATATCTATGACGCCATACGAATATTCCGCGCAAGCGAATTTATAAAGGCGGTTATGGGCGCGGCGTCGCACGAAAAGTACGCGTCGCACAAGCAGGCTGCCGCGGATCGCAGTCCGAAAGAGTTGGGAATGATAGTAAAGTCGGCGGAAGTCCTATTCCACCACGAAGTGACAAATCAAATGCTCTGGCACAAGTTTTAACCTGAAAACTTTAGTTGAAGTTTTCCGCCCGCATAGCGGGCGCCCTTCGGGAGGAATACACCCGTCGGGCCTGTCGCGCATAGCGCTTGGCCCTCCGCCCGCTTCGCGGTGAATCCTGCAGAATAATCCTGTTCCCCTGATTTCTCTATGGGAATCATTCTGAACTGCAGGATTCGGGTTAAAAAACGCAAACAGTGAAACGTAAAGAGTAAAGAGTTATAAGACATGAACTTTTTGCTCTTTACGATTTACGATTCCCGCTTTACGCTCTTTATCGCCGCAAGAACTTTCTCGGGAGTGAACGGCGAAGAAAACAGCCGCGCGCCCACGGCGTCACGCACTGCGTTGGCCACCGCGGGCAGCGGGCCGTTGATGCCTATCTCAGAAACAGACTTGGCTCCAAAAGGCCCGTTGGGCTCAAACGTAGGAATAAGGATGGTTTTAATAGGCGGCATATCGGCGGTGTTAAATATTTTATAGCGCCGGAAGCTGGCGTTAAGCGGCGTGCCATTCGAGGAGAACTCCATCTCTTCCGAGAGGGTGTGGCCTATCCCGTTCAGCACGGCCCCGTCGTTCTGGCCTTCAGCCAGTTCCGGATTTATGGCGGTGCCGCAGTCTACGCAGGAAATATAATTAAGTATCGTTATCTTGCCTGTCCCCGTATCAACTTCCACTTCCACGAAATTGGCCGCGAAAGGCGGCGGAGAAGTGTGGGCGTAATGGGAGGCTGAAGCCACGATCTGGTGCTGGTCATAATAATAAAGCGAGGTATTGGCCACCTCGGAAAGGCCGCAGGCCGCTCCGTCTTTCGCTAAAACCTTTCCACCCTCAAGGCGCAGGTCATCAGGCTTCCTGTCAAGGATCTTCGCCGCCACCGCTATAATCATTTCGCGGACCTTTTCCGCCGTCTTCTTTACGGCGTTGCCGGAAATGAACGTAGTTGATGAGGCGTAAGCCCCCACATCGAAGGGCGTGAGATCAGTGTCGGATGAATAAACTATGACATCTTCGGCTTTTACTCCGAGGACCTCGGCCGCTATCTGGGCGAGGATGGTGTCGGACCCGGTGCCAAGATCCGCGGCGCCTACCATCAGGTTGAAGGAACCGTCCTCGTTCATCTTAAGCGTGGCGCTGGCCATGTCTACCTCGGGGATGCCGGAGCCCTGCATCATACAGGCCATACCGAGCCCGCGCCTCAATTGACCGCTCTGGTTTTTATATTTTTTCTTTTTCTCGTGCCACTTTATAGCCTTAAGCCCCGCCTCTATGCCGTCATAAAGACCGATAGACGTGATGACCTGCTCAACGCCCTCACGGCCCTCCCCCATGGCTTTAAACACCGGCGAGCCCTCGCCCAGGCGTATGTAGTTTTTTTTGCGGAACTCCACGGGGTCCATGCCGATCTTTTCCGCCATTATATCCATCTGCGACTCCCAAGCGAAGAAACCCTGTGTAGCGCCGTAGCCGCGGTAAGCGCCGGAAACCGGCAGATTGGTATAAACGCTCTTGCCTATGAATTTTATATTGTTCGCCACCCTGTACATCGGCAGGGTGTGGGATCCCGAGCACATCATAACTGTCAGCGCGTGCGAGCCATAGGCGCCGGTATTGAGCGTTATGTCCATCTCGGCGTCTGTTATCGTACCGTCTTTACGAACCCCTGTCTTTAGCCGCACGATGGCGGGATGTCGCGTGCGCGATGAAATAAAAGTTTCCCTGCGCGTGTATTCAATTTTAACAGGCTTCCCGGTTTTAAGCGTAAGGGCGGCCGTAATATCTTCAAGCAGAACTTCCTGCTTGGAGCCGAAGCCGCCGCCGATGCGCGGCTTTATAACCCGGATCTTCTTGACGGGCATCCTGAGCGCCTGGGCCACGATGCGCCGGACGTGAAACGGGACCTGCGTTGAAGTCCTGATGACCAGGCGGCCAAAATGGTCGAAACTTGTTATAACCGTATGCGGCTCGATGGCGCAATGCTGGAGATAGGGCATTTTATAGGTATGCTCTATCACAAAATCGGCGTCCTTAAACCAATCTCCGTTCCTGACTTCAAAATCAAATTTGGCGGCGATATTATGCTTCGCGTCCGGAATATTTTTCGCGTCTTCCTCGTCATGAATTACGGGCGCGCCGTCCTTAACGGCCTCAAAAACATCAAAGACGGCCGGCAGGATCTCGTAGTCAACCTTTATCAGCTTCAGCGCCGCGTCCGCGGCCTCGGGAGTCTCGGCGGCCACGGCGGCCACCCGGTCGCCAACGAAGCGCACCTTGCTGTCAAGCACATATGAATCGTAAGGTGAAGGCTCAGGATACCCCTGACCGGCCGTAGTGTGCGGCACCCGGGGAACGTTCTTATAGGTAAGAACGGCTTTCACCCCAGGGACCTTTTCGGCCTCCCTGGTGTCTATTTTTTTGATCCGGGCATGGGCGTAATGGCTCCACAGGATACGGCCGTAAAGCATCCCGTTGATGTCCACATCGTCGGTGAAGACCGGTTCGCCGCAGGCCAGGCCCAAAGCGTCCATCTTCAGCACGCGCTTGTTAACTACTTTCAAATTTTCAGTTTCCATAAAATTATCTCCGATTTTCAGGTTACAGGGGTCAGGTTTCAGGCTACAGATAAAAAATTCCGCCTGCTACCTGCCACCTGTTACCTGGCGCCTTTTAACTTTTTCGCGGCGGCTTTTACCGCCGCGATCTGTTTTACATAGCCGGTGCAGCGGCATAGATTTCCATCAAGATATTTCCGGATTTCCTCTTCGGACGGTTCGGGATTGGCGTCCAGCAGATGTTTAGAGGACAGGATCATGCCCGGAATACAAAAGCCGCACTGCACAGCCCCGGCTTCAACAAAAGCTTCCTGGAGCGGATGGGGGTTCTGGACCGTGCCCAAGCCCTCTATCGTTGTGATCTCACTTCCATGAGCGGCGAACGCCGGTATAAGACAGGCAAGCGCCGGCTTACCGTTAAAAATAACGGTACATGAGCCGCAGTCGCCGGTATCGCAGCCTTTCTTTACGCTCTTGTAGCCGTGGCGCCGCAGGGCGTCCAGCAGAAATTCGGTATTCTTCACGCTGAAACTTTTTTTTACGCCGTTAATTCCCAGGCATATCTCAAAGATCCCATTAACGGCTTCGAGTCTGGCGTTCTCTTTTTTCATTTTGTCCTCTCAGATACCGTTTAAAAATCTTTTGAAGAGGCTGGAGGCCGCTTCTTTCTTAAATTCGCTCGCGCGGGCGCCGTCCAGGTCGCGCGCAAATTCCAGCGCGGCCGAATCTATGGTTCCGGAGGTGAGCTTAACTCCGGACAAGGCCTTCTCAGCGGCCAGGGCACGGAACGGCTTTGGCGAGAGCGCCCCCACGGAGATACGGATTTCTTTTACCACCCCCCCCTTCACCGAAGCCGCCATAAAAAGCGTCAGATAGGCTTCCCAGCTGGCCTCAGTTTTGGCGAGTTTCTCGAACCGGCAGATCCAGTTCCGGGTTTTACCCGGGATAATTATGTCAAGGATCAGACAGTCGCGCCCCGGCTTGAACTTAAAATCCCCGCCATAGATATCGGAGAACAGATATGTCTTCACACCGATTTTGGAGAGTACCCTAACCTTGGCGTCCAGTCCGATCAGCACTGCCGGAAAAATATTAAAGGAATGCGGCCTGGCGATATTGCCGCCTATGGTGGCCATATTGCGGATGAGTTGGCTTGAGCACCGGGCCGCCGCGCCTGAGATAGTCCCGCCGGCCCACCCCCTGACCAGTTTTGAATTATCTATGTCGTCAAAGGTCGCCATCGCGCCGATTACAAGGTCAGCCCCATGCTTTTTAATATAGCCCAGAGGCAGGTTTTTAAGGTTGACGAAATTTTCCACTGTTTCAGGCAGGGTTTTAGCCACCAGAGTCCCTCCGGCCACGGCCAGAGCTTCAGCTTTACGGCTTAAAAGCCAGGCTAGCGCGGCCTGGGGCGTTTCGGGAAAACTGCAATACTTAATGTTGTTCATGATATATCCTCTATTCGGTCACTTGCGACATGCCACCGGTCAGAATCATGGAGTTCAGAGCCCTCTCAAGCAGTACGCCGGACATCTCTCTGCGGTAAGCGGCTTCGGACCGGGCGTCAGTGATGGGCGAGACCTCGGTTTTAACCAGCGCCGCGGCCGTGCGTGCGTTCTCTTTATTAAGTACGCGCCCCGTCAGATAGTTTGCGGTTTTTACAGCCATGAGCGGCACTGGCGCCACTGAAGCGAGAGCTATGGAGGCGGACCGCACTTTCTCCCCGTCAAGCTCCAGGGCGACAGCCACCGACGCCTTGGCAATGCCGAAATACGCCCTGGGACCGAGTTTCAAATAAGCGCCGGAGTGCTTCCACTTGGGAACTTCAAAAGCCGTTATCAATTCATCCCTGCGCAGCACGGTCTGTTTGGGCCCGCTAAAAAAATTCCGCAGCGGTATTTTGCGCTTTTTGCCTCTGAGCTCAAGCCAGACATCGGCTCTTTCCGCGCAAAGGGCGCAGGCGCCGTCCGCGCAGGGGCTGGCGGTGGCGGCGTTACCGCCGATGGTAGCCATGTTCCTTAAAGAGGGGCTGGCAAAATGCGGTATGGCGGATCGGAGGGCGGGAAGCCACCGGCTTATAAGTTCGGAACCGCCTAATTCCGATATCTTGACTCCGGAACCGATAATCAGGGAGGTTTTTGTTTCTCTTATCCCTTTCAATTCTTTGATATCGCTTATATCCACCCAAACTCGCGAAGCGTCCAGGCCAGCGTTAGCTCCGGACACAAGGTCGGTACCGCCAGCCAGGTATTTTCTGGAACCGCCGTGAGAGGGCGGCAGCAGCCAGAGCTCTTTCAATGTCGCGGGTTTTACAATGTAGGCGTTGGGCATAGTGATTAAGTCAATTCAAGATTCAAGATTCAAGAGATGCCAGCAATTTTTAATCCGCACTTTTAAACTTCAAATCCTTAGTCCCAAATCTTCAATCTGGAATCTTGAATCTTCAATCCTATATATCTGTTTTGGCTTTTTCCACGGCGCTTATTACCTTTTCGTAGCCGGTACAGCGGCACAGATTGCCGGTCAGTCCGCGCTTGATATCTTCCACTGTAGCGTGAGGATTTTCTTTTAAAAGCGCTTCCGACGCAATAATCAGGCCGGGCGTGCAGAAGCCGCACTGCACGGCGCCTTCTTCCATAAAAGTTTTCTGCAGGGGATGCAAGCCGCCGTCACGGCCTTTAAGTCCTTCTATAGTGATTAAACGCTTGCCCTGCAGCTGAACAGCCATCATCAGGCAGGAGTTGACGGCTTTGCCGTCAACGAGCACCAGACAGGCGCCGCACTCACCTTCACCGCAGCCCTCCTTAGTCCCTTTAAGACCGAGGTCCAGGCGAATAAATTCGATAAGGGACCTGGAGGAATCCAGGTCCCGTTCCACCTTTTCTCCATTCACAAAACATTTGAGGGAGAACTTAGCGCGGTGCGTTATTTTTTTATTCTTTTCGGTCACGCGTATGCCTGTCCTAAAAATCAAAGCCCATTCCGACCAGGAACTTCACGCCGCTCAGCGTCAATGTGTCGGCTTCGCCGGCTATGCCGCCGCGCGTAAAGTTCATAGTATTCATTTCGTAGCGCAGTTCGGCCACGAGTTGTGTCTTGTCCGCTATCCGTATCCTCAAGCCTACGGGTACGCGGACCATTAAGCCCAGCGCTAATTCCTCCGTGGGCTTAACAAAGGAGCCATTGGTATAGCCCTTTACATAAGGCAGCGTGAGCGAGTTGAGCGACATCCCAATTCCAAGTCCGAAATAGGGGTCGACCTTCTCGCCGGGATGTCTGATAAGCAGATCGCCGCTGATACCGAAGGTTTTGACTGTGGCGTAATCGTTGGTATAAAACTCCATACTCCCGGGAGCGGCGCCGTTGAGGCTCCAGGTGGTCTTCTGAGCCGCTATATTGCGTTTCTCATAAGAGAATTCCAGATCTCCGCCCAGGGCGCCGTTTCCGAAGCCGCCGACGCGGAAAGCGATCGGGCCGAAGCCTTCGGTAACGAGTTTTTCGAATTTAACGCTTCTGTAATTGCTGGAAGCATAAGGCGACAGGGGATTACCGAGAGAAATACCAAGGGCGTTACTATAGGTGTTATCAAGCTGTATATTCCCTTTGGAATTAGAAAATTCCAGGTCCATTTTAGGAGAACCGAAACCCATAAACACGTCAAAGAAGCCATACTGATGTTTTCCGCGCGGCTTCCTGACGGCGGCTGTCTGCTTCATGGCTGGCTGCTCATAAGCAGGCTGCTCATACGGCTGCGCGTACGCGGACTGCTGTGACTGGCCCGGCTGCGTGGCCGCGTCGCCCACCCAGTCCTTTTCCAGATCCACCTGAGAAGCGCCTATGGCTTGCGCGGTTTCGGTTTTTATAAGACGGGCGTTAACCTCTATCTTGCCGGCCTGCATTTCCACCAGGGTGCCGGTAACAATGGCCTGCACGCCCAGGAGTTTCCCAAGTTGCTGAGTCGAAGTGGCGTCCATCATGCCGGTGGACTGGAGCTTGAGCTCACCCATAACCTTATCCAGCATGCTGCGCTCCACAACTTCAAATTTCCGCTGTTTTATCAGGCGCATAGTTATGCGTTCCGACACTATAGCCCCGTCCTTAGTCGCAACCCGGCCGTCCGCGTAGGAGAAGGGCAGAATTGCGATCTTCTTATTGGTCAGGGTGGTTCCCGCCTCGCTTATCTCCCGGGCTATCTGATCGTACTTGTCCTCAGCGAAAACTACGCCGTTAAAATTTAAAAACAAAGCGCCTAATATAAGAACTCCGGCAATTTTAAATCTGCTCATCATTCCACCCTCCTAAAGTTCAACCTGCGTTTTTAAAAAGATTTTTGATTTATTTTTTCTTAAGCCCGCCCCAAACCTTTTCAGGCAGGATGGGAACGCTTTTCACCCTGACACCGGAAGCGTTCCTGACCGCGTTTGCGATAGCCGGGGCCACGCCAATTAAGGGGACTTCGCCCATGCCTTTAGCCTTATACGGGCCTTCGGCATAGGGCTTCTCTATAAAAGTTATATCATATTCCGGTTTGTCGGCGGTAGTGGCCATCACGTAGTCGGTGAAATTAGGATTGAGCATGATGCCGTTCTTGTACAGCAGGTTCTCATAAACGGCCCAGCTCATGCCCTGCAGTATGCCGCCCTGCGCCTGGCCCTCCGCGAGTCTCGGGTTTATGATCTTGCCTACGTCATATGCCGCGCAGATCTTAAGCACCCTGGTCACGCCTGTCTTCAGGTCCACCTCAACCTCCGCCACATCTGCGGAGTAGGAATAAGTCACGTAGGCGTCGCCCTGACCGTCGCCCATGTTGTAAGAGGTGTGCGGCGACACATACCAGCCCTGCTCGCCCATTTTCATGCGGAGGTTCCAGCATTCTTTAACAACTTCGGCAAAAGTAACCGACACTTCGCCTATATAGAAGACGCCCTGGAAGGCGCTCATGGGTTTAGAGCCTTCAGCGCCCTTGGCCAAAAGAAGATTAAAAGCGGTCTTAAAGATGTTCGCCCTCATCGGCGCGGCGGCTTCTATGATGGCGTTGCCGCTCATCAGAGTGGTACGGCTTGCCACGGTGGGGCCGGAGTCCGACACCTTGGAAGTATCCACTTCCTCCAGTTTTATATTCTCATAAGGGGCGTTAAGGGTCTCGGCACAGATCTGGCTGAGCACGGTCAAGGCGCCCTGACCCATCTCTGCGTTGCCGACATTTACTCCGACGGTAGCGTCTTTATAAATATTGACATACGCGCCGGCTCGGTCAAGGTAACGCCCTTTGGCGCCAAGGCCCACGCCGTAATACGCCACGGAAACGCCCATGCCCCTCACAACATCACCTTTAGACTTCAGCATTAAGCCTTCAGCCTTTCGACTGTCCCAGCCGGATTTATTCTTCACGGTTTCAAGAAGCTCTTCAAGCCCGCAGGAAGCCCCGATTATCTGACCGGTGGCGGTTTTATCTCCAGTGCGCAGAATGTTTTTCATGCGCAGCGCTACCGGATCAATTTTCAGCTTGTGCGCCAATTCATCCACCAGCGATTCCTGCGCGAAACAGATCTGCGGCTGCCCGAAACCGCGGAAAGCGCCGCAAGGCACCTTATTGGTGGCCGCGGCATAGGCTTCTATGCGGATATTATCTATCTTGTAAGGCCCGGCGGCGTGCACTGCGCCCCGCCAGAGAACTATTGGTGACAGGGTGGCGTAAGCGCCCCCGTCCAGAACATATTTCACCACGCAGCCGGTGATCTTCCCGCTCTTGTCGGCAGCATACGTAACCTTGGACCACGACGGATGCCTCTTGGACATGGAGTTAAAATCTTCTTTGCGGTCGTAAATGAGTTTGACCGGACGGCCGGTCTTAAGGGCGCACAGGGCCGCGTGCGCCGCCACAAGCGCCGGGACATCTTCTTTGCCTCCAAAACCGCCGCCGGTCACGGTTTGTATGACCTTCACTTTGTGATAGCCAAGGCTGGCGGCGGCCGCGACTCCGTCGAGAACATAGAACGGACACTGGGTGGAACTGTATATGGTCAGGCCGCCGTCGGATTCCGGAACGGCGACAACGCCCTGGGTTTCAAGATAAGCGTGAACCTGGTAATTAGTGGTAAATTCATCTTCCACCACGGCATAAGCTTCTTTAATGGCTTTATCCGGGTCGCCTTTCTTAATGATAAATTTGGCAAAAATATTGTCGTCGCCGTGAAGTTTTATTGACTTTTTTTCCAGAGACTTCAGCGGGTCCTCGATGAACGGGAGTTCTTTATACTTCAGCTCCATAAGCCGGGCCGCTTTCTTAGCGGCATTTTGAGTCTCCGCCACCGCAAGCGCCACGGTTTCGCCCTGAAACCGCGCTTCCTTCTCAGGCAGAAAAGGATAATCGTTCACTACCAGCGGCCATTTATTTACGCCTCGCACGTCCTTGTATGTAACTAAAGTCACATAGCCGGGAACTTGCCGGGCTTTGGCGTCGGAAATGGACAGGATTTTTATGCGGGGTTTTGGGCAACGCACAGCTGCCGCGTACAGCATACCGGAGAATTCCTGATCGGCGGCGTATTTAGCCCGTCCAGTCGCCTTTATAAGCGCGTCTTTCCTGGGCAATGATTTTCCTACATAAGAAAGGTTATCCATAAATTTACCCGCTATATCTAAAACGGAAAGAAAGTTGCTTTACCCTTTCCGCTTCCCGTTTTCCGCTTTACGACTTTCCGCCACCCTCATATGCTTGCCGTCTTTTTTGTAATGCAGCATTATTATCTGGGCCATCACCGAAACTGCTATCTCGCCAGGCGTCTTGCCGCCCAGATTGAGACCGATGGGCGAATAAACCCGCTTGTCCTTGAGCGGATAAAGCTTTTTCTTACCTGCCAGACGGAATATTTCCCGCACTTTATCGGCGCTGCCTATCATTCCGATATAAGCCGCCTTTGTCCGCATAACCGCTTCAAGGCATTCCCTGTCCAGGGCGTGGCCCCGCGTGACAATGACCGCATAGGTATTCTCGTCCACTCCGGCGCGTGCTACGGCTTCATGCGGCCTTTCAAGAATGATATCGGAGGCGTGTGGGAATCTTTCTTTGTTGGCGAATTCCGGCCTATCGTCGGCGACAAGGTACGGGTAGCCGGCCATATCCGCGGCAGCGGCTATCTTCATTCCCACATGGCCCGCGCCCAGTATCAATATTTTAAGCGGGCTCTTGTATACATCTATAAATATTTCCACGCGGCCCATGCATATCATGCCGGTATTGCCTTTGGGTTTGAGGTCGAAAACAAATTTGCCCCCGACGCCTTTCTTAATGCAGGCCACGGCCTGTTTTATCGCCAGAGCCTCCAGGGTCCCCCCGCCGACCGTACCCTCTATAGAACCGTTCTCGAACACCAGCATTTTGGCGCCGGCCTCGCGCGGTGTGGAACCATCCACGTCAATGACGATCACGAAAGCGGCGTTCTTCCCTCCGTCCACCGCTTCGCCCAGCATTTTGATAAGATTCCTGGATTCCTTCATTATTTCACCACCCACTCGTCAATTTTTTTATCCGTGCCGTACTCAACGATCTCAACCGCGGCTGAATCCTTTCCCAGGGCTTTAGCCCAATCGTTGGCCACTATCTTCACCAATTGTTCCTGCTGGGATCTTTCAAGGCTATTGAAACGCTGATCCACATAAACACGCAGCGCGTCATCCTTATAACCGATATCATCCACGCCCAGATTACTCAGCTCGCCAGCCCCTTTTTCCTTTATCGCCCGTATCAGTCCGTCTTTTACATCATTAGTGATTGCGCCTGTTTTAACCGGCGCGTCCGGCACTTTGGCGGAAAACGAACTATCCACAAGCTTGCCGGTTATGGCAAGAGAAAGAATCACAAAGAGTATTTTTAATCGCGGCGAGCTTTTTTTTTCAACTTTCAGAGACTTCGGTCCAGCGTTGAGCTTCACACCGTATGACGGGCACATATTCGCGTTCCCGCGCGCTTGCAATAAAGCCCTGTAATACCTGTTAATACCGCCCATACTCGTCACCTCACTCATGTTGTAATCGTAGAATCCAGAATATTATATAACTTATGTGACTACAGAAAAATCCAGTATATTATCCCATTTATCAGGGTCAGCGGCACTCCGGCCTTCGCGAATTCTGTAAAGGTCAGGGTCTCCCCGGCTTTTTTCTCTGCGTTCTGGATAATGATGACATTGCTGGCCGCGCCCAGGATGAACATATTACCCGCGATAGTTGAGCCGGCGGCCAAAGCCATAAGCTGCGGGGTCCCGGCTCCGGCGTGCGCAATCGCCGGCATATAAAGAGCGACCAGCGGCACATTGGAAATCAGCTGGCTCACGACCACGCTCACGGAGAGTATCATAGGCGTGGAGGCGATTTCAAGGCCGGAGCTCGCTATTGCTTCCTGAAAGAATCCGATGTCCCAAACGCTTTTCATCAGGATGAACATAGCCGCGAAAAAAACAAGCGTGCTCCAGTCCGTCTTTTTCAGCAGTTCCGTCCTTCGCGAACTAAAAACGAGCGGCGGCAGCATGGCCGCCAACGCGATATAGGTGAGTTTTAAATTCGCAGCGGGAACTAAATAAACAGCCAGAATCTTAACGGCAACCATGACACCCATAACGATAAGCGAGACCTTGGAAAGAAAACTGAGGTAATGATCCTTTATAGGCTCCTGGGAATGCACGAGCGCACCTTTAGAAAAATGCCCGCGGTACATAATTCTCAGCAGTAAAAAAGCGAAAACCAGATTCAGAACCGTGGGAAGGAAAAGATATCTTAAGAAGGTAATAAAAGGCGCCGCCACGCCGCCGTTCACGGCCACCAGAAGATTCTGCGGATTGCCGATAGGGCTCATTACGCTGCCCGTGGTAATGCCGAACGCCAGAGTCAGCAACAGAAGCTTCGGGGACATTTTGTGCTTTTTGGCCAACAGCAGGACCACTGGCGTACCGATAATAGCCAATGTATCGTTCATCAGAGCGGCGGAAGCGAAGGCTGAGCCAAAAAGAACAAAGAACACCAGCTGACCAAGCGACTTGGCCCGCTTGAAGAAGGAATACTCCAAATGTGCCAGATAACCACTCATTTCAAGCGCGGCCCCGACCACGAACATGCCGAACAGGAAAAAGATAACATCAAAATCTATCGCTCGCAGAGCCGCCGCCGGACCGATATCTCCCGATAGCAGCACCGCGGCCGCGCCCGCGAACATCACCTGCCAGATCTCAACCCGGAAACGCCCCACCCGACGGACGGCAATCAGCACAAAAACAATAATGAGGACGATTATGGGAAACATAATGTAGCGCGATAGCACGACAGCAAGATGGCACGTCAGATAGCAACGAGATTTTAAGTCAGGCGGATTTACTACCTACCAGTTGCGACCAAGTAGTTGTTGGTACTCCTCTGGCGTGTCAAAATCGCGGATAACACCTGCATCTGCCACCACGAGATCCAGAACTTTCACCGACTGGTGATGCGTGACCCAATGCAGGCCCTTGTCATTGGGGCCTTCAAAACAAAGCTGAAAATATTTTCGCGGAATAATTATTGGATGCCCGCGTTTGAAGGAAAGAGGATTAACGCCAGCTGGAGGCACCACGCTATCTTGCTGTCGTACTGTCTTGCTGTCGTACTGTCCTGCTGTCGCGCTTTCCGGGGCCTCGTCACGCCGGCACTTGGGAATAACAAGGAAATCTCTGCTGGATCGCCAAAAATCGGCTATCAGTTTATAGGTTTCCGGCTTTATTAGGGGCTGGTCAACCAGACAGATCATCACGGCTTCGGACCGGTAACTGACAAGTTTAAGGGCCGCCCTGACCGAAGCTATCTGCCCCAATTCCGGAGTCTCATTGAAAGCAACTCTTATCTCACCGGGGTTCCAGGCGGCAAGAACTTCCGCGCGGCTGGCGCCGAGAACAACAATAGTCTCCGTTACGCCCGCGGCATTGACTCCCGCGCAGACCGATTCCAGAAAATTACGCCCGTCATACTCAAGCAGCGCTTTTGTCCGCCCCATTCTGGAGGAATCCCCACCGGCCAGCACTAAAGCGCTTATCATCTAGCAGCCTTTTCAACCAGCTTCCTGGAAAGCTTATTGGCTCGTTCCGCAAGCATGAACTCATCGACATTGACGAGTCGGCCGTTCTTGACCACGATCTTGCCGTTCACGATCGTATACTTGGTCCTGTGCCCGGCCCCGCAGAAGAGCAGCGAAGCCAGCGGATCCGAACCTGAACCGGCGAAATCCAGTCCGCTCACGTCGAAAACAGCCAGATCGGCGGCCTTACCGGGCTCTATGGAACCGATGTCGTTGCGGCCCAGCACTTTTGCGCCGCCCAAAGTTGCTATTTTAAAAACATCTCTCGCCGGCATGGACTCCGCGCCGGACTTCACGCGGTTAACCAACATGCACTGGCGCAGCTCGCCCAGCATATCCGAAGAGTCGTTGGAGGCAGAGCCGTCCACTGCCAGTCCTACCGGCACTTTGTTATCCAGGAACATTCGCACAGGCGCTATGCCGGAGCCTAAACGCAGATTGGAGGACGGGCAATGAGCCACCCCCGTTCCGGTAGCCCCCATCCTTTTGGCCTCACACTCGTTTATATAAACGCAATGGGCGAACCAGGCGTTCCCCTCGGAAACCCAGCCCACTGATTCCATATAATCAAGCGGGCGCATCTTGAAAAGTTTAAGGCAGAAAGCTTCTTCATCTATAGTTTCGGCCAGATGAGTATGCATCCTGACGCCCCATTTTTTGGCCATTTCAGCGGTAAGCTTCAGGAGTTCGGTGGTCACGGAAAAAGGCGAGCAGGGCGCCATAACCATCTGCGTCATGGGGAATTTATTTTTATCGTGGAATTTATGGACCAGGCGCTCGCAGTCCTTCATGATAAAATCCTCGCTCTGCACAACAGAGTCGGGCGGCAACCCTCCCTTTGAACGGCCGCGTGACATTGAGCCGCGGGTCGGGTGGAAGCGCATACCTATTTCCCGCGCGGCTTCCACCTGCGTATCAATAAAAAATCCGCTGTTCTTTCTGGGGAAAAGATAAAGGTGGTCGGTACTGGTCGTACAACCGGTTAAAAGCAGTTCGCCCAGGCCGACCTGAGTGCTGGCGTAAACAGACTCAGGTGAGATATGCCGCCATATTTCATAGAGGTAAAGGAGCCAGTCAAAAAGCTTGGCGTCCTGCACTGCGGGTAGGTTGCGCGTCAGTGTTTGATAAAGGTGATGATGTGTATTCACGAAGCCGGGCAGGACCACGCAGTTTTTAGCGTCTATAACAGTATCGGCCTTCACTCTGAGACCTTTGCCGATCTTCTTTATCTCGGGGCCCTCTATATAAATATCGCCGCCCTTAATTTCCCGGCCTTCGCCGTCCATGGTCGCCAGGACCAAAGCGTTCTTTACGAGTATAGACTTATAAGCCATGATCGCTCCTTATAAAAACCCACCACCCTTATATTATCCAAAATTTGTTCATCGGATAACCATATGTTTGTATCGCGTCCGTTTTTGTGGAATAATATCAGAAGGTTATGTCTTTTCTCAAATTAAGAAAGCCTCTTAACGGTCTTAAGGAACTCCGGGACTTTGATCCCGGCCTCTCCGATCTTGCCGCCCTGCTGATAGGCGCCAAGCCGGTGCTTTACACGGATTTCTCCGCCGCCGGTTGGCCCTATATAAAAGAACTGTGCGAAGCGCTGAAACTAAAGTACCTTATGCCTGAACCCGTTTACGGAACGGCGGGCTTCAAAGCTGTACCGGATTCCGGAAAACGGATGCTGCTTATAGGTAAAAATCAGAAAACCCTGAAAGACGCCGCCAAAAGTTGGCATCGCTCCCCCACCGATCCGGCCTGGGGCCTCCTGCTCGGCTATCCGGAATGCTGCGTTAAGGCTTATATAGAATGGCGTTCGGTGGCGGACAAAACCGACCTTGTTAATTTCACCCTGAGCAGGACCCGGAAAAAAGAACGATATCACTTCGGCCTAAACAACATCTTTAATTATTTCTCGCGGCTGACAGGAAAGCCGGCCGACATGGAAGGTTTCGCGCGCATAAGAGCAGCCAATAAAGACCTGGATATTTCAACTTTGCAGATAATCAGCTGGCACCCCTGCGCCTATGACTGCGGCCCCAGCGGGAAACTTGCCAAAGAGATCTTCTCATTCCTTCAACATTATCTGCCCGGGCGCGCGGCGGAACTAAAAAGCCGACTTGCAAAACCTGTTCTCTTCCGGGATAAATACGAGTACCTGCTTTTGGATGGTCTGGCAAAGGGCGCTGAAGTCCGCTACCGAGGCATAACCAAACCCGAAGGCCTGCTGCCTAAAGAACTAACGCGCAAGATAGCGGCCGGAAATTCACTTCGCGCGGAAAAAGGCCGCGTCACGGTATTTAAAGGTTCCAAACCTCTTTACGAAATAGTCTCAGACAGGCCTTTTTCGCTGTTAAACTTTACGGTTTCACAACGATAATGCTAAAAATTATAGAATCTATTGTAATCCGGGCTGTTTGATGAGCATAGCTCTTGATACGGCACCGGCATAGCCTGGGCCGTTTGATGAGCATAGCTCTTGATACGGCACCGGCATAGCCTGGAGAAAAATATGTCAGAAAAAATAAATTTCCTGTCAGACGCTCAGCTTAAATCGGAGGCAGAGCGCTGTCTCTATTGCGAAGAAAAACCATGCAAGGCAGCCTGTCCCGCGGATTGCTCCCCGGCCGACTTCATAATGGCGGTACGTCAAATGGAAAAATCAGACTTCAAGAGGGCTGCCAAGCTGATAATGGGTCACAATACTTTCGGCGGGGTCTGCGGAGCCGTCTGCCCCGACTGGTTCTGCGTGAAAGCCTGCTCTAGAAAACTTTTCGACAATCCGATCAATATTCCCGCCGTCCAAGCCGCAATTGTGCAGAAGGCTAAAAAAATGGGAGTGATGCCAAAGTTTAAGAAGGCCGGTTCCACCGGTAAAAAGGTCGCCGTAATAGGCGCGGGACCGGCGGGCTTCGCCGCGGCCGCGACCCTCGCCCAGCTGGGCTATAAAGTGGATGTTTTCGAGAAGGATAAAAAGGCGGGCGGCGCCTGCAATCTGATACCGGACGCTCGCTTCCCCAAGGAAGTCCTACGCACTGAAATAGAATTTGTAAAAACTCTGGGCGATATCCGTGTTAAAACAGGTGCGGCCGTCAAAAACCCCGCTTCCCTGCTTAAGAAGTATGACGCGATTATAGTCACCGCAGGGGTGGAAAAGCAGATAAAACTGAACATCGAGAACGAAAACCTCGGTGTGGAAGGCCTGGAATACCTTCGCAACACCTCCAAATACAAAGTAAAGGGCAAAAATGTGGGCGTAATAGGCGGCGGCGCCGTAGCAGCCGACTGCGCCATGAAGGCGCTGGAACTGGGCGCGGCCAAGGCGGAGATTTTCACCCGCAAGAATATAGGCGATATACAGCTGCCGGAACGGGAATTGCGCGACATACTCAAGGCAGGGATCAACATAAACGCCAAGAGCCGCCTCACGGGGATACTAAAAGCCGGGAAAGGAATAAGAGTTGTGCGCCTCGACAACAAGGCTAAAGATATCCCGGGCACTGAACAGGCACGCGCGGATATAAACTTTGTTGTGCTAGCCATAAAAAACACACCTGTCTTTGACGACCAAAAGCAGAAGGGAGTGTTTCTCGCCGGCGACTGCCGCAATGGGGCCGCGACCGTGGTGGAGGGCGTCGCTTCCGGCAAGAACGCCGCCATGGAAGCCCATACTTTTATGCAAGGCAAGAAACCCCCATCTATTCCCAACAACCTTAAAAGCGTTACTATTCTTAAGGGCAGAGATATGCTGCCGGTTGATCTGACCACGGACTTTTTCGGCCGCAAGATCCGTTCCCCCTTCATCATCTCAGCCTCTCCCCATTCCGACGGCTACGACCAGGTGAAGCTGGCCTACGAGGCAGGTTGGCCCGGCGTGGTGATGAAAACCGCCTTCGACGGCCTGGATATACATATTCCTGCGGAGTACATGGTCACGTTCAGCGATTCAACTTACGGTAATTCCGACAATGTTTCAGGCCACGCGCTTGACCGCGTGTGCCGGGAAGTGGCGAAACTCGTAAAAGAATATCCGGATCGCCTGACTGCGGCTTCCACAGGCGGACCTGTTACCGGCAACGACGAAGCTGACCGCAAGGTCTGGCAGTCCAACACGTTAAAGCTTGAGCGCGCCGGCGCTATGGCTGTTGAATATTCTTTATCCTGCCCGCAGGGCGGAGACGGAACAAAAGGCGACATCGTCTCCCAGGACCCGGAATTGGCTGCCAAGATTATCGGCTGGGTTATGGAAGTCTCAGACCCGGAAGTTCCAAAATTATTTAAACTGACCGGAGCCGTAACCGCCATCTACCAGATAGTGGACGCCATACGCAAAGTCTACGATAAATATCCGCACAAGAAGGCCGGCATCACGCTGGCCAACTCCTTCCCGGCGCTCGCTTTCCGAAAAGGCGTCGGCACATGGGACGAAGGAATGATAGTGGGGATGAGCGGCGATGGCGTAACGCCCATCAGCAATCTGACTATTTCCAAGGCTTCAAAGCTCAATGTTCCGATTTCCGGTAACGGCGGGCCCATGGATTACAAAGCCGCGGCCCACTTTCTGGCCCTGGGCGCCAGGTCAGTGCAGTTCTGCACTATCGTGATGAAGTACGGCTTTGGGATAATTGATGAACTGAACTGGGGCCTCAGCCACCTGCTTGAGGAAAAGGGCCTTAAATCTGTGGACGAGCTTATCGGCATAGCGCTGCCAAAACCCGTCACGGACTTTATGGATCTGTCTCCGGTAAAGGGCATTCCGGAGTCCGACGGAGAGCTCTGCATGCACTGCGGAAATTGTCTCCGCTGCGGCTACCTGGCAATAAGCCTCGACGGCAAGAAGGTCCCCAAGGCTGACGCCTCAAAATGCGTAGGGTGTTCCCTTTGCGTTAAAAAGTGCTTCGCCGGCGCGCTGAAGATGCGAAAGCGCACCCCGGCCGAACAGGCGCGGACGCCTGAATAATGAAAAGGACCAATCCTCTTATCTGTAAGGATTTATTATGAAAAAAAATATCCTGATTAAAAATGCGACAATAGCCACGCTGGGCGCGACCAACAGGCTGCTTAAAAACCACGCCATCCTGGTGGAAGACGGCCTGATAAAAAAAATAGCCCCGCAGAAGTCTTTTAAAGGAAAATACTCGAAAGTTATAGACGGCGCCGGCAAGCTGGCCATGCCGGGTTTTATCAACGCCCACATGCACTTCTATAGCACCTTCGCCAGAGGGCTCGGCAAGGCCGCTCCTTCCAGGAACTTCACCGAGATACTTGAGAATCTCTGGTGGCGCCTGGACAAGAAACTTACCAATGCCGATTCATATTATAGCGCGGTCATCCCGCTCATGGACGCCGTGAGGAAAGGCACTACCACGCTGATAGATCATCACGCCAGCCCTTTCGCGGTAAAAGGCTCGCTTAAAGCCATAGAAAAAGCCGTAAGGGAAACCGGCCTGAGAGCCTCGCTCTGCTACGAGCTTTCCGACCGGGACGGCAAGGATATCGCGCAGGCGGGGCTTGAAGAGAACACTGAATTCATAAAATACGCCGCCTCTCTAGACGACAACACCATTAAGGCGATGTTCGGCCTGCATGCTTCCTTTACCGTGACCGACGCCACGCTTGAAGAAGCCGCCTATCGCGGCCACACTTTAAAAGCCGGCTTCCATATCCACACGGCCGAGTCTCAGGCCGACCAGCTCTACGCAGAAGCGCATTACAAGATGCGGGTGGTTGAACGTCTGGAGGGTTTCGGCATCCTGGGCCCCAAGTCAATCGCCGCACATTGCGTACACATAAACGAAAAAGAAATGGAGATCCTGGCCCGCACGCATACCGCGGTGGTCCACAATCCCCAGTCCAACGCCAACAACGCGGTAGGCATCGCGGATATAGTCGCCATGGCGGGGAAGGGCGTGCTGGTAGGGCTGGGAACAGACGCGATGACGGTCAACATGCTGGAAGAGGTCCGCGCGGCGGTGTGGCTGCAGCACCTGAAACGCGACCCCTCGCAGGGGTTTGCGGAATCCGTGTCAGCACTGCTCATGAACAACACAGAAATAGCAAACCGGCAGTTCAAGGATGTGGGAATACTTAAAGAAGGATACTGCGCGGACATCATACTGCTGGACTACTACCCGCCAACCCCGCTTGAAGCTGATAATTTCTACGGCCATTTGGTGTTCGGCCTTTCCCAAAGCGCCGTGGACACCACCATAGCCGCGGGTCGCGTTCTGATGGAGAATAAAAAGCTCAAGCTGGACATAGACGAAGAAGAAGTTTCAAGAAAATCGGCGGAGCTGGCCAAAAAACTCTGGAGCAGGTTTTAGCTCTAATTACCACGCCCCCCGGCCCGAAACCTTTTCGCCTAAAATGTCTGGGTAACTTTGTTCAGACCTTTGGGATTGTCGGGGTTCAGGCCTTTTGCGATGGCCAGGTGCAGGGCTATGAGTTTTATTTCTATGTCGGCCAACAGGCAGTTAAAAGGAAAATTTCCCTTCGACGGCGCTATAACATGGTAAGGTGTATTTCTGTCGTTTAACGCCATCCTCACCTTCTCAACATCGTCCGGCAGCTCTCTGGAGGGGCTGAGGAGAAACACAAAATCTTTTGAAGTATAGGCGCCGACCGGCCCATGCAGGAACTCAGCTGCAGAATAGCCTAAGGCGTGCGCCTTGGCCATTTCCCTGAACTTCAGAGCTGAATCGTCAGCCACGGCGTTATACGGCCCGCGCCCGACGAAGCCTATCACTCCGGCTTTTCTGAGCTTTGGCCAGAAGTTCTCTGCCGACGGATCAAAACCAGAGGCTAGGAACTCCCGGATGAGCGAGATTGTGCCGCTGAAATCTCTGGCTTTGAAACAGCCGGTCCAAAGTTGCGCCGTCCACAAAACAACCCAGAGCTGCAGAATAAAACTCTTTGTAGCCGCCACGGGAACCTCTTTCGAGCTTGAAAGAAGAATATGGGTATCGGCCAGCCGGGCAAGCGGGTTAGCCTTCAGGTCAGCCTCGTTGGTAACAGCCACACCTTTCGCCCCCCAGGTTATCAGTTTTTTAAGGACCGCGATTATATCCGAACTTTTGCCGGACTGCGAAAAAGCCCACACTGCCTGATTGCTGAAATGCAGGGGAACTTTCGCCTCAAAGATGGAATGCGGGTGGATGAAATTAGTGATTACGCCTGAATATCCCTCCCAGATATACTTGGCGAAAAGGGTGGCGTTGCCGGAAGACCCGCGGCCCGCCAAATATACAACCTTGTCTTTAGACCTTAAGACGGCAGCCTGAAGTCCGGGCGCACGCCTGGAAAAATCCTCCAGCAGGGCCGGAATTTCCATTATATCTTTATAGGTCAGCGTATCCTGATATTTCATTCGCCTGTCACCTTGCGCTTCATTTCCCTCAGCGCTCGCATATTATCTTCGATGTCCTTTAGATCCATTCCCGTGCGGCCGTAATGGGCGTGCTCTATAGGGGAATCCGGGCAGATGTAGGTGCCGCGCCGCACCCCCTTGGAATCCTTCTCAAGCCCCAGCCAGATAAGCCAGGGGTAAAGATCCTTAAAATCTTTCACTATCAATTCGGCGCCGCTGCGCGCCAGAAGATTCTGATCTCCGAAACCGTCCATAACGGCGGCGGAATGGTAGCCCGCGTCTTTGGCAGCAAAAACATCCAGATGCGTGTCGCCTATCACATAAACATCGGCCGGCCTTATCTTGGCACGCAGCAGCTTTTCCGCCCGCTCTACGGCTTTCACAAGGACCCGACTCCTGATATGAGAATCGCAGCCGTACCCGCCGAAGGCGAAGTACTTCTTTAAACCGGAGGGTTCAAGCTTTATAAACGCTCCCTCGCGCAGGTTGCCGGTCCCAAGGCCCACCATAACGTCCTTACGCTTAGAAAGCAGCACCAACAGCTTTTCCACACCGTTTAGCTTGGAATAATTTTTAGATTTTATAGACTGCTTCACTTCCGCAGGCAGGAAACCGAGATATTTAAGTTCCAGGTCCCGAAATTGTTTGGCGGTAGGCTTTTTACCGCAAGCATGTTTAAAGGCCGTGGTGAAATTTTCCTTATCAGTAGCGCCCTGCAGCGAAAACTTGTCGCAGATATTATCCGCGCCGCACATTTCCTTTACCGCTTTATTGAGACCTCTGGCCCCGGCTCCGCCGGCCTTTATAAGCGTGCCGTCAATGTCAAAAAGAACTATTTTCATAAGCAATGCTTCCTTTTTTTATAGTCATCTTATTCAAATTCGCTCCAAAATAATAGCATAACTCACGGTAATCCGAAGCGTCAAAGACTGCGATGTCGGCCTGTTTGCCGGATTCTATTGACCCCAGACGGTTCCCGGCCTTCAGGGCGCAGGCCCCATTGATCGTAGCGGCGCAAAGCGCCTGCTCCGGAGTCATTTGCATATGGGTGCAGGCCGCGGAAAGCACCATCTGCATGTTCCAGCAGGGAGAGGTGCCGGGATTAAAATCAGTGGCCAGAGCCACCGGCACGCCTTCAGATATAAAAGTTCTCGCGTCCGGATATTTTGAAAGCCCCAGAAAAAAATTGGAAGCAGGCAGCAGCGTGGCGACAGCTCCGGCGCGGCGCATAGCCCGCATATCCTTCTTTCGCGCATAGTCAACGTGATCCGCACTTACGACCCCCGCCTTTGCTCCTGCGATGGCGCCGCCGGAATTAGAGAGCTGTTCGGCGTGGATCTTGGGGATAAGACCGGCGGCCTTGCAGGCGTTAAGATACTTCAGGCTTTCTTCAGGTGTGAAATATCCTTTTTCGCAAAACATGTCGGCAAAAATCGCCAGCTTATTTAAAACAACCTCCGGAACTATTTCAGCGAGCACATACCGCAAATATTTTCCCGAATCTCCGAATTCCGGCGGCACCGCGTGCGCGGACATTAGAGTCGGCAGCATCTCCAAGGGTGTGCGGGCGCAAGCGGCTTTTACAGCCTTAAGGGTTTTGAGCTCCGAAGCTTTATTCAGGCCGTAACCTGTCTTCACTTCTATCGTGCCTGTGCCGCATTCGAGAAACCGCGATGCGCGCTCCACCAGTTGCGAAACCATCTTTGCAGGAGACTGATTACGCACGGCCCGAACGCTTGAGAGTATCCCCCCGCCCCGCGCCTTTATCTCGGAGTAGGTAGAGCCCTGAGTGCGCAGCGAAAAATCCCGCAGCCGCGGTTCGGCGAAAACGGCGTGAGTGTGGCTGTCCACGAAGGCTGGCAGGGCCACGCCTCCAACTTTTCTGGCGCGGGCCTTGTTTGCAAGCGGATGGCGCATAACCTCTTTTTCCGTACCGGCGGACCTGATAAGCCCGTTCTCGATGAGAATAGCGCCGTTCCGGACGAGACCGATAGCGCACTGTTCTCTGCCTGAACGCGGCGCGGCGGCACCCTTGAAGGTTAGAAGCTGTTTGAAACCGGTGAGGAGTAATGCCATATAAAAAGTGGTTAGTGACTAGTGGCGAGTGTCAGTATTTGCAATCCAAATGTGAAGATAGCTGTCATGAAGAATACCCGAACCGACCGCTGTCCACTATAACGCTTTATCTGAAGTTATCGAACTGCAGGGCTATGCCGAAGTCCTGTCCGCGCAGAATGGCCATCACATTCTGCAGCTCATCCTTGGACTTGGATGTTACGCGCAGCGTGTCGCCCTGTATTGAGATGTTAGCTTTTAATTTCTGTTCCTTCATGGCCTTAACTATTTCTTTCGCCTTGTCCTGCGGTATGCCCTGCTGTATCTTAACCGCCTGCTTGGCCGTCCCGCCAAGAGCGCTCTCTACTTTCTGCGGCTCGAAGTTTTTTAGCGGCAGGCCACGCTTTGAAAGCTTGGTGAGCAGCACATCATAAAGCGCTTTTACTTTATAATCGTCGCACGACTGCAGCATTATGCTGTTGTTTTTTTTATCGAAGTTGATCTCCGACTTGGAATCTTTGAAGTCGTATCTGTTTATCACTTCCTTCATCGCGATCGCGATAGCCTCATCCACCACGGTGTACTCCACCTTTGAAACCACATCAAAACTGAATTCAGAAGCCATTATTTTTCTCCTTTTTATTTCTCAAGTTTTCTCTTTATCGATCGGGCCATGTCTGACAGCGCCTTGCTGACAGATTCCGCACTGTAATCTTTTTCGGAAGAGCAGCTAAGCAACACCCGCCCTGTGTTCACATCCACGAATTTAACAGTAAGCCCGCTGAAAATAGTGTTGGACTCCACTCTTATTTCGCCCGGAACCTGCCTGCCGCCCGTTTGAGGGCGGCGGCTCGCCTTGAAAGACCCGCGTGGCAATTTTACGCGCGGCGTTACCGTACGGATATTTTCCTGGCGCACGCGGTACGACCCCGTAACTACAGCGCTTACCCCGGCCAGCTTTCCCACCTGCGCGATAGCCTCCGGAGCCATGGCCCCGGAAAGAGAAACTTTTTGTTCTTTAAGCACATTCTCCAGCTGCGCCCGCTCTGTTACTTCAAAACCGGCGTCCATCAGATAGGTGGTAAAAACTTCCGCCAGCGAGAGCCCGGTTTCTTCGTCCTTACCGCTGAACGGCATTACAGCCACGCGCCCTGACGCATCAAAATCCCCACGGATAACGGTCTTGACGCCGGCACCGCAGCCGGAAAAAAAGACTGCGGTTAAAACCAGCATAAAAACCTTCATCGTCTTTCCCCCCGCATTGGTATTTTTACGCCGCTCTTTTCAGCGAAATCCGAGGCAAGTTTATAGCCCGCGTCGGCATGGCGCAGCACGCCCATGGCCGGATCGTTGGTGAGCACGCGCTCTAGGCGCAGGTCCATTTCTTTCGTGCCGTCCGCAACTATCACCTGGCCCGCGTGCAGGGAGTAGCCCATCCCCACTCCGCCGCCATGGTGAAAAGAAACCCAGCTGGCGCCCGAAGCCGTGTTCACAAGAGCGTTGAGTATAGGCCAGTCGGCTATGGCGTCGGAGCCGTCTTTCATGGCCTCGGTCTCGCGGTAGGGGCTGGCCACTGAGCCGGAGTCCAGGTGGTCGCGTCCTATAACGATCGGGGCCGAAATTTTACCGGAGCGCACCAGCTTATTAAGCTCCATGCCGAAGAGATGCCTCTCGCCGTAGCCAAGCCAGCAGATGCGGGAAGGGTAACCCTGAAATCTTACTTTTTTTGAAGCCATGTCTATCCAGCGCTTAAGGCCCTGGTTTTTTGGGAACATGTCCAGCGCCAGTTTATCGGTTACGGCGATATCCTTAGGGTCGCCAGAAAGCGCCACCCAGCGGAACGGACCTTTTCCCTCGCAGAAAAGGTCACGGATATAGGCCGGCACAAAACCGGGGAAATCATAGGCGTTCTTAACGCCCTGCTTAAAAGCCATGGTGCGGATATTGTTGCCGTAGTCAAAAGTTACGGCGCCCGCTTTCTGCAGCGCGAGCATCGCTTCCACATGTATGGCAATTGACTCCATAGCCAGGGCCGTATATCCTTTGGGGTCCTTGCGTCGCATTTCCACGGCGTCCTTCATGCTGAAACCCTTGGGCACATAGCCGTTAAGCGGATCATGCGCCGAGGTCTGATCCGTCAGAACGTCCACCTGAACCTTTCGCCTGACCATCTCCGGCAGAATTTCGGCGCAATTGCCCAGCAGCGCGATGGATAGGGGTTTTTTTTCTTTTATCGCTTTGCCGGCCATGGCCAAAGCCTCATCCAGCGAGGTCGCCATTACATCCACATATTTAGTATCCAGCCGCCGCCTGATCCGGGTCTCGTCAACCTCTATGATTATGGCCACGCCGTTATTCATGGTGATAGACAGCGGCTGGGCCCCGCTCATGCCGCCAAGGCCGCCTGACACCACCAACTTTCCGGTCAGGTCGCTTTTAAAATGCTTTCTGGCGCAGGCCGCGAAAGTTTCATAAGTCCCCTGAAGTATTCCCTGCGTGCCGATATAGATCCACGAGCCGGCCGTCATCTGGCCGTACATCATCAGACCTTTCTTCTCCAGCTCGTCGAAAACTTCCCAGCTTGCCCAGTTGCCCACGAGATTGGAATTAGCCAGCAGCACTCGCGGCGCGTGCTCATGCGTCCTTACCACGCCAACCGGCTTGCCGGACTGCACCAGAAGGGTCTCGTCGTTCTCCAGAGCAGTCAGCGAACTGACTATGGCCCTGTAGCAGTCCCAGTTGCGCGCCGCTTTGCCGCGACCGCCATAGACCACCAGATCCTCCGGGCGTTCGGCCACATCCGGATCCAGATTATTCATAAGCATGCGCAAAGCCGCTTCCTGCTGCCAGCCCTTACATGTGATTTTGTTGCCTCTGGGGCCCCTGATGTTTTTAACCGGTGAACTCATATTTCTCCCTGAAACTGCACAATATTTATGCCTGCACTTTACACTTTTAACAACATCCCCTATCCCTTAAGGAACTATCTACCAGGAACTTTTAAGTTCGCCGATTTCGTTCAGAACCGCGTCAAGGACCTCACACCGCGCAACTGCCTCGGTCATGGCGTTGTGATCCGTAAAAAGCGGGCGGTCCACTTCAAGATGCTCTACCACTTTGCGTATGGCGCCGTGCGCGGCGCGCGTGCCTTTACCTACGGCAAAGTCCCTGAAATCAACGGCCTGCGCGGCGGCTATCATTTCAATAGCCAGAACGCTTTGGGCGTTGTCCAGTATCTGCCTGGTTTTAAGCGCAGCGTTCATCCCCATGCTGACAAAATCCTCCTGGTCGGCGGCGGCGGGGATGGACTGTATGCAGGAAGGCGCGCTGAGTATGCGCTGCTCGACTATCAGCATGTCCGCGGTATACTGGCTGAGCATTAATCCTGAAAACATCCCGGCGCCTTTGGTTAAAAATGCCGGCAGCCCCACGCTTAAGGCCGGATTCAACAGACGGTTCAGCCGTCTTTCGGACAGCACGCAGACCATGGTAACGCCAGCGCCCACCATGTCAAGCGGCATACTGACAGGCGTTCCCTGGAAATTGGCGCCGGTAAGCACCGTGTCGCTTTCCGCCAGAAAGATGGGATTGTCGGCCACGCCGTTAATTTCAATTTCAAACTGTTTGCGGGCGTAAGCGAGATGGTCCCTGAAAGCGCCTATGACCTGGGGCGTTGACCGCATGGAATACGCGTCCTGCACTTTAACCCTCAGCTTCCCGGTTACAAGATCGGAACCGGCCACCACGGAACGGATGTTGGCCGCGGAGGTTACGGCGCCTTTAAACCCTCTAAGCTCGTGAAGACGGCTGTCATACGGCTTCATATTGGCCATAAGCGCTTCAAGCGTCATCGCCGCCGTTATTTCCGCCTGTTTAACCCAGCGCTCGGCGTCGTAAATCTCAAGACAGCCCATGCCCGTTAGCAGATTGGAGCCGTTTATGGCGGCAAGGCCGTCGCGCGCCTGTAAGCCCGGAACGGGGATGCCCGCTTTTTCCAGCGCCGCTTTGGTGGGCATGCGTTCACCTTTATAAAAGCTTTCACCTTCCCCCATAAGAGAAAGAGCTATTTGGCTCATGGGGGCCAGATCGCCGCAGGCGCCGACGCTGCCCTTTTCGCAAACCACCGGAGTAACTCCCTTATTAAGCATCTCGACATAGGTCAGCGTTATTTCCGGTCGGCAGCCCGAACAGCCCCTCGCATGAACATTTATACGGCCCAGCATCGCCGCGCGCACATGCTCTATAGGGCATGGCTTTCCTATCCCGGCAGCGTGGTTATATATCAGATATCGCTGAAATTGCTTGACCTGTTCGTCATTAAGCACCATTTCCGAAAATTCGCCTATTCCCGTGTTGACGCCGTACATTATTTCATGAGCCGCGATCTTTTTCTCGATCATGCCGCGGCATTTCCTGATACGCTCAACAGCCGAAGAGCATAATTCAACTTTCTCTCCCAGCCGCGCCACTTTAACCACATCCTCAATTGTTAGGGAGCCCTCGCCCACTTTGATAGCCATAAACACCTCCTCCTTGAATCCCGTAGTTCTCTTTTTTCACACTGCTTTGCTGTAACACTTATCTGATCTCACACTATCACGCTCTTTTAAGCAGGTCCGCCACCGTGACCGCGCCTTCTTTTCTGAACACCAGCATGAAATGCTCAAATATCTTGCGCGTCATCTCCACATCGCTGAGCGCGCGGTGCCAATTCTCGGCCGAGATATCCAGCTCTTTTGCTATGGTGCCCAGGCGGTTGTTTGTAAATATGCCAAGACTCCGGGCGATGCGCAGCGTGTCTATGACCGGCAGTTCCGGCAGCTTAAGGCCGGCGCGGACAAACTCCATTTCAATAAAAGACAGGTCGAATTCCGCGTTATGCGCCACTATGACCGAACCCTCCAACAGCGTGATCAGCCTGGGGATAAGCGCCGAAAAAGCGGGGCTGCTGCGGACCATATCGTCGGTTATACCGTGGATCTTGGAGCTTTCCGGCGGTATCGGCAGCCCCGGATTCACCAGGGAGCTGAAATGACTGACCCTGCAGTTGCCCTGAAAAGCTACCAGCGCCACTTCGCATACCCGCGAAGTCCGCGGCGAAAGCCCCGTGGTCTCCACATCAATAAAAGTGAACACGGCGTCGTCAATGGAGCGGTGCAACACGCGCGGATTCATAACATTAGATCCTTAAAATGAACCAAAATAGATGTACCGCGCCCAGAGTCCCAATAGCGAGGTCATAACAAGACTCAGTAGAATATTGGTGAGCGACAAGTCCATAATCCGCTTCCAGCGGATATAGAAAAGCTGGACTGCCCAGGCCGCAGCGAACGGCAGCCACCACCAACCGGCCGTAAAAAAGAAGGACCACAGGACAATGCGCTCGAAAATCAGGAAGTATTTCTCGTCGGAGCTGGGGTATTCACTGCCGAAGAGGTCTTTTTCCACAAAATAAACCATCACCGTAGTAACATGCGTGACCAGGACGAAGATAGAGGCTATCCCCACCCATTTCTCCGCCATAAAAAAGCCGCTGCCAGTCGCGAATATAGGCGAGATCATGAAAAGGACATAGACATGCAGGAACTGATCTATAATGATGCTGACGGTGCCGTCCCGGTAGCCCAGCCGCTTCATGCCGTAGATGCGCAGTTCGTCTATGATGAAATGAAAAACCAGCATCAGGCCAAGGGCCGTCCATCCGGTCACCGCAACCGGGCCGAGAGAGAACCAGACATCGCCCAGATAATTATAAGCAAGCGCGACGGAAACGACAAAATGCGTCAGGCAGTGCAGAAGCATCCCCCCGACATGCTGGCGCTTAAGTTTGTTGACGACATTAAACTGCAGCGTAAAATCAGCCAGCAGATGAGAAAGAAGAAGTCTCCAGAATATTACCATGATGTTTCCTTTACTTTGAAGTAAGGTTAAAAGTCCCGTCCCAGTCCTTGGGCGTTTCCACCGCGTATTTAGCAGCCAGATCGAGGTAGAACTTTGAAGGGCCGTCCGCGGGAGCTATGGCAAGCGCGGCTTCAAAAGCTTTTTTTGCCGGGCCGTAGGCGCCCTTAAAGAAGGCCTCATGGCCCTCGTTATACGCCGCCAGCAACTTCTGCCCTTCTTCCGTAAGTTTACCTTTGTGCGCCAGCAGTTCATAAACCTTAACCGGTATAGCCTTGCCAACCACTCTTATCTGACCTAGCAGCCTGGATTCGACAAAGTCTTTGGCCTCTTCGTAAGTGTATTCGCTCACCATTATCTTTGAGTGGAAATATTTATTGGCGCCTTCAAGACGGGAGGCGAGGTTCACAGCGTCACCCATGACCGTATAAGATAACCGCATTTTGGAACCCATGTTGCCAACTACCATGGGGCCGGAGTTCAGGCCTATGCGGGCCGAGGGCTTGATTGAGTATTCCGTAAGCTCCTGATTTAAACGGTTTATCTCGGCCATGCAATCCACCGCCGCCAGGCAGGCGAGTTTGCGGTGGTCCTTCTGGTCCAGCGGCGCGTTCCAGAAAGCCATCACGCAGTCGCCGATATACTTGTCCACCACGCCATCATGCCGGAGGATAACATCGGTGAGGCCTGAAAGATAATTGTTAAGCATCTTAGTTAGTTGCTCGGGCGTCATCTTTTCCGACATAGTGGTAAACCCGGCTATATCGAGAAAGAAAGCCGTCATATCGCGCTTTTCGCCGCCCAGGGAAAGTTTGGACGGATCCTTGGTGATGAGTTCGACAACCTTAGGCGACAGGTACTGCCCGAAAGTGTTCTTGATCCACTTCTTCTCCCGGCCCTCGACAAGGGCTTTATTAACTGAAACATAAATGAACGGTATAAAAATGCCTGTCGCTATGGTCATAAAACCAAGGTCATAGAATCTGCAGAGCAGGTAATAATCAACTAGTATGAAAAAAGCCAGCAAACCAAGGGTGGAGAAAACTATACACTGCGTAGAGAACCTGCGCAGAAAGATTACCAGCCATATACAAATCGTTAGTAGTATAGCTATCAGCATCGAACTTACCGGGCGCACAAGGTCATTATTGAGTATATTATCCGCTGCGTTGGCATGAACTTCTACCCCGGGAAGAGGTGTCATAAAAACCGAAGGATAATGGTCAAAAGCACCCATGGCGGTTGAACCGACGAATATAATGCCGCCCTTTATCGCCTCACGCTCCTCACTGGAAAGCTTGTTTTCAATTATATCAAGCACCGAAATATACCTATGGATTGAATAATTAGTGGCTTTATCTTTTGACCATCCAGGATGGGACTTTCGCGAAACCGGATACCGGAAATTTAGAGAATAAAGGCCGTCATAATCAATCCATAATTTCGGCAGCGGCGTGCCAGAATAAACGGCATATGCGGCAGCAGAAAGGCCAGGAAGACCGACAAGCCCGCACTCGGTCTTCGGGCAGGATAATTTCAACCCTGTTATGTCTGAGTATCTTAAGTCTTGATCGAACAGGTAAAGACGTCTGACTTGGCCATCAGAATCCAGTGCCTGCTCCACATTAGGTATAGCCACATAACGGCTGCTTTCCGCAAGACCGCTTATCGGGAGTGAGAACTTCGCATTATCCCTGTCAGTATTTACTAGGTTTATAACATTCCCGGCCTTTCTGACCGCCTCTACAAAAGCACGATCACTCTGCACATCTCTTTTGTCTGGATCAAGTATAAAAATATCCATGGCTATTACTTTGGCGCCCAACTTATTCAAATTCTCTATCATACGAGCATAATGCTTTCGTGGGAAAGGGTAGCCTAAATTATTAAGCGTATGTTCGTCTATCGCGGCTATACTTATACGGCTATCAGCTGCTTTATTAAAGGGCCTACCGAAAGCATATGAGTAATTCTGGGGATTATCCGTTATAATTGAGGAAACGACTCCCGGAAATTTTTTCCTGAAATCACTCCATGAGTTATTAATATTCCTAAGCCAGCCACCGGTACGGATAACCCCTCCAACCACCATGCTTATAAGCATAAAAGAAGTGAACACCACACCAAAAACAAAAATCAGCTTTGAACTTTCTTTAGCGCCATTGTTTTTCATAAAAACCTCTCTCTCAATTGAAACAGCATTAATCTAACTGCGCCCTTAAGCCGGCAGCGTGAGCACGAATCTGCTGCCGCCGGACGGGACGGCTTCCGCGTGTATCTTTCCTTTATGCATCTCTACTATTTTTTTCGCGATGGCTAGCCCCAGGCCAAAGCCCTGTTCCGTGCCCTCTACCCCATTCAACTGTTTATACTTTTCAAAAATGGCTTCGCGTTGCCCTTCGGGAATACCGGGGCCGGTATCCTCAATATTAAAAACCACCAGACCAGCTTCGGCCCCGGCGCGCATTGAGACGGTGCCGCCGGAAGGCGTGAATTTATAGGCGTTCGAAAGTATATTTTCCAGCACCCGCCGAAGCAGCCGTTCGTCGCCCTTGAAGGTCAGGTTTGAAGCGGCGGCAGAATCAAGCCTGAATTTTACGCCTTTCTCATCAAACAACGCCTTGAAACTTTCAAAAACAGCGGCGGCAATTTTTTCGGCGTCTATGGGCGCGATATGCGGCTTGAGGTTGCCCGCCTCCATCCGCGCGATATCAAGAATATTTTCAAGCATCTCAAAAAGACGAGTGCTGGAATCCTTTATGTTGGAAAGGTACCCCGCATTTTTCTCGGTTGCGGCGCAGGAATGCTCCAGTAGTTTAATATAGCCCTGCATGGTCAAAAGCGGGGCGCGCAGATCATGGGCGACCGCGTGAAAAAAGTCCTCTTTCATGCGCTGCATTTCCTGTTCAAGGGTAACATCCCTTAGCACCATAAAAATGCCGGGGCTGCTGGTCTTGGGCGAAAGCACCTGCATACTCATGCGATAATATTTTTTTCGGCCGCGGGATCCGGCCAGTTCGATGATCTCGCCGGGCGTGTTAGCTTTAAGTTTGACCAGTCCGGACACCCTGCGCCTGAGTACTTCATTTTCCGGCTCCAGCTTCTCATCCTTCTTAACGCCCAGGAGGCCGCGCGCGGCGGCGTTGGCATAGAGAAGTTCGCCTCTGAAATCGCTAAGTATGATGGAGTCGTGGATAAGACCTATAAGGAGGTCAACCTTCTGCTTCTCCTCCAGCATCTTCTCCACCTGCAGGCCGTGATACCGGTCCACCTCGGTCATCATGGCGTTGAAAGATCTTAAAAGAGCCGACATCTCGGTGATGTCCGCGTCCTCGTTTACCGGCTGCTTGAAATTCAGGTCCGCCACGCGGCGGGCGCCTTCAATAAGCCCGCTTACCGGATTTATCAGCCTCCGGCTCAGGATGAGGGCGGAAAAATAAAACACCGTGGATATGCCCAGCAGGAAGAAAGCTATCAGGGAGGTTATGAGATTTATGCCTTTAAAAGCTTCCCAGCGGTCCTGGAGAGTCAGGGCATAAAGTTCAAAATCCGGGACTTCCGAGTAGGAGGCCAGGTAATAATTTCCTCCAGTGCCGGCAAGCTCACGGGAACTTTTGACGGTGCCGGAAAAAAGGCGCTTAAGGCCCTCGCGGCTTACTGGCTGAGTCTCGCCGCGAAGCGAGAATACCCGTCCTTCCGGGTCTGCGATGAACACGCCGCCTGTCCGCCCCATCTTCTGCATCTCAAGCTTAACCATCAAATCTCTCAGATTGATCACGGCAAAAGCGTAATGTCCGCTTTCCATGGGGTATACCAGACGGCAGATGGGCAGGTTGTAGATAAGTTCAAACCCTCCCAGCTGGGAGTGGCCGGTTTTTGCCGCCTTTTTGAATAAAGGGTCCCGTGACAGATCCACATAGCCGAAAAGACGTTTTATTTCCGGCGTGCCCGCGCTGAACACCTGCCGTCCGTCCGGACCGGTGAAAGCCATGAACAGGAATTCCGGATTACGGGCGAGAGTTTTTTTAAGATTGGACGCGGTGATATAATCGGTACCCGGCTCCCACATGTTATAGAGCCGGCGGTCCAGCTCATCGGTCTTCTGGCTTATCATCAGCGAAGCCATCTGTGCGATATTCTCGTGCAGGTTCTGAACATTGCTCTTAGCCACGGACTGGTAATAAAAAAGGAAACCGGCCGTCGGGATGATGGGGATCAGTCCGGTGCCAAAGATAATAAGTAATAATCGGTTAAATAAAGTCATAATAAAACAGTGGTTAGTGATCAGTGGCGAGTAAAAAAGACAATGTTAAATATTAGTTAGCGGCAAAATTAAAATCCCTCACTAACCACTATTCACTAATCACTTCTTCTTGAGCGCTTCTATAAGTTTCGGCGCTATCTCGTGCGCGTCGCCGACTACTCCGTATTTAGCCACGCCAAAGATCGGGGCGTTGGGGTCCTTGTTCACGGCCACGATCACATCCGACGACTTCATACCCACGATGTGCTGCACGGCTCCAGATATCCCGAAAGACAGATACAGCTTCGGGGAAACAGTGGCACCGCTCTGCCCCACCTGGTGCGACTTATCCTTTAAGCCCAGGTCCACGGCCGCGCGCGACGCGCCGACCACTCCGCCCAACAGGCGGCTGAGCTCTTCAAGAACCTTAAACTTCTCTTTGGTCTTCATGCCGCGGCCGCCGGACACTATGATCTTAGCGTCCTCTATCTTCACGCCGCCCTTGTCGCGGATCAGATGCCGCTCAAGGACTTTCACGCGCCGCAGGTTTTTGTCAATCTTGATATCTTCCCTTACTGTCATGGCGACTTTGCCATAGATGGGTTCGGCCAGTTTCATGACGTTCGGACGGACGGTAGCCATCTGGGGCCGGGAGTTGGGGCTCAGGATGTCGGCCATGATGTTCCCCCCGAAAGCTGGACGGGATTGAAGCAGGAGGCCGTCCTTTATGGCGAGGGCCGTGCAGTCGGCCGTGAGGCCGGTGTAAAGGCAGGAAGCCACTCTGGGGGCGAGGTCGCGGCCCATTATGGTGGCGCCGTAAAGCATGGCGGCGGGCTTATGCTTGTTGACGAGGGCTATTATGGCGGTTGCGAAAATATCCGTATTGTATTCGTATAGCTCCGGGTTTTCCGCCAGGTACATTTTATCGGCGCCGTAAGCTCCAAGCTCTTTTTCAAAGCCGTAATTTTTATCGGTCAGCAGAACGGCTGACAGATCTTCGCCCAGTTCGTCGGCGAGCCTGCGTCCGACTGACAGAAGCTCAAAGGTGACCGGCTTTATCCGTGGGCGCTTCGCATCATCAGGACTCTCCATAAGTTCCACGAAAACCCACACGCCCTTGTATCCGGAAAGATCCCGAGCCGAGGCCTCTTCCCGCGTTATCTCTATCGCGCTCACCGGGCAGACCTGCACGCAGGCGCCGCACAAAGTGCAGGCTTCGTTGATGACGGCCTTTTTATCGATCAGTTGGATGGCCGCAAAAGGGCAGACCGGCACGCATTTGTTGCAGCCTATACACTTTGGCGAAACATTTATCATTGTCAATCTCCTAAAAAGTTCAAAAACTATCTCCGCGGCCCGCGCTACTCCGCGATGAAATGCTCTTTGCGCATGATCTCCAAAATTTTCTCTACGGCCTCCTGAGCGCTTCCGTTTGTCATCAAAGCTTTCCCGCGCTGAGGAGGCGGGTATATTTTAGCCACCTGCGTGGGCGAACCCTTGAGCCCCAAGTACTGCGTCTCCGCGCCGATGTCCGAGGCTGACCAGACATAGTACGGCTTTTTCAAAGAGGCGTGCGTTTCCAAAAACGAGGGATACCGCGGAACATAATCCTTGGGCATGATCATAGTGAACAGGACAGGGGCTTTGACCTCCACCACCTCATATCCGCCGTCTATAAGTTTGCGGGCGATAATTTTCTTGCCGTCAACTTCAATATTTTCGCAGAAAGTCACCTGGGGGATGCCCAGCTGCTGCGCCACTCCGGGGCCGGTCTGGGCGGTGTCTCCGTCGATAGCCTGCATTCCGGCAAGGACAATATCCGCCTTGCCCAGCTTTTTCACGGCCTTGGCGAGGGCGTAGGAAGTGGCCCAGGTGTCCGAACCGGCAAAAGCCATGTCGGACAGAAGCACGCCGTCGTCTGCGCCGAGCGCCAGGCCCATCTGGACCACGCTCTTTGCCTGGGGCGGCCCCATGGAGATGACGGTAACGCGGCATCCGTGGACCCGCTTGAGCTCCATCGCCGTCTGAAGCGCGAAATGGTCGTAAGGGTTGATGATGCTGGGCACCCCCGTCCTGATGAGCGTGCCTGTTTCCGGATTGATCTTAACTTCCGTTGTGTCCGGCACCTGTTTAACGCATACGGCTATGTGCATAAACGATCTCCTTAAAATTACAGTGCAGAGTCTAAAGTCCGGAGTCTGCAGGCAAGATGCTTAGAGTAAACCCGGACTTTTCAAGCTATAGACTCATGACTATCCACCCAACGCTTCCTACCTGGCCTTAAAAGTCTGCTTAAGTTTGACGGCAACCAAGTCCATATCTGCCGTCATACCCTTCTGAGCCGCCTGTACGGCATCCATATTGACGGCGGCGGCGAGGTTGCCCGCGCTATCCACGCACCCCAGAACCATGGCCAAGCCTTCCGAGGCTATCAGCAACGCGGCTTCACGCGCGTAGACGCGGGCCATAGCCTGCCAGGCCTGTGCGTCAAACCGCACCGACTCGCTGTATTTTCCCTTAGCCGCGGATCTCGCGAATACATAAGCCAGCTCCGCCATGGATATAAGCCTGCCCAATTTAAAAGTGACAGTCTGGTGACGGGTGAGCTTAGCCAGCCGGCATTCTTCCAGCACCGCGGCCAGAGCCCTGAGAGCGAGACCGGCGGCCTGAGCCCCCACATCAGGATTCTCCGCGTGCAAAGCGTCCATCTCTTCCGCGATATCGAAGTAGTAGCGCCCCCTGGTCTTTAAATGTTCCTGCCAGCGGCCCCTGTAGATTGTCATTTCCAGAACTTCGCTGGTGCCTTCGTAGATACAGGTTATCTTCACATCCCGTTTTATTTTTTCAACCGGGAAATCATGGGTATAGCCATAGCCGCCGAACGCCTGAATAGCGTCCTCCGCGGCCCTGTTGCCATATTCCGAAGCGGAATACTTGGCTATCGCGCCTTCCGTCTGGAGGCCGTGCTCTCCGCCGTCAAGCCGGTAAGCGGTTTCTTCGATATAAGCCCGGGAGGCCTCCAATCTTACCGCGTGCGGCACGATAAGCTTATGGGTATAGCCCTGTTTATCGCAAAGCGGACTGCCGGCCTGTATGCGCTGCTGGCTATAGCGAATAGCCTGCTCCACCGCCTCCCAGCCGGCGCCGAGCCCGAAGGCAGCGACCATGAGCCGGGTGTAGCCAAAAACAGCCTGGGCCTGCACGAGGCCCTGCCCCTCGGCCTCGCCGATAAGATTTTCTTTGGGAACATAGACATTGTCCAGTGACAGGCCTGCGGTGTTGGAAAGTCTTATGCCGTGTTTATCCTCGTGCTTATTCGGGGAAAAGCCCTCCATATCTTTTTCCACAAGAAACCAGCAGGGCCCGCCGGGAGCCATGGCCAGAACCGTATAAAGGTCGGCTACTCCTCCGTTGGAGATCCACTGCTTGTTGCCGGTCAGGCGGTAACCAGTCAGCTGTCCGTTCTTTAAAACATGTTCCGCGCGGGTGCGCAGGTTGAGCAGATCGGATCCGGCGTCGGCTTCGGTGGCGGCGTAGGCCACCATAAGATTTTCTTTAGCGATGCGCTCCAGCCACTTCTTCTTCTGATCCAGAGTTCCACCGACATTAAGCGGATCGGTGCCCAGGAAAGTGGCGAACACCGAGGTCGCGATGCCAAGGTCGATATGCGCCAAAACCTCACAGATGCGGTAAATATCATAGGTGCCGCCGGCAACCCCGCCGTACTCCTCAGGTATCATCAGCAGATGCACGCCCAATATGGAATGGTCGTACATGTCCTTCAGTATTTCGGCCGGAAACTCGTTGGCCTGGTCTTTCTCCCTTATAAAATCATTTGTGATATGCTTTTTAGCGTAGGCCTTTAAGCTGTCCAGCATCAGATTTCGTGAAATGGGGTCCATACTAGGCATAAGTGCTCTCCTCTTAAAATCAGGGTTTAGACCCGTCTGTTTCCAGCGCTGAAAGATAACCTTTTATCCCGCCCAGTAATTTAGCGGCGAGGGCCTTATCTTCCAGACCTTCGGCGTTGATAAAAACATTCTCGGCCGCGCAGCGGACCGCGGCCTCCAGTAGATAGCGGGCGCTCTTATAGTCGGACATGACCTGCGCCGAGATGCCGTCGCCGCCCGAAAGAGCCGCAAGAGCCTGCGACGCGAGTCCGGCTGTCTCTAGAGGAACCAGGGCCGCGTGCGCCAGAGCCGCCTGCATGGCTGGTTTGCGGGCAGGGTTATCCTTGGGAATCTTCATAGCGACCATGAAGGCGTCAAAGGCCGCGGCATCCGAACTAACGCAATTTTGAATGGCGGTCTTCAGCGTTCCGAGTTTTTCGTTTAGCGATCTTAGCGGCGGTTTTTTAGCTTCGTCCAGCTTCTTACTCCGCAGACTCACGCCTACAGCCATCTGGCCGAGAGCGCAACCCATGGCGCCGCTTATGCCGGCCGCGGACCCGCCGCCGGGGGTGGGATCGGTGTTGGCAAGCGCATCAATAAAAAGATTGGCGCCGGCCTGCCATGAGCCCAGAAGCTTCAGCAGCTTGGTTTCAAGCACCTGCGCTTCGGGATTGAAATCTTTAACCTTGAGCGCCTCTATGGCGTAACCGGTAAGAGCTTCCTGGGTTGTCAGGCCGATGAGTTCGGTGCTGACAATATTAATCCCCTTCGGCTTTATCTCTTTCTCTATCTCGTCGAGAGCCCGCTTGATGGAAGTGACATGGTAATCGGTGAGCACGGTTGACATCTGCACCTGATTTTTGGACTCCAGAAAGATTTCTTTCGCCCGCAGGTTGGGCAGCCCGCCGCCGGAGGTGCGGATCTTCTTGGCCAGACTTTTAGCGAATTCCATGTCGGTGGTGTCAAGGTTGACGTTAAAATTAACTATCTGCCTGCGGGCGCCCACAGCGATGGCGCCGGCGGTAGGATGGATTTTGTTGGGGCCGTAATCGGGAACACGGTCGGGATTTTTACCTATTTCTTCCCTTAGACCTTCGAACTGGCCCTTTCTGACCTTGGCCAGGTCTTTGCGGTCGTCCTTCCTGGCGGCGAGATCGTAGAGATATACGGGGATGTCCAGTTCCCGGCCTATGCGCTCCGCCAGCGTCCCGGCCAGTTTGACACACTCCTCAACCGGAGTATCCATGATAGGAATAAAAGGGGCAACGTCCAGGGCGCCCATGCGCGGGTGTTCGCCTTTATGGTAATTGAGATCTATAAGCTCGGCGGCTTTTTTGGCCGTCTGGAACATTCCTTCAACAGCCGTCTCAAGCGGGGCGATAAAAGTAAGCACGGTCCTGTTATGATCGGCGTCCTTCTCCACGTCTAATATCAGGACGCCGGGCACGGCAGCCGCGGCCTGAACTATCGCGGCAATTTTGGCGGCGTCTTTACCTTCGCTGAAATTGGGGACGCATTCCACAAATTTGCTCATAGTATACCTCTGGTGAGTCGCGGGGCGAGACATTGGCCAAAAATACTGAACCCCGCTTAATTATATATATAAATTATACTAATTTAATTTTGGCGTTTTTAAAGGGAAAATAAAACTGCGGCCCGTGTCAGCAATATGATTCGGGTTCAGGCAAATGGGGTATAAATACGAAAACCCGCTTTTGGCGGGTTTTCGCTTCCCCTTATTCGGGGAGTTCTCATTCAGCGGCTCATATAGAGCAACTAAATAGAGTATAGCACAGGCTTATTGACTTGTCAAGGGGGTGCAGGATTATTGGGCAGACTGTTCCCGGACCATTTGGAACTAAGACCGTTTTAACAACATTCATTGCAGTTTCTTTAATAAAAAAACTATCCCTTTGGTATATGCGGCCTTGCAATACCAATTCAGTCCCTTAGCCCAGTCTTTTGCAACACCTTCGCCGCGATAGTACATGCCCGCAAGATCATATTGCGCATCAGCATATCCTTGTTCTGCAGCCTTGCGATACCAGTTCACAGCCTCAGCCCAATCTTTTGCAACACCTTCGCCGCGATAGTACATAACCCCAAGACCAAATTGCGCAGGAGCATGTCCTTGTTCCGCGGCCTTGCGATACCAGTTCACCGCCTTAACCCAATCTTTTGCAACACCTTCGCCGCTATAGTACATGTCCCCAAGGATATATTGCGCTTCAGCATATCCTTGTTCTGCGGCCTTGCGAACCCACTTCACTGCCTCACCCGGGTCTTTTGCAACACCTTTACCGTTATAGTACATGACCCCAAGATGACATTGCGCTTTAGCAAGCCCTTGTTCTGCAGCCTTGCGATACCAATTCACAGCCTCAGCCCAATCTTTTGTAACACCTTCGCCGCGATAGTACATTAACCCAAGACCAAATTGCGCTTCAGCATTTCCTTGTTCTGCGGCCTTGCGAACCCACTTCACTGCCTC
>JBAXKK010000003.1:0-67807 GCA_037137395.1 Elusimicrobiota bacterium
ATCCGGCCTTTGGACAGGTCATAGGGAGAAAGTTCCATTTTCACCCTGTCGCCGGGAAGTATCTTTATATGGTTGATTCGCATCTTGCCGGAAATAATCCCGAAGATTATTTTCCCTGGCGCTATCTCAACCCTGAAAGTAGCGTTCGGAAGGGCCTCTTTTATGACCCCGTCCACTTCAATTTTTTCGCTGTTTTCTGACATATTTATATATTATACTAAAATAACGCCCGATTATTTATCCGCAAAATGGGAAACTATCTTTAACGGCGACACTTTCCGTTTCACGACACTAACACACGCTGAGTATCTCGCACCCGTTTTCAGTCACGGCCACCGTGTGCTCAAAATGCGCGGTGCAGCTTCCGTCGGCCGAGACGGCCGTCCATCCGTCGTTCTTAATTACAATCTCCGGCTTGCCCAAACAAACCATGGGCTCTATCGCGAGAGTCATACCCGTCTTAAGCGTAACCCCTGAACCCGGTTTTCCGTAGTTCGGGATAGACGGTTCCTCGTGCAGGCGGCGGCCTATGCCGTGGCCGGTGAATTCTCTTACAACAGACATTCCGTTCTCGACCACAAAACTTTCAACCGCATGGGACACATCGCCCAGTTTCGCTCCGCTCCTGACTTCGGATAGAGCCCTGGAGAGCGAGGCTTCCGTAACAGCCATGAGGCGCAGCATTTCGGGCTTCACAACCCCGACGGCTACGGTAACAGCGGCATCTCCGTAAAAACCGCGGTAGACAGCGCCAAGGTCCATACTGACAAGATCGCCGCTCCGTATGATCCGCTTATCGCTCGGGATTCCGTGGACAACTTCCTCGTTTATTGAAACACAAAGCGCGGCGGGATAGCCCCGGTAGCCGAGAAAGGCGGGGACTGCTTCGCGGCTCCTAATTTCCAGCTCCGCAAAATTGTTCAATTCGGCGGTGGAAACTCCGGCACAAATCTTTTTTTTAAGAAGGCCCAGCACCTGGGCCACTATTTTAGAGGCCTGCCGCATCAGCTCAAGTTCAGCCGCCGTCTTTATTTCGACCATTAAATTGTGCCCGTGCCGCGCTGTCAGACGTTCTTTATTTTCAGAACAGCCGCAATCTCCTGGGTGACAGCCTCCGGATCTTTGTCGCCTTTGACCATGCAAAAATTGCCCATTCCCTTGTAATAAGCCACCAGCGGTTCCGTCTGGTCCTTATAGACTAAAATCCGGCGCCGGATCACTTCAGGCTTATCGTCTTCGCGCAGGATAAGCTTTTCGCTGCAGGCGTCGCAAAGCCCCTCTTTGGCTGGCGGAGAAGTAAGGAGGTTGTATATCTTCTGGCACTTCGGACATGTCCGCCTCGATCCGAGCCTGGCAACCACAGCCTCTTCATCCACATCAAGAAAAATAACGGCGTCTACGCTCTGAGACCGGGAAGTAAAATAATCATCAAGTTCCCGGGCCTGATCCACTGTTCTGGGAAAGCCATCGAATAATAATCCCCTGGTTTCCGTGGCAAGTCTGGTCTTTATAACCTCCAGCACCAGCTTGTCCGGCACCAGCCTGCCCGCAGAGAGATATCCTGAAACTTCCTGTCCAAGCGTGGTCTTCGCGGAAATAGCCTCTCTGAAGATGTCGCCCGTTGATATATGGAAAAGAGCGAATTTTTCGCTTAAAACTCTGGCCTGCGTACCCTTACCCGATCCCGGGTAACCCAAAAGAATGAGATTCATTACGCTCTCCCCAAATAACCGATACGTTAAAGAGTTTTCGCGAGTTGCGAATCAGCGAACTAAGAAATACTGACCCCTGCAACTTTTTCGGACCGAACACGGAATTGCCTTCTAAGCAAACTCAAGACCAGCGCAGTCTGCTCAAAACCCGCTCTCAACTGCCCACGTTAAACCAACGCCCTTTTATTTTTGAGTTTTTATAGAAACCCTCATAGTTCCGCATTATGAGATGGGCCTCTGTCTGCGCGATGGTGTCCAGCGCCACGCCGACCACGATCAGCAATGATGTTCCGCCGAAGTAAAACGGCACATTAAGCCTGGCCCGCATGTAATCGGGAAGGACCGCCAGCATCGCGACAAAAAGCGCTCCGCCGAGCGTGATCCTGTTCATAACCCATTCTATATACTGGGCCGTGGGGTCTCCGGGCCTGATACCCGGGATGAACCCGCCCCATTTCTTCATATTATCGGCCAGGTCCTTCGGGTTGATGCTGACCGAATTATAAAAGTAGCAGAAAAACACAATCAGCGCCACATACATGAGCTGGTAAGTGATATTGCCGTGGTTCATAAATGCCATAACCTTCTGAGCCAGCGGAGAATTAGGATTAAACTGGGTGATGGTGTAGGGCACGCTCAAAAGGGATACTGCGAATATGACCGCGATAACGCCGGATTGGTCCACTTTAAGAGGCAGGAAGGTGCTAACACCGCCAAACATTTTACGTCCCACCTGACGCTGAGCGTACTGAATAGGAATCTTGCGCTGCGCGGTCTCTATCCAGATAACAAGGCCGACCACCAGAAACACTATGGCAACTATCATCATGCCGGTGAGGAGGCTTATTTCATCTATCTGGACAAGTTTAACCATGCTGCGGATAGCGCTGGGGAGACGATCCACGATACCGGCGAAAATTATCAGTGAGATACCGTTGCCGATGCCGCGTTCGGTTATTTGTTCGCCCAGCCACATTACGAACACCGTGCCGGTAGTAAGGGTGAGTACCGTAACAAAATAAAAAGCGAGATCCGTGTTAGGAGCTATGGGCGCCCCGCCGGCGGGCGACATTTTGGTCAGCGCTATGGTAAGGCCCAAGGACTGGAAGGCGGCCAGAAAAAGAGTGAACACTCTGGTGAACTGCGTAATTTTTCTGCGACCCAGCTCACCTTCTTTCTGCAGACGGTCAAGTATCGGAAACACGTGTGCCCCCTGCACCAGGCTCATAATAATAGAGGCGTTGATATAGGGCATGACGCCCATCGAGAAGATTGAGAATTTACCGAGCGCGCCACCGGAAAAGATGTCCAAAAAGCCCAGAAGGCTACCTTGGTTAGCCGCAAAAAGAGCCCTTAGCGCCGCGGTGTCTATGCCTGGAATCGGAATAGTAGCGCCAAGACGATAAACCGCCAGCGCGCCTAAAACAAAAAGTATCCTTTTTTTGAGTTCCTGAATTTTGAACAAGTCCGTTATCTGTTGCATTATTCGCCCCGTTGGAGCTCTCCGCCTGAGATGGACGCGCTCCACAAAATTATCCGGCTTAAACTTTTCCCCGGGAAAACCCCGGCATCCTCCATACTAAAACCAACCCCGCGACCGCGGCCCGGGTTAAAACAAATCAACCTGGCGGACAGTCACGCGGATAGCTATTTGGCAGGCTTGGCTTCCGGCTTCGCCTTGATTATAAGTTCGGCCTTGCCGCCGGCCTTCTCTATCTTTTCCTTGGCCGAGCCGGAAAAAGCGTGAGCCTTAACCGTTAATTTTTTATTAATTATGCCGTCACCGAGAACCTTTATCAAATCGCCTTTCTTTATCAGTCTTTTCCTGACAAGAAGCTCAGGGGTAACTTCGGTCCCGTTTTCAAAATGTTTGTCGAGTATGGAAACGTTGGTCCACTCATACACTACTCGGAAACGCCTGTTGCTGAATCCACTCTTGGGGATACGCCGCAACAGCGGCATCTGGCCGCCTTCAAAACCGTCGCGCTTGGAGCCGCCCGCGGTAGCATTCTGGCCCTTCTGACCTTTAGTGGAGGTTTGGCCGTGTCCCGAACCCTGTCCGGTACCGAGCCTTTTTTTTCTGTGAACGGAGCCCGGTTTAGGGCGGAGCTGGTGTATGCCTGGCATATTATTTATCTCCTCTCATCTTTAAAACTTCTTCCCGGCTGCGAAGCTTCTTCAATGCGTCAAGAGTCGCGTAAACGGTGTTGAATGAATTTCTGCTGCCGAGGTTCTTGGTAAGAATGTTCTTCACGCCGCCGGCTTCCAGCACGGCGCGCACACCTCCGCCGGCTATAAGACCGGTGCCGCCCACCGCGGGTTTCATCCAAACGTGGCCCGCGCCGAAATAGCCTTCCGCTTCGTGGGGTATGGTAGAACCTTTAAGCGGGAAAGTGATCATTTCCTTGCGGGCGCCTGCCGTGGCCTTTTGGATAGCGACCTGAACTTCGTTGGACTTGCCTAAAGCAACTCCGACCGAGCCGGCGCTGTCTCCGACCACCACGAGAGCGTTGAAGGAAAATCTTTTGCCGCCCTTTACAACCTTGGTGACCCTGTTTATGGCTACGACCACGGTCTTTTCTTCCGCGACCGGGCCTATTTCCAGTTCCAGCATCTCCGCGGCAGCTACGACCTTGGACGGGCCGTCGGCGTTGAGTTCTTTCTCGGTCCTTAATTGTTTCTGATTTCTAAGCATTATTCATTCTCCGTAGTTGCAAGGATTAAGCGTTAAGGATTAAGCGAGCAAGAATTAAGTTTTTAATTCCTTACCTCTTGAGACTTACTCCTTACACCTTACTACTTATTCCTTTACATCCGATTAACGATATTCTAAAACTTAAGACCGGCTTCTCTGGCCGCGTCGGCCAGCGCCTTTATCCTGCCGTGGAATATCCGGCCTCCACGATCAAAACAAACTTCCTTAACACCTTTCTCTATGGCCCTTTTGGCAACGAGCGCGCCCACAACCTTGGCAGTTTCCAGACTCTTGCCGGACTTCACCTTGCCCTTCAGCTCTTTGTCCACGCTGGAGGCGCAGGCAAGGGTCAAACCCTTAGCGTCGTCAACGACCTGGGCGTAAAGGTGCTTATCGCTCCGGTACACGCTCAGGCGGGGCCTGGTAAAAGCGTTGGCCTGAAGACTTCTTCTGGTGCGATCCTTTCTGAACTGGTATCTTTCCTGTTTGCTTATCATATATGGTCTTCTTCCTTACTTGAATTGGCGGCACTTGCAAAAGTATCATTTCTCAGACGCGGAGGTTAACGCCTCCCGCCCGAAGCTTATTTCTTCGCCGCGCCGGCTCCGGCGCCGCCGGAGCTCGCACCCGCCGCGGTCTTACCGGCCTTGCGGATGATATGCTCGCCCTGATATTTGATCCCGGTGCCCTTATAGGGTTCCGGCGGTTTCACCCTTTTGATCTGTGCTGCCAGATTCCCCACCACATCTCTGTCAATGCCGCTTATGGTAAGAATAGTCGCCTTGGGATCAAAAGTCATCTTGATGCCCTGGGGTATATCCATTATGACGGGATGCGAGAAACCTAATTGCATTGTGAGCCTGGCCCCCTCCACCACGCCTTTGAAACCCACGCCGTTAATCTCCAGCACTTTATTAAATCCAAGCAGAACGCCGTTAACCATATTGTTAACCCGCGCCCTGATGGTGCCGTAAAGGGCGGCCTTTCCGATCGCCCCGCCCGCCACGCTTAAATTGACCTTGCCATCTTTAACCTCGGCAAGTATACCGTCAGGAAGCGCGTAAGAAAGCTTGCCCAGCGGTCCGTCCACGAACACCTGACCGCCTTCCACTCTGACTTTTACCTTCTCTGGAACTACTACAGGTTTTCTTCCGATTCTGCTCATAAATGTTACCTCTTAAATTAACTTTCTTTCCTCTACCCTGAACCCTCTACCCTTTCTTTACCACACCTGGCAGAGCACTTCTCCGCCTATTTTCTGCTTCTTGGCTTCGGAGTCAGTCATTAAACCTTTGGAGGTGGAAAGTATGCTCACGCCGAAAGCGGCGCGGACCCTGGGGATCGCGTCGTGAGGCCGGTAAATCCTCAAACCCGGACGGGATACTCTTTTTATGCCGGTTATGACCGGGCGCTTGTCCTGTGTATATTTCAGGGTTATCCTTATGATGCCGCGCCTGTCTATACTCTTATCGGTTTTGGGATCTATTACTTTGTAATTGGAAACAAAACCCTCGTCTTTAAGCAGTTTTACAACCGATGTTTTGATGTTTGAAAAAGGCACATCAACTCTTTCTTTGTTCTTCGCCACGGCGTTCCGTATCGAAGTCAGCATGTTGGATATGGGGTCCATTCGTTTCTCCTTCAAAAAAATAAGTAAGTTATAAGTTTTAAGTAGTAAGTGGTAAGCGGGTAAAGTTTTTAAAATTAATCCTTAAAACTTAATCCTTAACACTTACTTCTTGCCACTGTTAGCTACCAACTGGACTTCTTAAGCCCCGGTATAAGACCTTCGTGGGCCATTTTCCGGAGGCAGATCCTGCAGAGTCCGAAATCCCTGTAGTAGCCCCTGGGTCTCCCGCATATCTGACACCTGTTCCTGAAGCGCGTGGAAAACTTCTGGGGTTTGCGCATCTTCGCCATCCAAGCGTATGTTGCCATATCTGCTCCTTCCTTTTGATCCTTACTGCCCTCGCCCCCCATCCGCCTGCGGACGGGGGTAACCGTCGGGGGCGAAACTTTAGCGCCGAACGGCGTGCACTTCCGGCTTCTTAAACGGCATGCCCAGATGCTCGAAAAGGACTTTAGCCTTATCGTTGTCGCCGGCCGTAGTAACAAAAGTGATGTTCATGCCGCGAGCCTTGGGAGATTTTTCCTGATTTACTTCCGGGAAAATGTGATGCTCTTTAAGGCCGATATTCAGGTTTCCGCGGCCGTCAAAATACCTGGGGTCCACACCCTGAAAGTCGCGTATCCTGGGCACGGAGAGTGAGATGAAACGATCCAAAAACTCGTACATCATTATGCCGCGCAGCGTCACGCGAACAGCGATAGGCATACCCTCGCGCAGCTTGAAGTTGGAAATAGACTTCTTAGCCCGCCTGATCTGGGGCGCTTGGCCGGCGATCTGGGCGAGATCTTCCTTGGCGAGATCGAGGGCCTGGATGTTCTCCTTCGCCTCGCTTACTCCGATATTAATGACGATCTTGGTTATCTTAGGCACCGCCATAGGTGATTTAAGAGACAGATCCTTCATCAGGGCCGGGACCACTGTTTTAAGATAAAGCTCTTTCATCCTCGGCGTATAATTCTTAGGCAGAGCCTGCTGATTTTCTTCTTTCTTGTTTTCCTTAGTCATTTAAAAAACACCTCTTATAGTATAACTTCGCCGCATTTGCGGCAGGCGCGCATCTTGTCTCCGGAGGGCGCCGTGGAGACCTTGGTCTTCACCGGCTTATCACACTTGGGGCAGATAATCTGCACGTTCGAAATATGTATGGAGGCTTCGAGCTTGTGGATGCCGCCGGGCTTTTCCTTGGTGGTGCGCTTGTGCTTGGACACGATATTTACGCCCATAACCACGACTCTGTCGCTATCAGGGCGAATCTCTTTAATCTCGCCCTTCTTGCCCTTATCCTTGCCGGCCATCACCATGACGATGTCTTTCTTTTTAAGTCTTAGCATATTGTTTCCTTAACGATTAAATTACTTCGGGAGCCAGTGAAACTATCTTGAGGAAGTTCTTGGCTCTGAGCTCTCTGGCCACGGGGCCGAATACGCGGGTACCCCTGGGCTCACCATTGGCGTCTATAAGACAGACAGCGTTGTCGTCGAAACGGATATACGAACCGTCCTTGCGCCGGGATTCCTTCCTGCACCTGACAACCACACCCTTCACCACTTCGCCCTTCTTCACGGCGCCGTGAGGAATAGCGTCTTTCACCGAGCAGACCACGATATCGCCTAAAAAAGCGTAACGCCGAGTGCTGCCGCCCAGAACCATAAAACACATCAACTTTTTGGCTCCGGAATTATCCGCCACATTCAACATTGTTCTTAACTGTATCATAAAGCATTCTCCAGTTTTGCAGCTACCCTTATTAAATCCGGGCCTTTTCTATAATGCGCGAGATCCTCCACCTTTTAAGGGTGGACAGCGGCCTCGTGCTCATGATCTCAACCGTATCGCCGGCTTTTGACTCGTTCGCCTCGTCATGGGCGTAAAATTTCTCGTTGCTTCTCAGGGTCTTGGAATAAGCGCTATGGCGGGTCGTGCGTTCCACGCTTATAACGCGGGTCTTGTTCATTTTATCAGACACCACAACCCCGCGGAAAACTTTTCTGGCGTTCCTTTCAATTTTATTTTCGGTCATTATTTTTTCACCTCTGCCGTTTTGCCGGCGGTTTCGGCGCGCTGCTTCGCTCCGATGTATGTTTTGATCACGGCCATCTTGCGTCTTATGAGCCTGATCTCCAGCGGATTTTCAAGCGGCGAAGACGACCTTTTGAACTTTATCTGAAAGAGGCGTTTCTCCAGATCCCGCAGTTGGGATTTGAGTTCCGCTTCAGACATATTCTTCAAATTCTCTTTATCTTTTCTCTTCATATTTCTAACTCCGTAACTACCCAGATTATTTAGACTGAGGACTGTCAACTATAAGCTAGTCGTTTCTGGCTACAAATCTCGTCCGTATCGGCAGCTTGTGGCTGGCTCTGGTAAAAGCCGTTTTGGCGGTTAACAGGTCCAAACCCTCAACTTCAAACAGAATCCTTCCCGGCTTAACGACCGCGACCCAATGATCGGGCGCACCTTTACCTTTACCCATTCGGGTTTCAGCGGGGTGCTTGGTAACGGCCTTATCGGGGAATATCCTTATCCAGACCTTTCCCTTCTTTCTGACAAAGCGCATTATGGCCACGCGGCAGGCTTCTATCTGGCGAGCCGTGATCCAGCGGGGCTCAAGAGCCTTCAGCCCGTATTCCCCGAAAACAATAACTGCACCGCCCTTGGTATTGCCCTTTATCCGCGGAGCGGAGTGGGTTTTTCTGTATTTAACCCTTTTTGGCATCAACATAAAATTATTCTCCTTAAATAGCGTCCGGGGTGGAACTTCCCCCTTTACTTCGTCTCTTCCGCCGATACGGCAGCGTCAATGTTCACCGGAACTTCCATCGGGGTTTCGGACTGCAGCTTCTTCAGCTGTTCCATAAGTTCCCTGGGGGTCTTGGCGAAGAAGAGCTTTTTAAATATCCACACTTTTACTCCGATCTTACCCATAGTCGTATTGGCTTCAGTTAAACCGTAATCGATGTCGGCCGATAGGGTCTGCAGCGGCACGCGGCCCTTGCGGAACCACTCGCGGCGGGCGATCTCAGAGCCGCCGAGACGTCCGGAAACCATGACTTTTATGCCTTGGGCGCCGGAACCCATTGTGCGCTCCATGGCGCGCTTGATGGCCTTTTTATGCCCCATGCGCTTCTCAAGCTGCTGCGCGATAGACTGCCCGACCAGCCTGGGATCCATTTCCGCGATTTTTATCTCCGAAACATTGATAAATACTTTTCTGCTTGTGAGCGCTTCAACGTCTTTTTTAAGGCTCTCTATGTCCATGCCGCGGCGGCCGATAACTATACCGGGGCGGGCGGTGTGAATGGTCAGTTTGAGATAGGAACCGGCTCTTTCAATACCGACCCAGCTGACCGAGGCCTGCTGAAAACGATCGCGCACCATGCGTCTGATTTCAAAATCTTCTCCGATTAGCTCCGGCATCTTGTGCACGGAGAACCACTTGGACTGCCAGTCCTGAATGTACCCGAGCCTGATACCGCGGGGATGAATTTTTTGACCCATATAAAGTTAGTGATTAGTGGACAGTGTTTAGTGGTTAACGGTTAAAGAGCATCATCTCCTGTCCGCTTCACTATTCGCTGTTCGCTAGTTCTACTTGCCTCCTTTAGTGTCGGAAACGGTCACGGTTATGTGACACATTTTCCTTTTGAACGGCATTGCTCTGCCCTGGGGACCGGGCTGAACTCTTCTCAGCATCTTCATCGGGCCCTGGTCAGCGAAAGCCGATGTTACCCATATGGCCTTGAGATCCAGTTTTTTTCCCAATTTAACCGACAGGTTGGCACCGGCGGACTTGACAGCATCCTGCACCAGCTCCGTGGCTCTCATGGGAATGCTTGCCAGAATCTGCTCGGCCTGATACAGGTTCTTTCCCCTGATCTGGTCAAGCAGCTGCCCGACTTTCCGGCGACCATACCGCTGATATTTCAATTTGCAGATAGCTTCCATAGTTGACTCCAATTGATAAGCGTTAATATTTCGTTTAGTGGCTAGTGATCAGCTGTTACGTTAAAGCTGTGGCTTCTTTAGTATGCGACTGACCATGACCCTTGAAGAGCCTGGTAAAAGAAAACTCGCCCAGTTTATGTCCGACCATTCTCTCAGTCACATAGACCGGCAGAAACTTCCTACCGTTATGCACCATAAAAGTCTGCCCGACGAAAGCCGGAGTAATCGTGCATGTTCTGGACCAGGTTTTAATCGGCTTTTTTTCGCCGGCCTGAACCATCTTCTGCACCTTTTCGGCCAGTTTAGCGTCAACGAAAGGACCCTTTTTTGATGACCTGCTCATTTAAAAACCTCCGTTAAATTGACTTCGCTTTACGCCTGTCTTCTATGATCATCCAGGACCATATTTTTTTCTTTGTCCTGGTTTTGAAGCCCTTGGACGGCTGATTCCACGGAGAGCGCGGAACGTTATTACCCTTGGAATGTCCTCTGCCTCCGCCGAGCGGATGGTCGCAGGCGTTCATAGCGGCACCGCGGACGGTCGGCCTCACGCCTATGTGGCGCTTGCGTCCGGCCTTGCCGAGAGTGATAGTGTTATGCTCGATATTTCCAACCTGGCCGATGGTGGCGAGACAGTTCTTAAGGACTTTCCGGATCTCGCCTGACGGCATTTTCAGAAGAGCGTAGTCCCCTTCCTTGGCCATAAGCTGAGCCTGAGTGCCCGCGGCGCGCACGAATTGGGCGCCCTTGCCGGGAATCATCTCTATGGCGTGAACGAAAGAACCTTCAGGGATATTCACCAGCGGAAGGGCGTTCCCGAGCCTGATATCGGCCTTGGGGCCGCTCATCACGGTGGCGCCGACTCCGAGACCCAACGGGGCAGGTATATAGCGCTTTTCACCGTCCACGTAGAACAGCAGGGCTATGCGGGCGTTGCGATTGGGGTCGTACTCTATAGCCGCGACCCGGGCGGGCACGCCGAATTTCTCGCGTTTAAAATCGATTGTGCGGTAACTGCGTTTATGTCCGCCGCCGTGGTGTCGCACCATCACCATACCGGTGTTGTTGCGTCCGCCGTGCTTCCTGAGGCCGCGCGAGAGCTTTTTTTCCGGCACCGTTTTGGTGATATCGGAAAAGTCGCTCATCTGCAGTGTCCTTCTGGACGGTGTATATGGTCTATATGATTTAACTGGCATATTTCTGGTCCTCTTTGTACGGGATTCAAGATTTAAGATTCCGGATTTAAGATTGCGGAACCGTTTTTAATCTTGAATCTTCAATCTTTAATCTTCAATCCTTATTTATTTGGGCAGATCCGTCAGATCAATCTTCTGTCCGGCTTTTACCGTAACCACGGCTTTTTTCCAATCCGACCGCCTGCCTTCGTAGCGGCCGACCTTGTGCATCTTGCCCATGAAAATCATGGTCCTGACTTTATCTACTTTCACCTTGAACAGCGTCTCTACGGCCTTCTTTATATCCACCTTATTGGCCTTGGCGTTCACCTTGAAAGTATAGCGGTTCTGCGCGTCCTTGATAGTGACGCTCTTCTCGCTTAATATCGGAGATACAAGCACTTCTGAAACTGGCCTGTTCATTTAGTCCTCCTTCTTGAGGTTGTTCACCAGAGCGGACATACCTGCGACGGTAAATATCAGGCGGCCGTGATGAAGCACTTCGTAAGCGTTGAGATTGGCGGCAAGACTCCAACCAGCTCCGGGAATGTTCCGGGAGGCCTTAAGGAAATTCTTCTCGGCCTTATCCATAACGAAAAGTATCCGCTTGCCGTCCAGAGCCAGGGTCTTGTAAAGCTCGCCCAGGGCCTTAGTTTTAATTTCTTTTAGGTCAAAGTTTTCCATAACAAGGATGGCGCCGTCCGCCTGCCTGGCAGAAAGGGCGTCAATGAGCGCAGCCTGCCTCTTGGTCACGGACATGTCCTGCCTGTAGGAGTGGGGCCGGGGTCCGAACACGATGCCGCCCTTTCTCCACACCGGAGAGCGTGTGCTGCCGGAGCGGGCGCGGCCGGTGCCTTTCTGCTTCCAGGGCTTCCTGCCGCCGCCGGAAACTTCACCGCGGGTCTTGGTGGAGGCCGTGCCGCGGTGCTTGTTAGCGAGGTAGTACTTCACCGCTTCATGCAGAAAGTACGGGTCGGGCTTAACGGCGAAAAGGAATTCGGGCAGTTCAAACTTCCCCACTTCCTTGCCGCTTAAATTTAAGAGTTTGGTTTCCATATTTCACGCTTCCTTATTTTTTTATGGCCTTTTTGGGAGCCGTTTTCGCCGCCGCGGCTTTAGCTTTCGCCTTCGCGCTGATAACAGCGGGCTTGGGCACAGCTTTAACGGTCCTGACTATGTATACAAGACAGCCTTTGGCTCCGGGCACGCTGCCGTTAAGGAGTATAAGGTTCTCTTCGGGGATAATCTTCATAACCTTCAGTTTCATCATGCTCACGGTATCCATCCCCATATGGCCGGCCATGCGCTGACCGGGAAGAACGCGGCCCAGAGATCTTCTGGAAGCCAGGGAACCCGGAGCTCTTTCCCTGTCTGAGGCGCCGTGCGAGGCGGGGCCGCCGCTGAAATTGTGCCGTTTCATGCCGCCGGCGAAACCCTTACCCTTGGAGACGCCCTGAACATCAACGTACTCTCCGGCTACAAAGCGGGCGGCCACGGTAGCCATCTGGCCGTCTTTCACGCCGTCGATGTTATCAAGGCGGAATTCCTTCATATGGCGGATGGGGGTGATGCCAAGCTTGGTGAAAATTCCTTTGGCGGCATTATCGGTATGCTTGTCTTTGCGATGTCCGAAACCGAGACACACGGCGGTATAACCGTCTCTCTCTTTGGTGCGGGTGCGGACCACGCGGCAGGGGCCGGCTTCAACCACGGAGACGCCGTGAAGCTCACCTTTTTCGTCAAACATCTGCGTCATGCCGATCTTTTTGCCGATTATAATTTTAAGGGCGGCAGGCATTTCCTCGGGCTGAGCCTGAGGAGCGGACTGGGGCTGTTCTGCGTTTTTGTTTTCTTCTGTCATACGATTACCTCTTAATTTGTGACCGCGCGTGGTATTCGCCGCGGCGCGCACTTCTTAAAATAGGCCGTCCGATAGGCACCGTCGCTTGAACGGCACCTAAGCAAATATTGGCAAACAAACATTCCGTAGCCCGGGGGCTTACGGGAAAGAGTTCGCACATCAGTTGTTTTCGTTTTTATCTTATTCGTCCGCAGGCAGAGGGAATTAAGGCCGCTCCGCCTATAGGACCGACCGTCCGTATTCCGAAGAACGCGACAGCCGATATTATAAAAACTAACCTTTTTCAAAGAAACTTCAATAAAGGTTTTTGGAACTACGGGATTATTGTAACAAAATATCTTTTGAGAGTCAAAAGATATTTTACGCGATATTTATCGCGCGGCATTTCGGGCGATGCTTTGGTTTTAAACAGGGGTGGGATTACGGGTTCACGGATTTTTTATCGGCACAGATCTTTTTCTTATACTCCACGACCTTATCCACCACTTCCTGCACCGGATCCTTTACAAGAAACCGATTGCCGGTAGAAAGATTAATAACGGTGTCTGGCGTAGCTTCCACGCTTTCTATAAGTTCGGCGTTAATGATTATTTCAACGCCATTCAATTTGTGAAGTTTTATCACCTTTCCGCCTCCCGGCGCTTTTTGCCCCTGTGGGACAGCATGCGCTATATTATAGTTAATTATACCTTATGTTCTTGACGAAGGCTGCCTGCTTCACCCTTTTTTACCTTTAAGAGCCCATTTCATTCGCTCGGAAAACGAGCTTTCCATAAGCCGATATTTCCCAAGCTCGGCTGAAACAGCGTCGATACGGGTCTGATAGGCTTGCGCGGCCCCGGAAGCCTCTTCTCTTAAGGCAATTGCTCCCTGCTTCTCCGCCTCTATCTGGCGAGCCGAGTCCTGAAGCCGGAGTTCAAGCTCCTGTATCTGCTGCTTGATCATCATAAGTTCGGACTCCAGCCGCGCGCGGTTCCCGCTTTCGGTCTTAAAATCCCGCACGACCCCGGCAAGCTCCGCTTCGCGTGAAAACTTAGCGGCCAGCGTCGCATCTAATTGGGCCTTAACAGAGGAATGCTCGGCGCTGAGGCGTGTAAACTCTGCGCCGAAACGCGCACGATCGGCCTCCATAGCGGCAAAACGCCTTTCATAGTCAGCCCTCACGGTCAGCAGTGAATTTAATTGCGCTTCCAGGCGTTTATAATTCTCAGCCATGGACACGCTGGAGTCCGCGTATTCTTTCCGGACGCGAGCCAGCTTTTCTTCGAAGCCGCGAGCCTCTTCGGTCAGCCGCCCGACCTCCACCTCCAGCGTCATCTTGTTATCCTCCGCCTGAGTCCTGGCAGCCTTGAGCCGCACCAGCTCATAAGCGTACTCCTGCTCCAGCTCTCGCTTAACCCCGGCGCGAATGTCGTTAACGCCGGCTTCATATTTGGCGCGCATGTCCAGATTGATGTTTTCCAGATCAGCCGCGGACGAGGCCTTAACCCTGGCCAATTCGTCCTGATTTTTTTTGTTGCTCGCCAGCATCTCTTCCTGATGCTTTTTACTGCTCGCCAGCATCTCCTCCTGCTGCTTTTTGCCGGCAGCAAGCAGCTCCTCCTGATTTTTTTTACCGATAGCCAGCAGCTCTTCCTGATGACTGCGCTGCAGATCCGACAGCCGCTGAGCGTGTCCGGCCGCGAATTCGGCGGCGTAATCGTCTTTAAATTTCTGGATCTCCGCCTGATATTTTTTCATCAGGCCCTCTATTTCCGCCTGATTCGACGCGCTCATCGCCCCCATCTCGGATTTCAATTTCTTGACATCCTCAATGCCAGACGCCATGGCCTGAGCCATCTGCATCTTCTCCATGCGCAGGGATTGCCGCTCCTTCTCCAGCACCGCGTTGATCGCCTGCACCCGGGATACAAAACCTTTGATCCTGACCAGCTCCGACATGGCCCGTACCTTCTCTCCAGTGACATCGGCCACCGCCTTCTCTTTTTCCTGCAGGGCAAATTCGTAGCGTATCTGGAGTTTGCGAAGTTCCTCATCCTTTTCAGTGTTTTTGCGGTCCGAGATCGCGCCGATTTCGGACTGCAGGCCGCCGACCTCTTTGCGCATCTTGTCCATTTCAAAACGGAACTTCTCATCAGCCAGCTTGCACTCGCTGCGCGCGCTTTCCTCGCGGGCGCGCAGACCGGCGTTTTCGGCCCTCATGTCCGAAAATTCCCTCTCGCGCTCAGGAATATTTTTGATATAAGACTCAATGGAAGCTTTCTCGCGGTCAATCTTGGCCACATCATCCCTGAGCTTGGAAATTTCCTTGGCCTGCATTTCTTTTTCCATGGCCGCGCGGCGGAATTCATCTTCGACCGCCCTCAACTTCTCGGTGCTGGATTTGAGAGATCTTACTTCATCCTCTTTCTGGGAAATAGTCTTCTGCCATTGGGCTTTTTCCTCAAGCCAGCGGCGCTCCATCTCCTGAAGCCGGTAAAGAAAATGGCCCTCAACGTCTTTGGACTGGGTCTCGCGCTCCTGGATCTGCCCCTTGAGCGTCTGCATCCAGGTCTCGCGCTCGGAGACCAGCCGTGTTTCCAGGTCCTTCACCTTAGATTTAAGCGTAAGGCGCTCTTCCTGCACTTCCTGCTCGCGCCGGTCGCGGCGCAGTTTATCCTGTATGTCTTTCAGCGAAGATTCAACTTTGGAGGAGAGCGCCTCATCCTGCTGGTTTTTTAAAGTGGCCAGCAGAGCTTTCTCTTTTTCTTGGGAAACGATCTTCTCCATCTCGGTTATTTTTTTCTCAAGCCTGTCCTTGTCCTCTTTCATTCTGGCAGACTCATCGGCCTGCGTGTTCCTCTGAAAATTCTGGGGCTGATTGGGCGCGGAAAAGTTCTGGGGCTGAGAAGAAGGGAAAGCGGACACTCCTCCCCCCTGCAGCTGAGGGAGCAGCGGAGAATAGTGATTAACGCCATCCGGAGGCGTCGGAGGAGAACTCATTTTTTCCTTCTGCTTATTATCTTTGTCTTCCATATACTGTTCCTTAATATGCCCGGTCCGCGTTTTAATCTTCACAATATTTTAGAAGTTACTGATTTCCTTTTGATTAAGGAATTGTTAACAGGCTGTTTAACAGGGGCTGCTATAAGCTATAGGCCGTAAGCCGTAAGCCGTAAGCCGTAAGCCGTAAGCCGTAAGCCGTAAGCCGTAAATGGGGACCATAGCCGAATTGTTATAAATAAAAAAGCCGCTTCGGCTTTCTTCAGGGTTCACACCCGGAAGGCAACTGAAACGGCCAACCTGAATTGTCCCGTTAGGGGCGCACCGGACACTCCTAGCGCACCGCAACCGCCCCACACTACGCCTACGCGTTTCCGACTGACTCTGCCGCGCTCCTAACGGGACACCCACTGCACTACCCGCCGCACTTCTCCGTTATATTATAGCAGATTTACAAAAATTGTCAAGGGTTGCCCCTTGCCTTGTCAAGCAGCGGTCCGGCGCCGACGAGAAAGCTCCGGGCTTTTGCGTATACGGTGTCGGTCATGAGCGCGGTTTCGCTGGCTGAAATCCACGCTTTCCTTAGCTCCTCCGCCTGGGCGCCCGTAAGCTCTACTTTAAAATTCGGCTCTACGCCCTTCCCCTCCAGGGCTGCGCCTGAAGGAGGAAACATTCTTGCCACGGTAATCCTGAGCCCCTTGCCGCCGGCCCCAAGTCTGAATGTTTTTTGCAGGGAGACTCCGCCCCGGGTAGTCTCGCCTATAACTTGCGCGCCGCGCAGTTCCCGCAGAGCCTGCGCGAAAACTTCAGCCGCCATCGCGGTCCCTGAATTAACAAGCACAACCGACTGCAGGGCCGCGAAAGGCCCTGCACCATGAGCCTCAAAAAGACGGCGGTAGCCTTTATGCCTGGACTTTATCTCAAGCACCGGCCCCGCCTTGGCCGCCAAAGCCTCAAGCAGACCGGCAGCCTCATCCGGTACGCCGCCGGCCGAATCCCTGAGATCAAATATCACTTTTTTCGCCCCCAAACCGGACAAAGCCTCCAGCCCGGCGACAATCGTGGCTCCTGAGCCTGCGGAAAACATCCTTATCCTGATAAAAGCGGTAGCCGTGGCTGGCTCGTAAAAGCCGAAGATCGGCGGAGAATAAAAAATTTTCTTTTTAATATCCGCAACTATCACGCCGGACCCTTTAGGCGTGCGCCGCTCCACTTTCAGCCTGAACCCTTCGGCCGCGCGCGCCAAACCCAAAACCGCGTCCGCAGTGGCCGCAACACCGTTCACTTCAAGCACCCTGTCTCCGTCCCGCAAACCGGCTGCCATACCGGGAGATCCGCGAAACACCCTGATCAGGTAAAAAGCGCCGCCCCACTCACTTAGCAGCAGACCGGAGGATAAGCCCGCCGCTCCGGGCAATTCTTTTATTTTTTTCCTGGCCGCCACAACCTCGGCGTGACGGTCCAGAAGCTTAAGGCCATCCACGCCCCTGGAGCGCAACAAGTCCCGTATCCTCTGCGGGGAGTATTCCTCATAGCTGTGCGCCTCAAACACATTAATAATGCCCGGGCTCAGATCTTTATCGGCGCAAGCCGCGGCAAAAAGGAAAATCACAGGCAGAAAAATTTTCTTCATCATACGCTCCAGAAATCAAATCCTGTCAGGAAATATTGTCTACGCCGGCAATGTGCCCGTGGTATTGGCGGGGAAATCCCCGACCGGCGCGCCGTCGTAAAGCCCGGCGCCGCAGGGATCATCCGGCAGGAACGGCCCGTACATGGGGCATGGCTGACCATTTGCAGAATCGGGAGGCAGACAGCAGCAGGCTGACTCGATCTTACAGCCGCATTCCGCCCCGTAACCTTCGGTATCGATATATTCCTCCTTCCCGATATCCTGCAAGGTCTGAGCGTCATCAGGGTTGGAAAAACTTTCAACATCGTCATTTCCCGGGCCAGCGGAAGGCTGCCCCGCATCGGCGGCAGGATTATCGCCCGTATTCCCGGATCCCGTGAACGGGCCCAGCGGGGTGAACAGCGCCTTAGCCAGGTCTCTGCTCCCTTTTTTCTCCTGATAGTCTTTATCTTCTTTCAGCGCTTCTTTGGTGCCTTCCTTATCGAGCTCCGGCTTGCCCACGCTGGACACTCCGAGCGACTTGGCATCGGTGGCGTCCATATTCTGATCTCTGAGGAAGTTGGGAATGGAACCGGGATTCACGCGGTCCAGCTTGGCCTTCACCTTCTCATCGTACTCCAGAGAAAGCTGCGCATCGTGGTTGGCGTCAAAGGCCTTGGCTATCCAGCTTTTAGCCGAGTCCTGGGAGGCCAGCCGCGCCCCGTAAAGATTCGCTTTGAAAGCGCTTTTCAGCGCCTCCATCACGGACATCTTCGGCCCTTTTGCGAGACCGCCGCCTGGCGCGCCGTTTTTAGACTGCGCGGTCGCGGCCGAAACGCCGCCGCTCATTTCTTCCGGCCTAAGCGCCATCGCTTTTGAGGCCTGGCCGCCATTCATCTGGCCGAGATGTATCGCCCCGGCGTTAAGCCTGTAGGCGAGCCCGGAGCCCTGAGCCGGGGAACGCGACGCGGAACCGCCGCCGGAAGCAGAATTAAAGTTTCCGCCCCCGGCGCCGCCGGCTTTACCTGAGACAGGGAGGGCCGCGGCGGCGGAATTATCCATAAATTCTTTTTGAAGCGCAGGGTCAGCCTTAGCCAATTCCTCTTCCGAAGCAAAAAATCCTTCTTCCTTTTCAGTTTTGGCCGCGGAGCCTTCCCCGTAAGGCGCGCTATTGGCGCTAAGAGAATTATAGTTGCCGCCGCCCGCAAGCTTATTGGCGGCGTTTTTCATGGTAAACCAGGCGACAAACCCGCCCGCAATAAGAAATGCCAGCACCAGCAAGGTGCTCAACCATTTATAATTCCTTATATTTTTTAAGCCGGGAAAAGAAGCCCAAAAACCGCCTCGTTCCTCATCCTCTTCGGAAGCCATATCCCCTCCGCCTTATCCCGGATTAAAAAAAATAATCTGAGTCTGGAGACTAATATGCATAGATATTATCCCCACGGCCCATTTTTTGGTTATCTCACTTATGTTATAGCAGAGGAAACAACTAATTTCAAGGTCTAACCCACAAAAGGATGTGCGCGATCATTACAAGATATCATTTGGTTTACAGAGAAACCACGCTATTTGCTAAGGCCGGGCAGAACAAATTGTATCGGCCGGTCGCGGTTAGGAACATACTTGATCACTTGCAGCTGTTTTCCGCCGGTGCAGAGGTAATCGTAACCATTATTGCAGGCTTCGCCGTACGGGGCGGCGCATACCACCTGCCTGGGATACTTACACAACATCCTAATCCCGGCCGGGTCGGTCTCAATAGTCAGGGTCACCACGTTCCAGACCTGGGTCCGCACGACTTCGAGCGTAAATGTGCGCAGATTAAGAAATTTTTTAACCGATGGCGTGTCAAACCCGACATAGCCTCTGACCTTGTCTTCGATATCCCTTCTAAGCCATGGATCGTCCCAATTGGCGGCGAACTCGGCGCTAAGATGGGATTCCAACTGCCAGCGGCGGGCGGCGTAATATGAACCAATCTCCATCTTCTGCACCAGAACCAGCAGTGCGAACATCTTGGCCGTCATGAATACAACCAGCATGAAGATTGGGAACAGCAGGACGACTTCGGTCATGGCTTGTCCTTTCCGGCTCCGCCGGAAAGGACGCCATAGGCCATAGGCCGTATGCTTTAAGCTTGTTATTATTTTGGATAATTTCATCTGCATTTCAGCACCTTATCTGCATATGGCTTATGGCCTAAAGCATATGGCATTGTTCACGGATACAGCCTGGTTTGATACTTAGGCGTGGGATTGGGCCATACGCAGTTATTGCCGGAACTCAACTGCGAACACTGAGTGGCCACAAGGGCGTGCACGCAGGGACGCCCGGTCTCCTGACAGGCCACCATGCTGTTGAAATTAACGCCGAAATAATTAGAGGACACATCCCAGCCCTGGTAAACATGATAGCCGGGACGCCCCACGGTCTTCAGAGCGTCGTCGCTGAAAGTGGCAATCTGGAACAATCCTTTGCCCGGCATCCGTATCGGAGGATCTACCCACCCCAGAAAATACGGCGGCAAGCCGGACTTAGGCACTTTGGCGTAGAACATTATTTCTTTCAGGTACCAGATGAACATGTTCGAACCGCGCACAAACCTGTTGTTCCTGAACCCGCCCGGACTCCTGACGCCGTCTTCGCCGCAGGTATTGGGATTATCCACGCATTCCTGGGTGTTGGCGTTCAGATAATAAGACTTCCTGAAAAAATTAAAATTCTCGGTCAGGCGTTCAAACACCGTCATCTGGGATTCCTCCACCGCGCCCAGCATGGTATAGACCCGGGAGTAAAATTGATAAATAGATGCGGCCGGGTCCCAGAATATATATGTATAAATGCCCTGATCACGGGTTATCAGTTTGAGCAAATTATCCATCGCCGGAGGATTTTTATTTATGCCGCCCCTGGGCGGATCCTTATACGCGATCTCCCATTTGGACTCGGCGTCCAGGGGCGTGGCTTCCGCACCCGAAACATCGTTTTTATATTTAGGTATAGCCCCCGCGTCGTAAAGCATATCGTAAACACAGACCGAGCCGCTCTCATCTGTCTTTTTCAGACAGTTGCCTCCGCTGCCGCCGCAGCCACCCACGCACTCATACGCTTCCTTGAAGATCCTGTACGGGAACGCGCCGTTGACATAAGCCGTACGGTTGAGGATATTGGTGTAGTCTCCCATCTGAATGAAGGCGGCGGAATCCACCGCGAACTGCTGGCGTATTTTTTCTCTGGACAACTTCGTGGTCTCAAATATAAGGTAGATAAAAAGCATGAGAGACGGGATTATCAGGACAGAAGGAATCAGTATCTGTCCTTTCCGAACGCGCGGAGTCAGGTCAGGGATGTTAAGGCGGAGGGCAGATATAATACCCAATAGAAAATGAAGGAATGCAAAAAAAGAGTTGCATATCCTATTCTCGTTAATATTTTCAACCCCGCCTCTGAATGCCATATTTATCTTCTCTTTTTTCACCCTGTACCCTACAACTGCGGTTAAGTGGGCTTGCCGGCGCCCATTACCATGCCAATCAAACTAAACATCCCGCCCAGAATTTTTTTATGAAACAGTATCCCGATTATCAGCGTCATTCCGACAACCACGGCCAGCATAAGGAGATACTCCACCGTGGTCTGCCCCTTCCGGAATATACGGGGAGGGCGCGCGAAACCACACGCAGCAATACAAGTTAAGCCATAGGCCATAGGCCATAGGCCATAGACATAATGCTTTAAGCTTTTTACTGTTTCGGATAATTTAATCTGCATTTTTAAACCTTGTCCGCCTATGGCGCACAGCCTACAACTTATGGCGGTTTTTTCCCTACTATCTTATACCACCAAAACAGGCCGTTTTCAAGGGCCCTGCTGCGCCATATAGCATACCTCAGCTATGTTACATTATCATTAAAAAAGGGGCTGCCGGAAAAGTCAGCAGCCCCCTTATAATTATGAAAGCGGCCCGATTATTGACCTTCGTGCGATATGAGGCCTTTTTCTATTGCCTTCACCACAGCTTCGGTCCTGTTGTTAGCCGAGAGCTTCTGAAAGATGCTGTTGAGGTGGTTTTTAACGGTCTTGACGCTGCAGTCGAGCGTGGCGGCAATTTCCTTGTTAGAGTTACCCTTGCCGAGGAGTGACATAACTTTTATCTCTGTGGCGGTAAGGGAGTCGGGAGCGTTCTCGTAGCCGGGCTGCCCCATCTGCCTTAAACCCTGTATAAGTTTCCCCATTATAGGCTGGGGTATCATCACGCCGTCGGTGGTGAAAGTTTTAAGCGCGTGAACCAGTTCGGAAGCGGGCAGCATTTTCGAAAGGTAGCCGTTGGCGCCGGCCTGGATAGCTTCGGTCACATGCGCCTCATCTTCGTAGCTGGAGAGGATCAGCACATTCGTGTTGGGACACTCCTTCCTTATGATGCGCGTAGCCGAAACGCCGTCCATCTGAGGAAGTTTTATATCCATCAGGATTACATCAGGCTTTAGTTTCTTTGCCATGGCGACTACTTCCGGGCCGTTGGAGGCTTCACCCACGACGGTTATTCCTTTTTCGTCTTCCAGCAGATCCTTGATTCCTTCCCTGAAAAGTGTCTGGTCGTCTGCGATTAAAACTGTAACTGTTTTTTTAGGGGTAGCCATGCTAAACTCCTTGTTTTATAACTCGGTTATACCTGTATACCTGCAACCCGACTGCCTGCAGCCTATTCAATAAGATTATACCTGATTATGCCGCTCTTTTTAAAATCCGTTTAAAATTTTTAACTGTCAGGCCGCCTTGTCGGCTACCGGCGGCGGCTCCTTGGCGAACGGAATAGTGAATTTAAACGAGGAGCCCTTTCCCACGCCTTCGGATTCCACCCAGATCTTGCCCTCATGATTTTGAATTATCTCTTTCGCGATGGAAAGACCGAGGCCGAGCCGCCCGTGCGGGGACTTACCGCCGGCCGGCTGGTAGAAGCTATGGAAAAGTTTGGTCAGCTCAGCCGGGTCTATGCCCTCGCCCGTGTCCTTCACGGAAACGCAGACCGAGTCTTCCAGACGCTCAACAAAAACCATTATGCTCCCTCCGCGCGAAGTGTGCCGGATCGCGTTTTCCAGGAGATTCATAAGCACCTGGCTTATCCGGCGCTTGTCTGCGCAGACCATCTTAAGGTTCTCTTTATTGATGCTGGTGGCGATCGATATGCTTTTCTGCTGAGCCCTGGCTTTAGGTCCCACGACAATCTCGTCCACCATCTTGTCCATTTCGAAATAATTCTTTTCCATGCGCAACTTGCCCTGCTCGATGGATGCCCAGTCCACCAGATCGCCAATAAGGCGCGAGATCTGGGAGATGCTGGTGTTGATAAAACTCATCTTCTTGCCCTGGTCCTCATTCGGGGTAATAGTGGCGGCAAGCATCTCAAAGCTTATCTGCAGGGTCATCAGGGAGTTGGAGAGGTCATGCGAGGCCATGGACATGAATTTAGACTTCATCCCGTTCAGGCGGTCCAGCTCCTCGTTATTATGCTTGAGCATGTCAATAAGGCGCTTATTCTCCTGCTCGAGAAAAAGCTTTTCTTCAGCCTTCTTTATGGCGCGCCGCAGGTAATTAAAATCAACGGGCTTTATCAGGAAATCGTAAACGGATTCCTGGATGGCCTTGACTGCGGTATCCAGGGAGGCGTGGGCGGTCATCATCAGGATCTGGCTGTCGGTGTTAAGTTTTCGGATATCCTTTATGACCTCGATGCCGGTCTTATCGGTGAGGTTGAAATCCATGAGGATAATGTGGTAAAAATCGGAAACGACCCGTTTCATGGCCTCGGCGCCGGAACTGGCCTCAAAAACCTTGTAGCCTTCCATTTCCAATAAGTCGCGCAGGGTTTCCCGCAGGTGGGCGTCATCATCAACGATTAGTATCTTGCTTTCCATAGTATAGCGTGACAGCGCTGGATTAAAACAGACTAACCACAAGCGGCAAAGATGCAAGGAGGCAAAGCCCCTGTCGGGCTAAACCGCTTTACATCCAAACGGCTTTGCATCGTTGTTTATATCGCCGCGCTTACTTATATTGTTGCTTATTTTGATTATTGGTTACAAGCGGGATAAACAGTTTAAAGCAGGTGCCCTTGCCCACAATACTGGTAACTTCGACGCGGCCTCTATGCCGGTCTACAATTTTCTTAACTACTGCCAGACCGAGGCCGGTGCCGCGGGCTTTGGTGGTGAAGAAGGGCGCGAAAATCTTTTCCAGGGTCTCTTTAGGAATGCCGGGGCCGGCGTCCTCCACATCTATACGAACCATATCCCCCGACACCTCGGTGCGAACGAAAATCCTGCCGGCATCGGGCATGACTTCAATGCCGTTCTTTATCAGGTTACGGACCGCCTGAGTCATCTCATCGGTGTCGATATTAACAGTGGGATTTTCCGGAGCAAGTTTTTTTATAAGTTCTATATGAGGAGGGAAGGGGTAAGACATCATGAGGTCTTCCATGTAGGCGTTCAGATGAGTTAGCTTTGGGTTCAGTTCTCTGGTGCGGGCGAAACCCAGAATCTCGTCAATAATGCCGTTGGCCTGACGGATCTCCGATTCTATTATTGAGATATGCTTGGTAACCTTCGGGTCCAGCGGATTTGCCGCGGCGGAGGCGTTGAATTTAGTCTTGATAAAGTAAATTGAATTATTTATGACGGCGAGAGGGTTACGGATCTCGTGCCCGACCACGGAAGCCATCTGGCCTATGGCGGCCAGACGCTCCTTCTTAATAAGTTCATCCTGCGCTGACTTAAGCTCGCGCGTGCGGGCTTCAACGCGGTTCTCAAGGCTGCGGTTAAGCCTTTCCAATTCTTCTTTGGCTGACATGATTTCTGCGGTCTTTACCTTCAGAGATTCGCTCATCTGCATAAAAGTATGGGCCAGCTCGCCTATCTCATCGTTTGGCATGCTGATGTCCGGCAGATAATCAAAATCGCCCTCTCCCAACTTTATAGCGGCTTCGCGCAACGCGTGTATAGGCTGCGTGATGAACAGCGACACGGCGTAACCGAGAATCAGCACGAAAACTGTGACAAGCAACATCATCCACCGGGTGCGCTTAAGCATCTCATTGGAGGCCGAATAGGCCACGGAGACAGAGCGCTGGATGTAAACAACCCAGCCGAGTTCGGAAACCTCCGCGAAAGCGCCGAGGACCTTCTCTCCGGTGTCGAGTATTATCTCCCCCCCTCCGGTCTTCGCGTCGTTTTGCAGGAGAATTTTAAGAATATCGTCCGGTAGCTTGGCATCAGGCTTATATATTTCTTTAAGGTTTGAGTGCGCTATCAGGAATCCGTTGGTATCTATCACCGCGGCCTGCGTGTGTGTGATCTCAGGAAAACCAGTCTTCAGGATGCTGGAAAGGCCGGTGAGGCTCATCTTGGCGATAAGAACTCCCGTACCCTGATTGGTGGTGGAACTGACGATCTGCACACCCATGGTTATGGCCGGATAAGACCCCATGTATTTTTCCAGCCCGCCCACGAACTCGCCGGTTTTCATGACCTTGGCGAACAGCGCGTCATTTGAAAAATCGCGCAGCTTATTATCGCGCACGAAACGGCCGACGCGCACGGTCTCCTGTCCTCCGGAGTCGATGACGGAAAGTTCAAGGAACGGGGCGTGCAGCTGCATGACATGATTGATCAGGGCCTGTTGCTTGCTCGCGTTCATGGAGGAAAAATCTTCAAGGTGGGCCGCGTCAAAAAGCACGTTCCGGAAATTAGTGACATAGCTGGAGACGGTGTCGGAGAAGCCTACGGCCAGGGCCTCCTGATCACGGGAGATGGCCCTGTTAAGCGTCACCTGGCTCAGGTTCACCAGATAATAGCCGACTATACCCAGCGGCACCAGCGAGACAATAAGGAACACAAAAAGGAATTTATAAAAAAGCCGTCCGCGTTTTTTGGGAGCTTCGGTCATAAGTCAGTAACCAGTACCCGGCAACCAGTAATCTCAACCGATTACAAATTACCCGGCTCAACTACATCTAAATCTGCAGTGATATTATCGCAAAAGCATGTTGCGAAAATATTGCGCCAGACAGTCGAGGCGTTATTTCGCGCAGCCGGCGCCGGTCGATCCCTGCGCCGTAACTTTTTCAAAACCCGGAATCTTGGCAAGCTCTCCCACTCCCACCGCGAACAGCCTTCCTTCCCACAGGAAAGAGGGCGAGGTGGTCATACCGAGATTGGCGGTGTATTTAAAATCTTCCGCCAGCAGGGCTTTCCCCGCCTCAAAACCGTCGGCCAGCGCGGCAGGGTTCAGCCCGGATTTTTTGGCCGCTTCTTCCCATTGCGTAGACGTGATGTCTTTATTCCTCTCCAAAAGATAGGCGTTAAGCTTGGATGGAAATTTCGCAGCAATCACCAACTGGCGGACGTTCTCCTCCCACTCCGGGGTGCCATGAAGACTCTTAAAAGTGTATTGTCCGTCGGCGCCTTTCTCGGAGTCGCCGATATAATGTATTCGTATCTTCGTACCCTCCGGCAGGAGTTTTTTATTCAGCGCGTCTATAATTCCGTTTTCGGCCGTCACGCCGTAAGGACACTGGGACATGACAAACACCTTTAACACACCCGGCTCATGTTTGGCGCCGGCATAAAGCCCTTTGCGCTGCTTGTCAAAATAGACCAGATATCCGTTATGTTCCGCGAACACCCCGGCTTTTATCTCCTGGGCGAGGACGGTGCGGGCGTTCTTGGTGTCCTCGATGACATAGGCGGGCAGAAAGTCAAGATCCGGAAAGCTGTTCACCCGCTCCGGGGAATCGTAATCCAGGATCACGGGCTTTATACCGGAGAAATATTTGCTGAACACATCCACCAACGTGTCGCTTTTTTCCACGCCGGAGCTTATAACTATCCAGAACTTGGGAGCAGGCGCGCTGGCAGCCAGCGGGGCCGCGGCCGTTTTCGGCATGGCAACGCGCTTTTCTCCGGGCAACTGGCTGTTGACCATCTCAAAGAGAGTTAAAAGCCTGGGCCCGCCCTCGTATTTCTTGCCGTTCACCAGGACCGCTGTGCCAGTAACTCCGGCCTTTTTTACGCGGTCGTACACTTTCCCCATCAGCTCATCTCCGCTCTTAGCGACCTTCGCCTCCAGCTCCTCGGGAGGTATGCCACAGAAAATAGCGGCGTCGCGCCAGCCGTCGGCCCAGGGGCTCAGAGATCTTGCGTTAAGGTAGCCCGAAAGCTTGGCGCCGTAAAATTTTGCAACCGCAGCTATCCGCATGGACTCGGCTATCTCGGCAGCCCCGCGCTTCGATTCCCATTCGCCTTTATCGTTCCTGGCGAGCAGAGGATACACGCTCATCTCCACGGAAGGCAGCCGCCTTCGCACGGCATCGCCCAGAAAGAACCACTGCCAGCCGGCGCCGTCCATGCTCTCGAAAAAGATCTCCAGTTTCACCCCGCTCTTCTGCCCGCTATTTGTCGGCTCAGTTGCAACCGGCAAATTAGCTTTCTTCGCGCTCTGAGCGACAGGGGCGGGGGTAACACCTTCTACCGCCGTGCTGGAAACGGTCGCCATACACAGAAGCGTCAGGACCAGAGGAGCGGCTTTTAATAGTTTCACTTTCCCTTCCTTGAGAGAAGCTGTCGGATGCGCAGGCACAGCTCCTGAATATCGAACGGCTTTGTAAGGTATTCGTCCGCGCCGAGCGAGAAACCCTGTGTTTTTTCCTCCGCGGAGAGGAACCGGCCCGTCATCATTATAAGAATGAAATCCTTGGAGTAGCGTCTCAGTTCCTGACATATCTGAAAGCCGCTGGAATCAGGAAGCTGAATATCCATGATCACAACGTCGGGGGTGTGCTTCTTGGCCGATTCAATGCCGGACTTGGCGTTTCCGGCCTGAAGGCAGTCAAAACCCTCAAGGTCCAGGACCTCGGCCAGGCTTTCCCTCAGATGGGCGTCGTCATCAATAACCAGAATTTTTTTACCGGACATAATTAAAACCCTCCGTAAAACACAGAATTAAGGATTCAGCGGCAAGCGATTCTCATTCCTTACTGCCTACTCCCTGCTACTTACTGTTTTTTATTTCACTTCGCAGGCACAAGTTTATAGCCCACACAGGGCACAGTGTGCACATACTTAGCAGCCTTCCCCATCTTGGACCTCAGGCGGCGGACGTGGACATCCACGGTACGGGGCGAACCAAAATAGTTATATCCCCAGACGCGCTCAATAAGATAGGGGCGCGAGAGCACGCGATTGGGCGAGCTCAGAAACACATACAGCAGGTCGAATTCCTTGGCAGTGACCGTGATCTCCTTGTTGGCTATTTTTACGGTGTAACTGGACATATTGATTTCGACTTCGTTCAGCTTAAGAACCTCATCCGGCTGGGTGCTTACAGTGCGACGAACCACCGCTCGGATGCGGGCGATGCTTTCGTGCAGGTCCTGATTATAACTAAGGCACTCATCCGCTCCCAGTTGAAAAAAAGCCAGTTTATAGCTGATCTTGGGCGCCTGATGGGCATTATGGCCGCCGTGAGCGCCATGCCCGTGCTGAACCAAGCTCTCAAGGGTCAGGCCGGACGGCATGTGTTCAAGATAGGTATCCGGCGATTCTAGCATAGCAATGACCGGAATATTTTTATTTTTCGCGCGGAGATTTTTGAGGAAAGTGAGCCCTTCCTCGTCCGAAAGGTTCTGCCCGATGATGACCAAATCGAAAGATTTTTCAGCCAGCATGCCCATTACTTCCCGTGCTCTGTGGGCGGTCATGACCGAATAACCCTGCCGGTTAAGCATCTCGAGTATAAGCGAGGCCCGGGAAAAGTCTTTTGCGGCAAAAATAACATTAATTTTCACATTATCTCCATGCGGCTATTCCAGCTACGCCATAAGCCCTATCTTTAGGCCATACGCAGAAACCTTATGTTAGGCCTTAAGAACCTCCTTAAAAGCCTATGGCTTATAGCGGGCGCGGCGCCTTTATGGCTTACGGCTATATTTTTTTGCGACAGCAAAAAAATTACTCGTGTTCGTGTATCTCTTCGATGTCGAAAGAAACGCCTTTCATTCCAAGAACGCCGGTCAGGATATTGTACAGGAAAGATACAAACACCATAAGCGCGGAAACGATCACGACATATAAAAGCGCGAAAAGCCCTATAGACATCATTTTAGCGCCGATGTTCATCGGCTCTATTTGCGGGTTGGGAACTACCATAAACGTCACTATCCCCCCCAGAACAGCCAGCGCAAACACTACAAGGGGCACCGATGAGGTTATAAGAGAAGCGACGCTAATGTTTCTGATTTCAAGTTTCATGCAAGCCTCCATAATAAAAACGCCGGATAGACGCCCGCCCCGCTCTTTTGTCCGCACAATTAAATCCATGCAGCCCGGGCTCAAGATTAACGCCCGACACACAGGACAAAAAGGCGGGCCTGCGGGGCGCCTGCTTAGTAGATATTATTTTAGCAATTATTTTCTGGAAATAAACGAGAATATCATGAACAAAAGTTGGGAAAGTTACGGGGGCTGCTGGTTCCTGTTTTCAAACTCTTAATACCGCCGCACCCTGGAGAATTCGCAAACGCTGAAACCCTCAACCGGCTTAAGCTACATAGTTATACCCGGTTTCGGATAGAACATTATAAGCGTGCGATTCATCTCTGAAGTCTCGCCCACGTGCAGAACCTTGACATTAAGGCTCTGGCCGCGAAACACTGTCTCACCCTCAACAGGCTGGTTGGGTGTTTCAAAAGCCTGGCCCACGAGGCGCAGGAGGTTCTGCTGTTGGCTGTCAACCACGTCCAATAGGTGAATGTTTTTGGCGTCCCCGCCCCCGGCGAGCTCAAAATTAGCGTATAGGATATTATTATTCTCGTCGACCACTATCACATATTCGCTTCCCGGCACTATAATGCTTAAAAGGGACCGCCACCAGTTTTGTTCGGCGTCCTTGTATTTACGGTCCCTGTTCACAATACCGTCTATCTCCACCTTCATCTTGCTCAGCAGCCGGGCGATGGCGTCGGCCAGATCCCCAATCTCGTCTTTTTTTGACGGAAAACGCAGATCAAAGTTTTTAAGCGAGATGGTCTCCACGCTATCTCGGAGAGTCTCCATAGGAGAGATGATGAAATGATGGAGGAAGAAGTAGAGGGGCAGGCCCAGCAGGAACAGAACGCCGATGGCGCCGAAAACATATTTGCGCATAGCAACGCCGATCAGGATGTCGGCGCCGGCCTTGGACACCAATACGTCTATTATGCCGATAATCTCCCCCCGCACGGAAAAGGGGATGGCAATTTCATAAAAAGGCTCTTTTGGCACCTGCCGGACCTTGGGCAGTTTTGAAAGATACGCCTGGCCGATAGCATCGGTGGGCGGAGGATAGTCCTTCTGAAAATCGGCCCAAGCCATGCCGATAAAACGAGATTGCTTATGCCAGCGCACCGTGCCCGCGCGGCTCAGATAAATAACGGAGGCGATGCGCTCGTCTTTAACGAGCGACTGCATTATGTCGTATTCTCCGAATGATATAATCCTGGGGTTCTTGAGAAGTCCGTTGCGCATCGTGGGGGCGTAGACCCTCACAGTCTCAGTGATATCCTTTTTCAGCTTCTCGTCAAAAGTCCATTTAAAAAGGTTGTAATAGAAAACCCCTCCCAGACAAAGGACATAAATGCCGATCCCGGTAAACCATAAAAGCCATTTAATAGTAAGCCGCATAATAAAACCTTCCAGGCGATCCACCGCCCACAGTCAGTCAGGAACTATCTAATTCTACAAAACACGCATTTCAAAATTATTACGAAACAATGAATAAACAACCTCCCCAAAAAACAGAGCCGCCTATCAGGCGGCCCCCCCACAGAAAGCGGTCACGGATAATAATCAGCCTCAAAGCTGCAGCTGCAATTTCGCGGCAAACCTACAACCGAATCCCCCGCCCTAACTCGGTCACTAACCACTATCCACTGTCTTATTGCCCGCCGGCCTGATATTGCTCTATACGCTTCATACCGGCCTCGGCGTCAGAATTACCGGGATCCAATTGCTTGGCGATAGTCCACTCATCAAGGGCTTTTTCGTAGTTGGAATTTTGAAAATATTTCAAGCCTTCAAGGTAATGCTGCTGCGATGACAGCCGGTTCTCCTCAGTCGGGCCCTGGGCTTTGACGGGGCCATCCACGGAAGTTCCCTTTCGCTTGGCGTCCTCTTCCGCTTTTTTGCGCTCAGCCTCTTCATTCTTCCGCCGCTCTTCCTCATCTTTCGCGCGTTTCGCGGCCTCTTCAGAGCGGCGGCGTTTTTCTTCAGCTTCAAGGCGCATCTGTTCTCTGGCGCGGGAGATCAGCTTGTCGAGATAGGTGAGGTTTGCGGTGTAAGGCTTGGCTGTGCTCCACTCCCCTATAGCGTCGGTATATCTCCTCTCGCCGTAAAATTTTTTACCGCGCCCGATATAGCCCTGCTCTATTTCACTCTTAACCTCAGTCAGCAGCTTATTGGCTTTGGAATCGCCAGGCTGGATTTCCAGCACGCTCTTTAAACCTTCGTAAGCGTCCCGGAGCTTGCCCTGGGCGTAATATTCCAGCGCGCCCTTCAGCTTCTCGTTGGCTGACTCCTGACGAAGCTCGTCCTCAACCCTGGTAATATATTCCACGACCCTGGAATCTCTGGGCTTAATCAGCAGTGCGTTATAAAAATTATCCAGGGCCATTTTCAGGTCGCGCCTGGCGTAGAGATGAGAGCCTTTCTGAAAATAATAGTCGCGCAGGTCATCCTTCATCTTGGCCAGCCAGTATTTTGCCTTGATGTTGTTCGGGGAAAGCTTTACTACCTCTTCCATCTTCTTATGAGCGTCCAGGATCCTGCCCTCGTTGTACAGTGAGAGGGCGCTCTTAAAGCGGTCCTCCAGCATAAGTTTCTCGGATATGCCCGGGCGCAAAGAGCCGCGAAGCTGATTGGACGCCTCCAGCAGCATGCCGGCGTCCTCAAAATTGGGATCTATGGAAAGGATCTTATTCGCCAGATCGCGCGCGTCCTCGTAGTTTCCGGCGCGATAATAGTTGAAGGCGTTCTCATAAACATTCATGAGCATCTTGGATTGGATCTTAGCCTTTTCCAGCCTTATGGTCTCAATAAAACGTTTTTTCTCCGAAAGCTCGCTCAGTGAACCCAAGCCGGTTTTCTGCAGATCAAGAAAAAGGGACTCCTCACTCTTCACCCGGGCTTTCTCCTGAGCGAAGGCGGCGGATTGGTGCAGGCACAAAAGCACGAAGGCGCAAAAACACGAGGTGACGGCATTCCTGACAAGATTTTTCATAAAAATTTCCGCCTCTCCACTGCCGCTAGAACGGCATTCCGCCGGTCATCAGGTCCGCTATCATAGGCGACAGCATCAGGATGAACACGGTCGGGAAGATAAAGATAAATAAAGGGATAAGCATTTTGGTAGAGGCCTGGGCCGCGAGCTTTTCAGCTTTATTCAGACGGCGAAAGCGCATATCCGCAGAGTAGTTGCGCAGAAGCTCCACCAGGCTGGTGCCCAGCTCGTCCGACTGGATAACCAGGCCCACGAAAGAGCGCACTTCCTGCAGACCCGTCCGCATGGAAAAACGCCTGAGCGCGTCCCGCCTTGAATAACCCAGCTGAACCTCGTTAATGGTTCGCTCCACCTCAATTTCCAGGCAGGTCTTGATTGGCACGATCTTGACGATCCGGTCAAAAGCGCTCATATAATCGAGCCCGGATTCTATCATCAGCGCGGCAAGATCAACGAAGGTCGGGAAATTATGAACGATGTCCTGCTGGCGGGCCCGTATCTTAGGGGAATAATAAAACACGTCCGGCAGCAGGAAACCAAGCGGAGCGAAGATGATTACGAAATAAGAATCTGTCAAAACATAAAAGATCACGGGCAGGGCCGCGGCCAGCATCATCTTGATATGAAGCATCTTAAGCGGGTCGGTATGCACCGGCCGGCCCAGGAGCATATACCGCTCTTCCAGCTTTTTCTCCAGCCCCAGGCCCCTCGCGAAGAACAGGTCCAGCTTGTCCCAGAAATTTTTGCTCTCCTCCAGCTTTGAAAAAACCGAAACTTCCTTGCCCTCCATATCGCTGACGTCACCTATGGCCGAACGCTCCTCCTCTCTGGGAGCAAAGAAGCGCTGCACGGCCGCGGCAACAGCGAAAGATCCGAAGATAGCGAGAAACACCAGAAAATATTTTGTAAAAGCATCCATATAAATCTTTCCTTAACACACCACGCGGCAATTATTTGCCATATGCCGTAAGCCATTGGCTATACGCAAAAAACAAAAGAACTTCCGGACATATCCTGGGCTTATACGCCCGACAGCGAACCAATAGCTGTGTCTAAACTTATGAGATCATAGCGCGGAGCTCTATGATCTTACACCTTTATCTTGCCCAGGCTTGATACCACTTTCATACCGATGGCTATCCAGATAGCGCAGCCGACGAAAACGCCCATGCCCAGCGGGGTACTGTAAAATTTCATCATCGTGTCGGGCTGGAAAACAAACATGACGCCGACCATAACCCAGGGCATAATACCTACCACTATGGACTGGATGCGCTGCTGCGCCGTCATCGCTTTTGTCTTTTCCTCAAGTTTTGATTCCTCGCGTATATCTATAACTATGCGCTCAAAAACCTTGGTCAGGTTACCGCCCATCTGCCGCTGCAGCACTATCGCGCGGATCATATAGGAAAGCATCTTGCTGGAAACACGATCCTCCATACCGCCAAGAGCGCGCTCAAAGGGTGTGCCCAGTTGGTAATTCTTAATAACGAGAGCAAACTCGTCTGAAATGGGTGGCAGAAGGTCCTTTGAAACCATATCGAAACCCTGCACTATATCCAGACCAGAACGCAGAGCGTTGGCTAAAAGGATCAGCGCGTCCATCAGCTGAGTGTCAATCTTGAGACCGCGCCGCAGCTTCATGGAGTTCAAAACATAGGTGGGAGTCTTAAGCCCGACAACCATCCCCAGTGCGGTCAGGACAATGAACACCGGCAGGTTGAAGCTCAACAGGCCGGCCAGCGCGAAAAGTCCGGCCGGGATAAAAACAAGATAGTGCACTTTTATATCAATAAACTGCCTGGAAAAAGCATCGCTCCACTTGTCGACTTTTGTGGAGTAGTCGGCAACCATTTTATCCGTCTTCTCCTCGTTCATCATGAAATAAAGCCTGACCGACAAGAAGACTAGCAGAATACCCAGAACCGTGGCCGCGGTAAGGATTGCCTGTTGGGATTTGGAGGGAGTCAGAGGTGGCGAATAGGCGCGCGGCGCCCTGAAAAGCAGGCTGAAGGAGTCCTGGCTCAGGACGGAGATGGCGGCGACCGCCTCGGCGTATCGCTGCTGGTCCGCGCTTGAAATCGCATCAGATATGCTCTCCATCTCTTTTAATATAAGATTGAAGACGGCGAGCATTGTCCGTCCGCGGCCATTCATGGAATCGTAACGCTTGGCCCGGTAAAGCCGGTCCAGAGACATCTGAAAGCGTATCCGGATATCCGCGTATTCCTTTACAAGCAGACCCGGAGAAATCTCAACTCCCTTTTCTTCGCGCGGAAAAGTCTTTTTTGTCAGTTCCAGGAACTCATAAAGAATGGAGACCGGCGTCTGCCAGAGTGACGCTTCAGAAATTTCACCTTCCTCAGGGTCGCGCCATACCTTATTATTAAGCATGACGGGAACGGCCGTCTCCACCCATTTAGGCATCTTAATATTGATAGTCGCGCCTTTGCACTTGATGGGGTAATCGCTGAGCCTGGGGTCGTGTTCAGGGGCCAGATAATAATAGAAAAGCTGCATTTTGGTGGCCGCGCAGGTGACCTCAGCCATCTGATTTTTGGCCAGAACTCCCGCGTCAAGCGAGGGGACAGGGGTCAGGGTACAGGGCAGAGGGCAGAGAGCGGCAAAAACAAAAAGAACGCCAATGAAACGCTTTTTACATGGCGCGATTAGGTTTGATAATCTGAAAATATTCATACCAAAAGAATCCTTACACCACCCTATATCCTACTTTTTGACACCGCGGGCGCGTTTTTGCTCTTCGGTCCAGAAAAGTTCCACAGGCATGTTGATGCCGTGGGTTTCGAAATCCTTGAAGAATTTGGGCGGGTCCCCGGTGGCCGAGAAATGGCCGATTACCCGGCCGGTATCTTTATCTATTCCGGTCTGGTGATATCTGTATATATCGTGCGTCGTTATCTGGTTCTCCTCACGGCCGGTAATCTCGGTGACTGCGGTGATCTTTCTGGTACCGTCGGAGAACCTGGTTAACTGCACCACCATATGTACGGCGGAAGCGATCATTTCCCGCAAAGCCCAGATAGGAAGATCGGCGCCGGCCATAAGACACATGGCTTCCATGCGGGTAAGGGCGTCGCGCGGAGTATTGGCGTGGATGGTGGCGAGCGATCCTTCGTGACCAGTGTTCATGGCCTGCAACATATCCAAAGCCTCGGAACCGCGGACCTCTCCGACCACAATGCGGTCGGGACGCATACGAAGGCAGTTCTTCACCAGGTCGCGTATGGTAATCTCGTTCTTGCCTTCGATGTTAGGCGGACGGCTTTCAAGGCGCACCCAGTGTTCCTGCTGCAGGCGCAACTCGGCCACGTCTTCCACGGTCACGATGCGCTCTTCTTCGGGTATATAGCTGGACAACATGTTGAGAAAAGTGGTTTTACCGGTACCGGTACCGCCCGAGATTATAATATCCTTGCGCAGCCTGACGCAGGCCTTCAGGAAATCAACGCAATCCTGCGAGATGCTGTTTTTTTTGACAAGCTCGGTATCGGTGAAAGGCTTGTTCGAAAATCTTCTTATGGTGAGCGTGGGCCCGGAAACGGCCAGCGGCGGGATAATGGCGTTGACGCGGGAACCGTCCTTAAGGCGGGCGTCCACCAGCGGCACGGATTCGTCTATGCGCCGGCCCAGGGGAGCCACGATCCTTTTCATAACCTGGACTATCTGCTCTTCGTTCCTGAACTTATATTTGGTCAGCGTCAGCTTACCGCCCCTTTCGATGAACACCCGGTCCGGGGCGTTTACCATTATTTCAGTGACGGCCGGATCCCTCATGAGCTCTTCCAGGGGACCCAGACCGAGGATCTCGTCCAGAAGCTCGTTTATAAATTTGGCGCGCTGTTCCCTGGTCAGCGGCATGGTGGCCTCTTTCTGCAGTAGGCCATTAATGATCAGATCCACTTTTTTCCTGATCGCCTCGTTGGCGGCGGCGTTATCGTCAGTTATTTTAATGCGCTCCGTTTCAAGCGCCGAAACAACATCACGATGCATTTTCATTTTAAGCTCATCCCAAAAATCAGGCACATCCACTCTGGCCACGGGTTGGGCGGGCTGCGGGCCGCCGGAAGCTGGCTCCGCCTCACGATCCAATTTCCGCCACAGCATATCCGAGCCATGAACAAATTCGGGGGAAGCGACGCTGGAAACCCACTGTTTCTCCACGGGATTTAGTTCCGAAAGACGGCCCATGAGCACGCGCAGGATCTTCACCCACTGAGTGTTGGGCTGTTCCACTATAAGTATCTTGTTCTGATTCGTGTAGCCGGGCAGGGCGTCTTCCCAGGGCATGAAAGCCAAAATATCTTTATTCATCTGTTTGTAGAACTTCTCGACTTCATTGGGGCTTATGGCGCCCGGCATGTCGTAAAGATTACAAACAACCTCAAATTTGCTCATGGGAAAATGAAGTTCGTTTATCTCCCGAAAAGTGGCTGCCGTGGCGTTGAGTGAGGAAACGTTGGAATTTGTGACCCAAAACACGATGTCCGAGATATCGAACGCGAAAACCTGCATGGGGAAATAGGGGTCGACGTCTATAAAAATATCAAAGGACTGCGAAAGCTTGGATAGTATGGGCAGAATGAGGTCCGGGGACATCTTGGAAACATCGGAGCGCTTCTTGGCCAGGGGCAGCACGCCCACGCCGTAAGACGAGATCGGTATCTTCCCCCTCAGCAGCGCGCCCAGGGCGCTGACCGATTCGCGGCCCAGCGTTTTAATAATGTCGGCCATGGCCGGCGGGTTGAGGCCGAGGAGCATGGCCTGCTCCTGCCTGCACATGGGATCCAGAGGAATAATAATAACATTCCGTTTTTGATAATTCGCCCAGGCCAGGGCCAGATTGACGCAAATGGAAGTTTTTCCCACGCCCTCTTTAGGGCCCGAAAATGTGATGACTCGCGGCGCGGGATTAATATTTTCCATAAAATTTAAGGTTACAGGTCGCAGATGACCGGTGGCAGGCGGATAACCGAAAAATGAAACTTAAAACACTTTTCACTTCGCTGCCTGTTACTTGCAACCTGCCACCTGCTACCTATTTAATTATATCGAACGTGACGAACAGGAACAGAGAGCTTTGTTCTTCCACCACGTCAGTGGAACTGAACAAAGCGCCCAGCAGCGGTATGCTGCCCAAAACCGGCACACGGCTCTTGGAAACGTTCCTATTGCTTCGCTTAAGCCCGCCGATAACAAGCGTCTCGCCGCTTTTCAGCTCCACCTCGGTCTGGATCTGGCGGGTGATCATAGACGGGATGGTGGTGCCGCCCACGTTGACGGGCTTTGAATAATCCGGGTTGGAAACTTCAAGCTGCAGCTGCACGTCAACGGTATCCTTCTTTTCCGCGATAATCACCGGCAGGACGTTCAGGATGACACCGAATTTTTTAAATTCCGCGCCGACACCCTGCGCGTTGGAGTAGGGGACCGGGATCTCGCCACCCACGGTAAAATTGGCTTGGGTGCCGCTCTTTGTGATGACTTTGGGGTTTGACAAGAGCTGGGCCTTACCTTCGGTCTCAAGAAGCCTGAGCTTGGTCGCCAGTGCTGTTCTTCTCTCAAAGTTGCCTATCGTCATAATTCCAGGGATATTTTTCTCTCCAAAATCAAACTCCTGGCTCCAGGAAAAACCGACGGCCTTCTGTATGGAGCCGCTTATCTCCACGATGTCAGCGCTGACGGCAACCATTTCGCTCTTCTGCGCCCAGACAGAGGGCGCAAGCGCCAATGTTATCACAAGAAAGTAAAAATTTCGCATAGTAATAATCTCCAGATTAAGGATTAAGTAGTAAGTGGTAAGGAATAAACTGCTATGCAGTTAAACCTTAATTCACTTAATCCTTATTTTATAAGCCTTTTAAAGCTCGCTATCTCCATGGGGTGCAGCTCCACGTCTCCGAGACCCCTTACAATAATGGAAACATCTCCGACCTTCATCGAAAGTGAAAGATACTGCGCCTCGTTCGGATTAAGCGACAGGCTTATGACGCCCTTGTCGGAAAAAGCCTGATCAGCGGCCACCTGGGCTTCTTTCGCTTTAGCCTGGATAGAAGAAACGCCCTGGCCAAGGTTCGTTCCCACTCCCAACACCAGCACATTCTGTAGAATGGTTGCGGTCACTTTTTCCTTCCGATTGTCCCCCATAGAGGCTTCAAAGGTCACAAGCACGTCTATCCTGTCGCCCGGTTTTATCAGGCGCAGCAGTTCGTTCTCCATAGGGAGGACGCAGCCCCGGTAGCCGGGCGGCACTTTAACGCTCAGGCCGGCCTCCGGACTTAAAGAGACGAGCGAAGACAAAGTGATCTGGTTGCCCTTGGGAATCCTGACGGCAGTCACAAGATTGGATACCATCTTAATATCGGAAGCGCTTCGGATCTCCTGAGCGTCCTGCTGTATGTACTGCCTGGGCATCTGCACAATTTCCACGAGATCTTCTTTAAGAATGGTGCGCGCCGGCAAGTCATACTTTGCGACCAGCACCTGGGCGGGCTCCTGCGCGTTGGCGATGGCCCGCTCTTTGGATGTCAGAACCCACCAGTAAATACTGGCGGCAAAAATGGCGAGAATTACCGGAACCAGGACACCTTTCTTTTCCATGACACATTCTCCTTAGCAAATTATAGAATCCACAGATTACAGCTTTATTAAATAATTAATAAATAAGGATTAAGTGGTAAGAATTAAGTTCCAAATCCCTCTTCATTCTTATTCCATACCGCTTGACCCTTACTGCACATCACCTGCTCATTGCCGCGTCCTACTGAAAGACCGGCTTCTCTATGGGCATCCTTACCCGCACCGTTATGTTTTTGATCCGCCGTCCCTTTGGCGGATCGGAGAAAAAATAGCTGGAGCCAGGGAAAACAAGTTTGGCCGGAAAAATCAGCGTCACCAGCAGATCCTCATTTGTGTGCGTGCTCGGATTCGCCGAAGCCTTTGGCTGCGGGTCCACGCCTGTAATCTCGCTGGTTACCACTAGTTGTATCTGGCCCGGATCTTTAAACATCTTGGAAATCACCGATCGCATCTTGGATTCGGCCTTTCCCACATTTGAGGTGTCATCCGAACTGCCACCAGGAGGCCCGGCCACCAGCGAACCGATACGCGCCAGCTCATAGGCGCAATGATGCGCGAGGATGGTCTGGTAAGCGAGGTTCCCCAGCTCCATGATAAAAAATATCATCAGCATGAAAACCGGCAGAACCAGAAGAAGCTCCACGGTAACCTGCCCGGCTCTTTTAATTTTCAGAGAACAAGCCACGAAACTCCGCCGGACATTAAAAACCCGGCAGAAAAACCGAAACAGTCCACACACGGACTCTTTGAAAGCCACAGGGTCTCCAATACTTAGATGCAAAGCGATCCGGCAATTTAGAAGCTCATCTGAATTTCTTTACATCTAAATTGCTTTGCCTCTCGACTTGCATCTACTCTTACTGGTTGCCGCCGCCGGAACCAAGAGATCCGGCCGCTCCGTTAATCATGCCCTGGATCTTGGTGAATAGCGCCGGCATATAATTCTTGAGAGCCATACCTGCTATAAGCACCACGCCAACGACTACAGCCAACATCAACAGGTATTCCACGGTGTTCTGCCCTTTCCTGTTTTTTGCCGCCAGCCGGCCATAGGCCTGTGATACGATGCCAACGCACATGGTGAACAGTCTGTTCATTTTGCTAGTCCTCCAGTATTATTTATAACAATTATATCTAAATTCACACGGATAAGGATTCGGCACTAAAAACTAATTTCCTCAAATCCCTATCACTTACAACTTAATCCTTAACACTTAATCCTTATTCTTACCAGGGATCTTCCTGGTACATCCTGAGTATTACAACTCCGCCGCTGGTGAATTGGCTGGCCAGGTACCACTGCAATACCCTATACACCGATGCAAAGGCGACTGTAAGAGCGACCGTCACCAGAAGGTACTCTATGGCAGTCTGGCCTCTGCGAAGGGTAGAGGATTTAGTGGAAGGAGTATAGGAGAAAAAGCGCTTACAATTGAATTTACGCTTCATAAGTTTCCCTAACTTTATCCAATGAACCCCATACCTTCAGTTAGAACTGCATCTTAAGCATGATCTGGTTGGACTTTCCGAGCGCGCCATAAGGTACCATGGCGTAATCAAACGACATTCCGAAGCCCATTGCCTGCGCGCTGTATATCCCTATTCCAAAAGTCCAGCCGCTGGTCTCGCTCAGTCCCAGCGTGTCAAGCGTTTTGTCGTCGTAATTTTTACCGTAGCTGTCCGCGCGAGTATAGCCGACGCGCATGCTCACGCGGCCGACTTGCAGCAGCTCCTCCGGAAGATTAAATTCCATCCCGACGCCGGATAGATTTTTACGATCAGAATAGGCTTTTGATTCCACCAGCGCCGTGAGAAACGAATTCAAAGAGAAAGCGATGCCGGTGCGCTGAATCTTCACAACCTGATCTGTTTTGCCTGAAAAATTAGCGCCCGACCAGCCGAACGAGAGTTTACGCCCCAGTTTCAAAACCAGGCCGGCGTCAAAAACGAGATTATTATACTTTGTGGTATAGTTGTCTTCCATCACGCTCTTGGCGCTGACGCCAAGGAGCAGCTTTTCCAGAAAAAAACTTTTAGCCAGGGTGATCGTGGCATATCCATTGCGCACTTTAACATCCTCGCCGTACTGCGGAATTCCCTCCTGGTCCCTTACATCAAACCCTTCCATACCGTAATAGGCGACATTTACACCCACGACCGACTGCCCGATGGGGTGCACGTACGCGATGGACTGGCCGGAATAATCCTGAAACCAGCTCAGGTGTGAAAAACTCGCCTCGCGCAGCTGCGACGAAGCGACTCCCGCCGGATTTATACTCATGGCTTCCGTCCCCTCCATTATAGAGACGCCACAGTTGCCAAGCGCCTGCGCCCTGGGACTGCCGGTAGGAATCTTCATAAACACGGCGCCGGACGTTCCCGCTTTCGCGTCCGCGGCGTGAAGCAGTGCGGAAGGGTCGGAGATCAGGGCAGGGGCAAAAACAAACGCCGCCACCCAAAACATTCTTTTTAAAACCGCGCTTTTCATGGCTTTCATAAAATCCTCTCGATCTGATTCGTAAAGCGTGAAGCGCAAATCAGAAAGAGTCTAAAACAAATTTTTACAAAATCAAACTTATAACCCTTTACGACTTACGCTTTCCGCTTTACGCACATTACGGTACAAGTATCTTCTTGACTGTCTGGAACGCGCCTTTCGCGCCGTCCCGGCCTTCCAGCCTGATTACCGCGAAGTACACTCCGGGAGCGACAGCATTTCCGGAGCTGTTTTTCTTATCCCATGGAATGGTTTTAACCACCGAGCCGGCCAACAGACCGGAGCTGTAACTATATACCAGGTCTCCGACCAGATTATAAATTTTTATGGTGAGTTCGGAATTAACATATATCGGGATATGGAACCAGCCACTATTCCCCGTGTACGGATTGGGGGCGAACCAGATATCCTGCGCGAGCTGCGCGTCATCGCCGCTCGGGCCGTTTACCACCGGGATATTGTCTATTATGGAGTCTGAGGCTAATCCCGCGTTACCCGACACCGTTCCGTTAAGCATACTTACACTCTCCGTACTGGTGGAGCCGTACACTTTAAAAACATAGTTGCCGTCCGGCACCCTTGAAAGCGTCAGGTCCGTACCGTCCCAGTACTCGGAAATCTGGGTTCTGGCCGGGCGCACCCCCACGAACATTTTTACGAGCTTGTCAGGAGGACAATTCACCGAGGGTTTCACGCATGAAGCCAGAGAAGTGCCCGGTTTATAAATCTTAGTGACAACCGTCATCGGCTCGGAAACCTGATACGATACAATGCCGGGCGACTCAAGGGTCTGCGGCGTTATAGCCATGTCAAAGATCCTGAGCGGATCGACGTCTATTGTCTGCTGCACCGTGGCCACTGAGAGCAGTTTGTAGCCGATATCGCGGGCGACCACCCTTACGACATAACTGTTCCAGGTCACAAAGTCGGTGTTGGGGCATGCCGGGGTATTGGTGCATCGCCCGTCCCAATAATCTCTCTGATCCATATCCCCGTCCCTGATCTCGCCGTTTATAACATCCGCGAAGACCTGCAGGTTGCCTCCGGCGGGCGGTATTCCCAGTATCTGGATCGTGACTGAAGACTGGCGGGTGAGCAGATACTCTATCTCGTAAGGCGGCAGCTTGATGGTGTCAGAAGAGTTGTACATCACGGGAATGTTGGGAATCACCTCAAAAAGCGTGAACGCAATCTGCCCCCTGGACACGTCCAGGTATCCGTAAACCCTATCCGTGGCGTACATCGCCTGAGCGGTGCCGGTGGAGCCGGCCACCAGGGTGAACGGATATCGGCCATCGGCCACCAGTTCGCCGTTATTATCGCGGCCGTCCCAGTATTCGGTTATCTTGAAGCGGCCCGGCCGCATGCCGGCCGCGCTGTAGACCGGATTGGCGGACAGACCAGACACCGGGTCGCGCACATCCGGCGGCCAGCTGGTGTAAGGATCTATCACAATATCCGGCTCGTAAACACTAAGCGTTATAAACATCGTCTGCGACATCTCAAAACTGATATTCGCGGTATCGGAAGTTCCGCCCAAAAGCGGCGTCGTCTTGACATCTATTATGCGGAACATGTTAACGGGGGTCCTGACGGTCGTTCTGGTGAATCTGGTTGTGATGCAGGAGGCCGGGTCCTCGGCGATTAACTCAGCCTGATAAACTCCGGCGGGGACATACTCCCCGAAGTCGTCCTTGCCATCCCAAAGTTCGCGGTTGGAAAAATTAGCGGCCCTTGTCTCGCGGTTTATAAGGTGACGGACCGGAGTCACGCTGTTGTCCGGGAAGATATTCAGCGTGAACAGAGCGTCCCGGGCCGGCGTATAGCGGAAATAAAACGGATCCAGGCCGGCCACTGACGGCGAAGACCCCATTACCGTGGAAGAAGGGGATATCAGGCTGACCACCAAGCCCCTTGCCACAGGCAGCGCTCCGACCCAGAGGCGCTTGTTCCTTATAACACTCGCGCCCGAAGGCAGCTCAGCCCAGATGGCGTATACATATTGGCCGTCGCAGACCGGATTGCCGTTGGCGTCGCGGCCGTCCCATATGGTCGAGACAACCTGACGCCCCGGCTGCTGCTCGGTTATCAGCCTGAGACGCGTCCCGTTGAAAGCCGGATCGTGAGTGACGTTATTGAGATCGCTAAAAAACGTATCCGGCGTATAGATGCCGACATAAACCGTGGCGGACTCGGTGAGCATATAAGATATGACCGCCTGGTCGGTGGAGCTGGCCCCCAATGGTTTGATAGCTATATCGGTTATTTGCAGCGGATCGTGGGAAATTGTGGTGTAGTAAGTATAGGCATAGTCTATGCCTGTCCAATTATCCTGCGACTCGGCATTAATCTCGGCCCTGTAGACGCCCGGAGGGGCCATCTTGCCGGTATTGTCGCGGCCATCCCAAAAATCGCCGTTAGTCAGCGTGCCGTCAGGCGTGCCTTCTCCGACCCTTGGAATATAGTTCAACAGCTGACGCGCAAACGGCAATACGCCGCCGACATTTTCGGCCGAATATATAGTAATAGTGGTGGTCGCGTCCTTGCTGAGCCGGTAAAGTATGTTATACGGCTGGGCCGCCACGCCCGTGATCTTTCCCACCACCGTGGGGCTCGAACGCACCGTGTGGATATTTATGACGTCCACCTGTATAGGTATCTGGTTCTGGCCGGGGAAAGCCGCCGTCTGCTCTATAGAAATGTTTCCCACAGTCTCGCTGACCTCGTTAGTCTTAACCTTGGCCCGGAAGCCGAATTGGCCGTTGGTCTTGCCGAAGATACCGTTTAAATTATAGGAACCGTCCCAGGCGGTACAAAAATAATTATTAGTTCCGCCGATAGTCTGCTCCGCGGGTGCTCCTGAAGTCTGACTGCAGGTGCCGATGTCAAACATACTGACCGTTTTTATGGGCGGAGTGGAGGCCGGGTCAAGCGGATTTCCGCCGCTAGTGAATTTAAAAATTTCAAAACTCAGTTCATTAATACCGAATGTGGTGGGAGTGCTGGCGACCACGCATTTTATCTTGGCGCACAGGGCCAGACAACCGCCGGGGTAACTACTCTGCGGCTTTTCATACTCTATGCGGGAAGAATTTCTCCACACGTCATTGCCGGAGGTCACAAAAGACACCTTATTGCCGATGCCTGCGTCCTTACAATAGCCGAAGCCTCCGTCCCCCACATTTATATCGGCCACAAAAAGCTGCTGAGCGCTGGCCGCCGGAACGAAAAAAATTCCGAACAGAACGGCTGTAAGAATCAGAAATATTTTATTATTCATAAAAACCCTTGGGAGTCAAGATTCAAAAGATTCGGCACTTCGGCGCTGAAACCAAGCATTAATTTCTCAAACTTTAAGCGCGTTCCTATACCGCTTAATCCTTTCTCCATGTTAATTCTGCCATTTTGCCGATACAAAATCAATGTCATTTAAAAACCGTTAAAACCCCTGATCCGATCCGAAATAACGTCAATCGGTTTTCTGCTTGTTTTCCAGAGGCAAGCTTTTCCGGTCACAAAGTTCTCTCTCCCCCTTGCGCGCGGCGTCAAGGTTGAATTTAGCGACAGAAAGCCGGAACTCCAGATCAGCGGATTTTTCTTCGGCTTCCTTTATCCTTTTCCCTGAGTCAGCCCTGGCGCGCCTTTCCGCCATTAGTTCGGAAAGAGTTTTTTCCGAAGCTTCTCTGGCGGCTAAAAATTTACGTTCCATAACAACAATCGCGTCTTTCAGATTGGCTTGTTCCACAACCGATCTCGTGAATTTCTCCCGCCACTCCTCGCTCCTGACCTTAAAAACTTCCAGCCGCGCGGAGAGGTTGGCTATCTCTATTCTGGTCCGTTCCAGAACCTCAGTCAGAAGCGCAACCTCGCGGGCATGCCTTCTCTTCTGGGCCTCCAGCATCTTTCCGGACTCTCCCAGGCTTAAAGCCGCGGACAATTCTTCACTGATGGCTTTTTCCCGCGCCTCCTGACACGACTGTTTAAGCTCGCCGAGTTGCGCGCGGGTATCGCACAGTTGGGCCGACAGGTCGCGGATGCCGGACTCTTTGACTTCCAATAAATATTTCCAATCGCTTTCGGCCTTAGAAAAATTGTTTTTGAGAAACTGAATAGTTTCAACCTGAGATTCTGAAAAACGTAAAGACGAAGCAGAAAATTCGGGGATGTAATCCTTCCCCGACGCTTTCTTCCAGAGTTCACCTAATTGTCTGTCTATTTCGCTGCTTTCCATAATGTTAAGGGGTAAGGATTAAGCGATAAGAATTAAGTTCTAAAGCCCTTCTCGCTTACCACTTAATCCTTACTGCTTATCGCTTACACCTTATAACTAGTCTACCAGCGCGGCGTTGCCCTGTCATGAAATAAATGTTAAAAAAAGGTTACAGGAAGGGGCAGGGGAGGGATTAAAAACTCCGGAGTCCGCGATCTTCAAATCTTCACACTCACTCTTTAACCGTGTTTTTTTTCTCTTCCGCTTTCAGCTTCTCAACTTCTCCGGCCAGAGCTATCCCTCCGCGGCCGTGAGATTTCACCCAATAGAGGGCGTCATCGGCTTTTTCAAGCAGGGTTTCCATGGATGCGGCGTCAGCGGGAAACGTAGATATGCCCAGACTCACCGAAACGCTGAGTTCACGGGTCTTTGAAAAGGCCACCGGGATTTTTATTTCACGAATCTCAGCGGCGAGACGCCTGGCCAATTTTCCGGCCTCTTCACCGGTGGCCTGGGGCAGCAGAATTAGAATCTCGTCCCCCCCGTAGCGGCAGGGAAAGTCTATCTTGCGCAAATTGGAAAGTATGACTCTGCCAATTTCCTTCAGCACCCGGTCGCCTATCTGGTGACCGTAAGTGTCGTTAACTTCCTTAAAATAGTCCACATCAACCCAGATCATGGCGAGCGGCTGCTTAAAGCGCTCAGCGCGGTAGAATTCTTCCTGAAAGCGCTGGTTGAAATACCGCCGCAGCGGCAGCTTAGTCAGTTCGTCAAAAAGTGAAAGTTCCTCAACCTTATCAAAGAGCCTCACATTGTCCAGCGCCAGGCCGATCTGCCCCGCGAAAGATTTCAGCATGGCAAGCTCTCCCTGCTCGATCTTCTGCTGGCTTAACAGGTTATCCACTATCAGCAGACCGATAGTGACACCCTGCACGACCAGCGGCATGTAAAGAACGCATTCCTTGTAGCGCTCCATAAACACGCCCGAACTGTGGCCCAACACGATGTCCGCGAAGCGGTGCGCCCCGGCCTCCAGTGGTATTTCCTCGTATGCGATGCTCTTTATCTGACCGCGGATATCGGAGCTGAGCTCGCCCTTTAACTTCTCGGCTTTCTCGTCAATCAGGTAGAGTCTTACGCGGTCGAAGCCGAAATAGGTTTGGATACCCGTCAGTATATGTTTAAAACTCTCCCGAACCCGGAGTGAATTGGCGAAGATCTCGGTCAGTTCGGTAATCGCGCCCAGATTCTTGGCGTATTTTTTATTAAGCCCCACAAATTCCGCTTTGTAATAACTGCGCATAAAGTCGCCGAGGTGCTCGTGCGCGGCCCCGGCCTCAGCCGGAGAAAAGCGCCTTTTACCAGGAAAACGTTCCAGCTTTATGAGACCCTGCAGCGGGGCTTCGCGGAGAGCGGACGAGGAATATATTTCGATCAGGAACGGCACCAGCAGGAAATGACCGGCCTTGTTCCTGAAAACCACGGGCTTAAGCGAGCCGAGAGCGGACGCCGCCGGCGAATCAGGCGACGGCCGGACGCTTTCCTCGGCTTCAAAAGATACGCCGCCCGCGCGGCGCATCATCAGGCGTAGAAGCGAATTTTTTTCATCATGATAGTAAAAAGATACGCGGTCAGCGGCGAAAAGCTTTGCCGCGGATTCCAGCAACCCCTTCAGGAAAGCTTCCCGGCTTTCGTAGAAAACGGGGTTTTTTCCGCCAATGCCGCTCAGGATTTTTTTCATCTTAATCATGGGGAATCAGTATAAGTTTGCCATTTGCTTTATGCCATTAGCAATTCGCAGAAAAATCAGTTAACTCCTTAAAGCATATGGCCAACGGCAGCCTTTATCCCGCGTATGGCGCTGTTAGTACAGCGACAGCAGATAATCTATCTCGCCCTGCGCTATTATCAGCTCCCGCATAAAATCCTCGCTCACATACGCCTGTCTTGAAATGCGCAGAGACGCGCGCCATAGCGCGCGGTCAAGCAGCAACTCCGCCGTTGGATAGACTGTCGTGTTTGGCGTAAGCGCCGGCGCTGAAAATATTTCCCGCCAGGCGCTTCCTTCCCGGGCACCCTCAAGCGTTTCTTCAAAGGCCTGCTTCAGACACGGGAAAACGCCAAACGCAGCCGCGAATGAGCGGCTGTTATCCGCGGAAAGAGCCCATTTCATGAATAGCCCCGCCTCTTTCAGGTGCGCAGATCCGGACGAAGCCGCGAGGTTATAACTGAAAACCGGATTTTTTTTTCTGGGGCCCGGCAGCCGGACTGGTTTAAAAACACTTTTCCGGCCCAATGACGACGGTGCTCTGCTCCCTAACACCATGGCGGTCGAGTCCTCGTAAAAAGGTCCGCCTTCGAAAGAAGCCTCACCAAACAGAGGCATATAACCCTTGAGCGCCGGTCCCAGATAATCCTCCAGGCCCTTCACCGCTTCGCCTTTGCTTAGCGTGCAGCGATTCATGTCTTCGGAAAACAGGTCTCCGCCCCGGTTCCAGACGCAGGGGAGGGCGTTAAAAGAGTGCAGCCGGCCTACTCCGTCGCCCTGCAGAACGGGGTAAAAACCCCGCTTCTTGTTACCGGCCGCTATCCGTTCGCAGACCGCCATAAAACTTTCCCAGTCGGGCAGGCCGGCCTCAGGGCGCAGAGAATGCCTCTTAAACTCTTCGGGCCTGTAAAAAAGGGCCGGCGCCTCCATCCACCACGGCGCAGAAAAAACGATATCGCTTTCTTCTGGGACACAGCCTTTTTTCAGGAAGTCGGGGACCCTGGTCTGGCTGAATGTCTCCATGACCGCCCCCGTTTCCGCAAGGAGACCAAGCTTGGCGAATACCGCGGTCCAGGAATGCGGCAACTCGATGACATCGGCCGATTCGCTGTTTTTGGAATCTCTGAGGTGGGCAAAAAGGTTATGCCACATGGACCGGCGGGTGAGCACCCGGAAATCCACTTTAATGTCCGGGTAATGCGCGCAAAAAGAATGCAGCAGATTTTTAAAAGCCGCGAACTTACCCGTATTAGAATCGGCCAGAAGCCATATAAGCATAATTATGAATGAAAATGTTAAAAGTGCTTAGAAGGATTAAGCGATAAGGATTAAGTTTAAAAAACCTGCTTCTTACCCCATTGCCACTTATTCCTTACCACTTAATCCTTACTACTTACCCGGCCAGGAAACTACGGCCAGGTCGGGGGCTATGTCCAGCGACCCGCCGGTAGCCCGCGCAGCAAGCCGCCTGGCGCCGCAAAGAGCCACCATGGCGGCGTTATCTGTGCAGTAGCGTTTTTCAGCAAATTTAATTTCGTATCCGGATTTAGCGGAGAGTTCCATGAACTTCCGCCTTAAACGCAGATTGGCGGCGACGCCCCCCCCGACTATCACGCTTTTTATTCCTGTATCAGCGCAAGCCCTGGCAGTTTTATGGACCAGCGTGTCAGCGACCGCCTCTTCAAAAGCAAGACATATCCTCCCCCGGTCCGCAGGGGACGGGCGCAGTCTTTTTTCATAAAAATCGTTGCCCAGCATATCTCTGAGTTTATAAGCCACGGCCGTCTTCAGACCGCTGAAAGAAAAATCAAAACTGTCTTCCATATATGGTCTGGGGAAGTCAAAGCCGGACGGCCCGGACTTTAAAGCTTCCTTCTCCACCGAAGGCCCGCCGGGATACTCAAGCCCCAGCAGTTTAGCCACCTTGTCAAAAGCTTCTCCGGCGGCATCGTCCCTTGTGCGCCCCATTACCTTATACCTGCCGTATCCTTCGGCTGTCCAGAGTTCGGTGTGCCCGCCTGAGACGATCAGGCCTATGCATGGGAATTTGATGCGCCTGGACGCGGTCATGCCCTCATATTCATAGGCCAGAAAATGCCCTTCCAAATGGTTCACTCCCAGAAGTTTGGCGCCTAGAAGCCTGGCCGCGGCCTCTGCCGCCACTCTGGACACCAGAAGCGCGCCCGGCAGTCCGGGGCCTCTGGAGAACGCCACAGCGTCTATCTTAGGTCCTCTAAGTCGGCCCCCGACAAAGAAAGGTCTGCGGTAACCGGCCTTCGAAAGAGCGGCGCCTAGCACCCAGGAAATCTTCTCAAGGTGCGCACGGCTGGCCAGCTCCGGAACAACGCCGCTGTATTTTCTGTGAAGATCTATCTGGGAGAAAATAATATTTGAGAGCAGGCGGCCGTCATCCAGCAGACAGACCGAGGTCTCATCGCACGTGGTCTCAAACGCCAGTATTCTCATAAAAAAGTGCCATAAGCCATAAGGGCGGCGCGCCCGCCATAAGCTTTAGGCAACTCCTAAAAAGCATATGTCAGCCTTTCTGCATATGGCCTACGGCGGACTCCCGGCATATGGCGCGGCTAAATAGCCGCTAGCGGCTATTTAGCCGCTTTGAGATTACCGAGGACTTCTCTGGCTTTAAGAAGTTCGACTCCGCGGTCCAGCACTTCGTCGCGCACAAGACCTTCTTTTTTCTTTCCATTAATCTCTTTATTTCCCTTGTCTTCTTTACCCGGATAAAAGAGCTCTTCGGCCTGCTGGATGAGCTTTTTCTCAGCCTCCAGCGTGACCTTTACCTCGATGTCAGGTGTTATGCCGCCGGTATCTTTTTTTTCATCCCGGTGAATGGACCGGCCGGAGGGTGTGTAATACCTGGCAATCGTGAGCCTTAACGCGGACTTATCGGAAAGCGGAATCATGGATTGAACGCTGGCCTTGCCGTAAGTGCGCTCGCCTATAATGACCGCCCGCTTGTTGTCCTGCATGGCGCCCGACACGATCTCGCTGGCGGAAGCGGAATAGCGATTCACCAGAATAACCATGGGCAGATCCGCGTAAGTCGCGCTGGCGGCGGCCCTGAATTCCTGGTAGTTCTCGGGCTTGCGACCCTTGGTGTAAACGATCATTTTATTGTTATCCAGGAAAAGCCTGGAAACGTCCACCGAAGCCGACAGCAGACCGCCCGGATCGTACCGAAGATCCAGGATCAGGCCTTCCATGCCCTGCTTTTTCAGATCCGCAAGAGCTTTGGTAAAATCCGCCACGACATGCCCGGTAAACTCGATCATCTTTATATACCCGATCTTCCCGTCAAGCAACCGTGACCTGATATTCTCGGTCTTTATAAGTTCGCGGATAAGCGTAATATCTTTATTCACCCATTCGGCATCCTTAACTTCGGGCTCACGGGCGATGGTAATCTTAACGGAAGTACCGGGAACGCCGCGCAGTTTTTTTATCGCGTCATCTATAATCATGTCCTTGGTACTTTCGCCTTCTATCTTAATTATCTTGTCTCCGGGATACATCTGGGCGCGGTAAGCCGGGGTGTTGGGGAGCGGAGTGACCACTGTCAGCCAACCCTCACGCAGGTCCACGCGGATACCGATCCCGCCGAATTCCCCCTCGGTATCACTTTTGACTCTGGAGTAAACATCAGGCTCCATAAACTGGGAAAAATCATCAAGCTCGCGGACCATTCCGGCGGCGGCTCCGTATATAAGCTTTTGGGAATCTATTTCGTCTACATAATTTTCCTTAATAAGCTCCATAACATCAACAATCACCTTAAGCTGCTGGTAAGTCTGGTCGATGGCAAAATTAACATAAGGGAAAGCCAGACCGATAAAGGCAGAAACAAGGGTGATGGACGCTATTTTTTTGATGTTTTTCATTAATTTCTCCAGTTTTGAGCAAAACAACCCGTAATTATATAGTCTACAGGCCCGCAACCACCAGTTAGAAACTCAATTATACATCTTTCGCAAGGCTTAAAGCCGTAAGGCTGTGGCCCGAGACCCTTCCCCCGGAGGCGGATCCGCCGAGCCGTCACATGTTGAACTGAAAGATTCGGGCTAATTCGTAAGCCAGGCCAACGGGTCTATTGCGTCGGATCCTATCCGTATTTCGAAATATACCGCGCTATAGTCCTTGCCTGCCTCTCCGGAAACCGCCTGAGTGTCCTCTCCGGCGCGCCCCAGCGGCGAGCTTGTCGTAACAGCCTCGTTCTTTGAGACTGAAATATTTTCCAGCAGTCCGTAAATTGTAAAAAATCCCCGCTCGTGGTCCACTATCACCACGTTTCCATAAGTCCTGAAAGGTCCGGAATAGATCACTTTACCGCTCATCACGGGAAAAACAGCGGCGGTTTGGGCGGCGCGTATCCTGATTCCCTCCCGCACTATCCAGGTCTTCAGCAACGGAACCGCTTCCCTGCCGTAGCGGCTTATAACCTTGCCCTGCACCGGCCAGGGCAGCGAATGCCGCGGAATCGGCAAATCCCTGGATCTGGCTGCCGTAGGTCTGTAAGGCGACTGTTTTTCAAGTTTCCTCACCAGCTTAGTCAGACCTAGGGCCGCGTTCTGCAGATTTTCAACTTCCATAGAAAGCCGGGCCTGCTTTTCCCTTGTCCTCTCCAATTCCGTCCTCTTACCCTCTACAATATGCTTGTGGGCCGAGCGCTGCTTATCCACCAATTCCTTTTTAGCCTTGAGCTCAAGGTTCTGCCTGGTGAGGTCCTGGATGGCGCCTTTGACCTTAACAGTCTCACCCTTAATCCTGTTTATGAGGCTGTGTTTTTCAAGTATCGCAGACTTCAGCAATATTCCCCGCGAAATGTCTTCCAGTCCGTAGTAGGGATAATCGAACTGTTTATCCAGGGAATAGATTACGGTTTCGCCGTAAAGATCGGCCTGCAGATATCCATACGCTTTGGAAAGCGAATCGTATTTTTCTCTGGAATCTGAACTTTTAACCCTTGAGCGGCCGAGTTGGGACTTAAGCTCGTTCTGGCGCTCAATATTTAAGTTGTCCTCTTTTTTGAGGCCGTCTATCTCTAAATTTATGCGATCTTCTTCTTTTATATATTTTTCAAGCTCTTTCTTTTTTTCATCAAGCTGGACGCGTATCTCCTCAAGGCTCTTTTTTTTTGCCGCGACCTTGTCCTGCGCGATGAGCGGGCCCAAGCCCGAAAAAAAGGCAAGGAATAAAACGAGTGTCAGTTGTGCGTGTTTTTCCATTGGAAGATTACCCAGGCGCAAACACCTCCGGCGGCTATAATGACCGCCTGTGTCAGCGCCCCCGGCCAAAGCCATAGCGGGCTGAGGTATTTAACGGGATAAACAAGCGCGTATGAAACAGCTACGGCGCTAGAGCTGGCCAGGATGCCGGCAAAAAACCAGTTCCGATCGCGCCGCAGGCTTTCCAGCAGACTGGCGACAGTGTTGCGATAAAACACCGCCATAAGGGTCATAATCACAAGAGACACGAAGGCGAGGGCCAGTGTGACCAAAATATAGTGCCCGTAAAAAAGAGCGTGAAGGATGGCTGTCGCCTCAAGCGGTTTATACTTAATGTCGTCCACTCCGTTTATCTTCCAGGCTGCCTCTACCCAGGAACTCAGATTGCCAAGAGCGGATTCTTGCAGAGATATTTCAAAAGTATCGGGCAGCGGGTTGGCGCCCATATTCATCACCGCGCTCACCAGATCAGGATCTTCCTCGCGCAGCTTGCGCAGACTCTCGGCCTTGCTTATGAAGGAAACCTCGGCGGTACCTGCCAGGGCTTTGAAGGCACTATCCATATCCCCCGGCTCCGGCTTCACCCTATCGCTCTTGACCGCCACTATTCGAAAATCTTCTTTTAGTATGAGTGCTATTTCGCGAACCTGAATTCTTACAAAAAGGAGCGCTTCAACCATTAGCGCGCCGGCAAAAACAATCAGGAAGACTATTCGATAGCCTTTCCTGTCTTTTTTTTGTTCTTCAATGTTATGAGGATGCTGCGGCTTATGATGTTGCGGATGATGTTCTTCCATATAAAAACCTTTCTCCGGCTGACCAGGGCTCAGGGACTCCATGGAGATTATATAATTTATTGGAGACACCGGAGCGGGAGGTTCGGAGAATTAAGGATTTAAGGATTAAGGGTTATGCCGCTTACCGCATCTTATATCGCTTACACTCTACAGCGACTTATCTTTGAATTCCACGGCCGCCACAAAAGGAGAGCGGGAAAGCTCCCCCACCATATCCACCGGCAGACTGCCAGTGACATCAAAAGCGGTGAACTTAGCGTTTCCGGCATTTTGAGGCAGCCGGAATATGTTTTCGGAAGCGAACCCGGTGCCGGCGCTAAGCTGGCGTATGAACTCGGAAACGAATACTCCGGAAAGGGTGCCGCCCGGCGCCCGAAGAGTGAAACGTATGCGTGTCCGGAGCGGTATGCCGGCGGATTTTTTCTCTATCGCCACCCTGCGCACATGGGGATGCTTATAAATGCTTTCAAGTTTAGAATAGGGCGCCCAGCCGAGCAGAAATGTTTTTTTTCCGCCGCCCGTAAAGTAAGTTTTCTCCCCGGCAAACCTAAAACCTGTCGCGGAAAGCGCCTTTATCACGGCGGGATATTCGTTCGTCTTGGGAAGCACAGTTATAAACACATAATCCCCTGCGTTAAAACCAGAGAGGGCGTTGGGGTCCAGCGGATTGACATACGCGGAAAGCGGCCCCCCTTCGTTGGCAAAAGTGACTTTATAATACTGTCCCGGCGCGGTCTTGACGGCGGGCGCGGGAGCGGGCGCGGGAGCGGGCGCGGGAGCGGGAGCGGAGGCCTTGATTATTACTGGCAGCTGATCATTCTTTAAAGTCACTGACAGCAGAGAAGTGGGCGCGTCACGGAAATCGTTCACGTATTTCGGGGTGTTATTGGGATTGCGGTAACCGTAAGCAGTTTCAACGTAATCCTGGAAAGCAGGGTCAAGATATGGATTTGTATCGGGGGAAGGCGCCAGAAAACCATCATGAGCCGCCGCCCGTCCAAAAAACAGGCATACGAGAGGGAATAAAACAGCGTACTTTTTAATTTTCATTCTTGCATCCAAATAATCTGCGCAGACGCCACATCAGAAACAATGACAACCAATCGGCCGCAAAAAAAACAAAGAAGCGGGAATATTTTTAAATCCCGTTTCCCCTGGTACCCCGGATTCACAGGCCCGGAGGTGGATGCTCCCTCGCCTCTTCGAAGGATTACAAGTGGTATATACATATTACCTTCAATGACACATACCCACAAGGCACTTTAGACCCATAAAACCGCCACAAAGAGACCTACTCTAAAATAGGCCTAAAGACCTATATGCGCCCGCAGCTGGATTCCATTTAGAAGCGTAACCATTGTCGCTGTCGCATTGTCGTACTGTCTCGCTGCCGCCCTGCCGTACTGTCTCGTTGCCGCGTTGTCTCGCTGCCGCCCTGCCGCGCTGTCAGTCTTGACATCAAAGCTCCGGACCTGTTATAATTTATCTACCGGTAGGTAAGTTATGAAAAAACAACAAAAAGAAAAAATGACCAAGGGCGATAAGACCCGCCATAAAATACTTGAGACCGCGGTCAGGATGATGTCCGAAAAAGGCCCGGACGCGGTCTCCATGAGAGAGATATCATCCCACTTGAGGATAACGAAGCCCGTGCTCTATTACTATTTCAAGGACAAAGAAACGCTCATCCGCGCGGCCTTCCATGAAGGCACCAGACATTTCCGCGAGCTGGATACGCTGGTACTGGATGAATCCATACCGCTTGAGAAAAAGATAGCCATGATTTTAAGCAATCACCTTAACTTTATACGAAAACACCCAAATATGCCCAAATGCGCCCTCAAGATAATAGCCTCACCCTCAGACGGGGTCCTCAGCGGCATGGCCCTTGAAATGAAAAACGAACACCGGAAAATGCTCAAACAGGTAATTTATGACGCGGCACGAAAAGGCGAGGTTGCAAAAGAGGCCGCCAACGATATATCACACCTCTTAAGCGCCGCCATGACCCATTTCATCATTGAGGCGAAAGAGAACGGCCTGGCCGCGCTTGATACAGGTATGCCGGCGCGCTTCGCCAGAATAATCTGCGCCGGGGCCAGGGGCGTCAAAGCCTCGATAGCGGCTTTTTTGATTTCAGCCATGATGATTTCCGGGGCGCGGGCAGCATCCCTTGAACTCAGCCTGCGCGACGCGGTCGGCACCGCACTGAGGAATAACGCAACGGTGGTGACCGCGGAAGAGACGCGCCTCATATATAAGGAAAGAGTAAAAGAATATTGGGGCACGGTCTACCCGCAACTTAGCGCCAGCGGCCAGTATACCCGCAATATCGAGTCTCCCTCGTTCTTCATCGGCGGCAACAAAATAAAGTCAGGGTTAGCCAATGCATACGCCGCCGGGCTGAACTTGGACCAGGTTCTCTGGGCGGGCGGCAGGGTCTATACGGGAATAAAGATAGCCAACATCTACTCGAGCGCCAGCGACGAACAGCTCAAGACCGCTCAGAATGGCGTATCCAAGGCGGTAAAACAGATTTATTATTCGGTTCTGCTGGCTAAATCGATGACCGGCATACAGAAGGAATCTCTGGATTTGGCCCGCCAGCATTTGGATACCATCGAGGCCCAGTACAAGCAAGGCATAGCCAGCGATCTTGCCGTGCTTCGCCAGAAGGTAGAGGTGTCCAACACCGTCCCCGCGCTGACCCAGGCCCAGAATCTTTATGAAGAAGGGCTGGTAGAACTGAAAAACCTGCTGGGACTGGACCCTGAAACGGATATTTCTCTGTCGGATGGGTTCACCTGTGGCGTTCAGGGTCCCGGGGAAATATCCGCGCTCTACAAAACCGCCCTCATGAATCGTCCCGAATACAGCAATATGAGATATCAGCGCGATCTCTACAGAGAAATGGTAACAATAGAACGGGCCGGCCACTTCCCACACCTGAGCGCCTTCGCTTCCAGGCAGTTCCAGGGCCAGAGCGACTCCGGTTTCCCGGATTCAGGCCATCAGGCCTGGAGCACAATGGCCGGACTCAAATTATCATTGCCTCTGTTCTCCGGCGGCTCTGTAAATTCCCGCACCAGACAGGCCAGACTGCAAGCCGGTATAGCGGATACAAACCTTAAGGAACTTGAAAGAAAAATAAAGATAGAGGTTAAAAAAGCCTGGCTCAGCATGAACGAGGCTTCCGAAAGGCGCGAATCGCAAACCACGGCGGTGGAACAGGCCCGCAAGGCGCTGTCCGCTACTGAAGTCAGGTTCAGAAACGGCCTGGCAAGCCAGCTGGAACTCAATGACACTTCTCTGGCTTTAAACAGGTCTCAAACCCTCTATATACAAGCCCTGCACGACACCTGCTCGGCTGACGCGGAATTGAAGTGGACGCTCGGAGAATAAGAAGTGATAAAGAAATAAGTTTAAAACTTTATATTTAATTGTTAAAGCTTTCACCATGGAGAATTTATGAAAAATATTAAAACTATAAAACCATTAACTGCCGGATATTCGCTTATTTTAACGGCTGTCCTTATGACAACAGGCGGATGCAAAAACAAGGACCTGGAAGCTTTCAACAACCTTGAAAAAGACCGCTTCCTTGTGAAAACCGAAAAAGCCGTGATAAAAAATATAGAGGACTACCTTATACTAGTGGGGTCGATAAAAGCCATGGACGAAGCCGTGCTTTACCCCCGGGTTTCAGGCAAGCTTTTAAAAAATCTCCTTACCGACGGCGACGCGGTAAAAAAAGACCAGACGGTAGCATTGATCGAACGCGACGAGCCCGGCGTGGTTTACGAAGCGGCTCCGGTCCCCTCAACCCTTAACGGGGTCATCGGCCGCGTATATCAGGACACAGGGGCCAGCGTCACCCCCCAAACGCCCATAGCACTGGTGGTGAACCAGGACCAGGTGCGGGTGGTGGTAGATGTGCCAGAGCGCTACGTCGCCAAAGTTTTCATCAACCAGATCGCTTATATTAAAGTTGACGCTTTTCCCGAAACGCTTTTCCGCGGCAGGGTCTACAGGGTCAGCCCCGTGGTGGACACAAAATCAAGGAGCTCAGTCATAGAGATCCTGGCCGACAACTCCAAAAATCTGCTTAAATCCGGCATGTTCGCCGAGATACGGCTGGTTGTTGGATTCAAGTCCGAAGCCTTGGCCGCACCTTCGGCCGCCGTACTCCGGGATGAAAAAGGCCGCCCCTACATCTTTGTGCCCATGAACAATGTGGCTGTCAAACGCAATGTTACGACCGGCATCAGCAACGGAGATTATGTGCAGATCTCCGGCGGATTGAAAGCCGGGGATATGCTTATAACCTTCGGCCTTTACGGCCTAAAGGACGGAAGCAAGATCAAAATACAGGATTGAGCGGTAAATTGTAAAAAGTAAAAACTTAACCCTTATCATTTAATTCTTGCTACTTACCTATTATGAAAATAACTGAAATTGCAGTCAAAAAACCGATCTTCACCACCATGATGATCCTGGCCCTGGTAGTCCTGGGCACTTTCTCCTACTTCCGCCTGGGCGTGGACCTTTTTCCGAACGTGGAATTTCCGTTCGTGGTTGTGCAGACCACCCTGCGCGGCGCGGGCCCGGAAGAGATAGAATCCTCCGTGACCAAACCTATAGAGGAAGCGGTAAACACCATCTCCGGCATTGAAGAAATAAATTCCACCAGCTATGAAGGCCTCTCCATGGTCATGATCAAGTTCGTGCTGGAGAAGAACGGGGACATAGCCGCTCAGGACGTGCGCGACAAGGTCGGCTCCGTCCAGCGCCAGCTGCCGCAGGGCACCGACCCACCCGTTATCGGCAAGTTCGACATCGGAGCCATAGCAGTGGTGAATGTGGTAGTTTCAGGAGATAAGGACCTGATAGAGCTTACCCGCTTCGCTAAGAAAAAGATCAAGGAAAATATAGAGACCGTAAGCGGCGTGGGATCGGTTGATGTGGTGGGCGGACGCGAGCGCGAGATACACATCGTAGTGAACCCGCTGAAAATGGCCTCGCTTAATATCTCCACCAAACAGCTGAAAGACGCAATAACGCAGCAGAATATAGAGATTCCAGGCGGCAAAGTTGAGCAACCGGACAAGGAATTTGTGCTCCGCACCCTGGGCCGCATTAAAGATGTGAAGGATTTTAACGCCATAGTCGTCACCAGCGTCGGCGGAACACCTATACGCATCTCCGACATCGCCATAGTGGAAGATACCGGCGAATATATGCGCACCGCCTCCTATCTGGACGGTAAACCGTCGGTCACTCTGGTGGTAAAAAAACAATCCGGAACAAACACCGTTGAGGTGGTAAAAAAAATACGCGAGCGCGTTAACAGCATTCAAGCCATCATCCCCCCCGGCATCCAGACCAGGATAGTAGGCGACCAGTCGGAGTTCATCCAGAATTCCGTCAACACGGTCAAAGAGCATCTGGTCCTTGGCGCCATTCTTGCCGGCCTGATGGTGCTGCTCTTCCTGGGCGACTTCCGGTCCACAATAATCTCAGCCATGGCCATCCCGGCCTCGCTCATCGCCACCTTCCTGTTTATGGACTACGCTGGCTTCACTCTGAACAATATGACGCTTCTGGGCCTGACCATAGCAGTTGGCCTGGTCATAGATGACGCTATAGTCATGCTCGAAAACATATACCGGCATATGGAGGAGCATAAGATCTCCCCTGTAAAAGCGGCGCTGAGCGGCGCTGAGGAAATAGGCTTCGCGGTCATCGCCATGTCCTTGTCGCTTATCGTTATATTTCTGCCGCTGGCCTATATGGGCGGGATTATCGGCAGGTTTGTGAAGAGCTACGGGCTCACCATCGCCTTCGCCATAGCGATAAGCACCCTGGTGGCGCTGACATTCACTCCGATGCTCGCCTCGCTTTTCCTTAAAGTAAAAAGCACCGAAAAAACAAAACTTCAGAAATTCACCGACCATATCAACGAATCTCTGGCGAACCGCTATATAAAGATGCTCGAATGGGCCTTATCTCACAGGAAATTCATGGTCCTGTCGTCCATCGGCATAATGCTGTCCATGATACCGATGTTCATGTTTATAGGCAAGGACTTCCTGCCTGCCGACGACACCGGCCAGTATCAGATAAACATCAAGGCTCCGGAGGGAACCAGCCTGGGGGTCATGAAAGAGCTCTTCTCTCAGATAGAGGCGGAGACCAAAACCATCCCCTATGTCACAACCACGCTGTCCTCCATCGGCACCGGCATTGGCAGCCACGCGGGCGCGCCTTCCGTAAACGAAGGATATGTCATGGCGGAACTGGTAGACGTTTCTAAACGCCCGTCCCTGAAAAAGATAATGGCAAGCTCGCGCGCCATGATGTCGAAATATACCACCCTCAGGATCTCAGTCGCGCCCGTGGGCGGCTTCGGCGGGGGAGGAGAAAAAGAATTCCAGTATGTGGTGGCCGGCCCCGAACTGGCAAAGTTGCAGATTTACGCTAAAACAATCGCCGATCATCTCCGCTCCCTTAATGGAGTGGTTGACGTAGATCTTAGCTTTTCCTATGCAAAGCCGGAATATCGCGTGGAGATAGACCGCGACCGGGCGCACGATCTGGGAGTCAAGATTGAAGACATCGCCACATCGCTGCGCACACTGGTGGGCGGAGAAGAAGACATCACAAAGTTTAAGGACGCGGATGATCTATACCAGGTCCGCGTAAGAGCCGACAAGAACTTCCGGGACAGGAAGGATGTTATAGAGGCCATGGTGGTCCCTGCCAACAATGGCAAGACCGTGCGGCTGGACAACGTGGCGAAAGTGGTGGAGGGGCTGGGTCCGACGCAGATAGAGAGATATAATCGCCAGCGCAAGATCACGGTGGAAGCCAACACCACCGGAATGCCACTGGGAAAAATGATAGATGAGGCGGATAAGGCGTTCAAAGCGCTGAAAGCTCCGCCCGAATACACCGCGGGCGCGACCGGAAGATCAAAGGAACTGGGGAATATGCTGAAAGGCTTTCTGATCGCCTTCCTCATGTCCTTCATCTTTATCTATATCGTGCTGGCGAGTCAGTTCGAAAGTTTCGTCTATCCGATATCCATCATTATAGCCCTGCCGCTAACCCTGCCGTTCGCGGTTCTCTCTCTGTTCATAACCGGCCAAAATATGACGCTGTTCAGCATCATGGGTATCTTCATGCTGTTCGGCATAGTCAAAAAGAACGCCATCCTGCAGGTGGATTACACCAACACCCTGCGGGCCGGAGGGATGGACAGACATACCGCGTCCATAGAAGCCAACCGCACAAGGCTGCGCCCTATACTTATGACCACGCTGACTCTGGTAGCCAGCATGATACCGACCGCGCTGGGAACAGGCGCTGGATCTGGCTCGCGCCGCGCTATGGCGTGGGTCATCATAGGCGGACAGTCACTGTCGCTGCTAATAACCTTGTTGATGACGCCGGTCACCTACACGCTATTTGACGATCTGCAAGAATGGTTTAAGAAGAAGTACATGAAGACCGAATAACTACGGGCCCCGCCGCTATTCATGATAAGCGGCGTCAACTACTGGCTTTTAATCGCATCAAGATAAAGCGCGGCGGCGCCAAGTATGGCGATATTTTCAGTGTCTGAAGCTTCAACCCTCACTCGCTCCAGCGCGCGGACAAAGGCGTAGCCGCGCATGGTCTCGCGCATCGTGCTTTCAAAAAAGCGGAACGCCTTGCTGACAGAGCCTCCCAGCACTATAATCTCAGGATCCACCGCGTACATTATTATTTTGAGCGCGGCGCCCACATGCCCGCCGAACTCTGAAAACATAGCTAGTGCTTTTGCGTCGCCCTTTTCGGCCAGTGCGAAAGCCCCGGCGCCGGTAATGCCGTATATCCTCTTAAAAAACTGTCCGCAGCAGTAATCTTCCAATACGCCGTCGCGGTAAGGTACCATGCCGAATTCTCCGGCGCCGCAATTCGCGCCGGAGTAAAGCTTTCCGTTTGTTATGATTCCCGCGCCCAGGCCCGTGCCCATGATCAGCCCCACGGCGGAATCGCATGAGCGGGCCTTACCGAAATATTTTTCGCCGGCGGCAAAACAGTTGGCGTCGTTATTTACGCGGACGGGAACGCTATAGCGCTTTTCCAGTAGTTCCTTTAGGCGGATCTCCTTCCAGGATGGTATATTCTGAACATTATACACCACGCCAGTGGTCTGGTCTGCCACGCTGGGCACGCCCACACCCATGCCGGCCACTTCCCGCGACATTTCGCGGTCCGCCAGCTCGCACAATTGAGCAAAAACCTCCTGCTCCGTCCCGGCGGCGTTTATGAAAGCGGAGGAGGAATGTACGAGTTTACCGTCACGCACCAGCCCCACGCGGAAATTAGTGCCGCCTAAATCTGCTCCTAACACGTCCATAGTCAGCCCTCCGCGATCTGTTATTCTATATTCCAACCGCGTATTTTAAGCGCCGGATCAGAACCGCCGGCGTCCCGCTTTAGATAATAGGCGCGCAGCACGCGCTTCTCCCCGGGGAGGAGCGAAATAAAATTATCGTCCCAGAAAACCGGCGCGACAAATTCCTCTGTGCCCGACTTGTGCAGAACAAGCTCGACCGAGAAGGCCAATTGTTTTGCCGGGTTTACAAGTTCTACTTCAATATACCGTCGGCCCGTAGAGGACTCCGTGCCGTAATGATGCTTCTCCGATAACTTCACCCGGGGAAGTCCGGCGAGCGCCGTCAGATCGCCATAGGATTTCACGGGGGTTACAGACCAGTCAAACTTAGCGTGATCCAGCACGTCCGGCACTGAGGAAAGGGCGTAGAAGTTCGCGTCCAGCAGTTTGCCACCGGCGCCGTAAACCCGCAGATCTATAAAATAGGTTTTTTCCGGCGGGTTGATGCCTGCCAGCCCGGCCAGGCGCACCGACCGGTTGGGGCCGAGGTCAGAGCTTGCGGCCTGCTCCTGCGTCACCACGGAGGCGGCATCCAGCGTCTTTAGCTCCACCCTTATGTTTCTATACTCCGTCAAGCCGCTGTTCACAAGGTAGACGCCTCCGTCCGAGGGATTGTAGACGGCGTGCAGCGGCGCGTTCGCCCTGCGGGCTCCGTAGAACGCACCAGTCGGCGCGAGGTAATAATCAAAAAGCTGCCACCATAGCTTCGGCCACGCGGAGTTAAACATCCACTGGATTACGCCAGTCGAGTTAAATTTGGCGGCGTTGAAAGCCTCAAACATCGCCCGCACGCCATCGTAGTTCATGAGCTGAGCTTTGCGCTCGTAATCATTCAGATTTTCCGGCTTGCCGAACCTCGCGCTCATGGCCTCATTGTAGCGGCTGAGACCGTAAAATTTATTCCTGGCCGTGTGATACAGCCAGGTTTCGTCTATCGGCCAGAGGTGTTCCTTTGACAACATCCGCTCAAGACTTTCCCTAACCGGGATCTGCGGCCCCGGACCGGTTTCGGTATTGAAGCCGAACGCGCCTCCGCGGGTCTTATCCTCAAACCAATAAACAGGCGGCACATAATCGTAAGGGCCGTTCATTTTAACGCCTGTGGGGCCGGTTATGTCACTGGTCTTCCACGAGGCCGCGGCAAGGAACGGCCTTGACGGATCGTCGGCTTTCAGAATGGCCTGATACTCCTTCTCCAGCTCCGGGCTGGGCGGCAAATCGCTGCCGTAAAGCCAGACAAACAGCGCGGGATGGTTGCGCAGCCATCGCACATGGTCCTGCCACGAGCGGGCTATGAACTGCATATCGTCTTTGCTTCGGATGCCGCCGTAAGTCCCATCAGTTTCCTTGCCGAGAAATTCGGGCCATTCCCACTGGCAGCTCCAGCCGGCCATCAAAAGGATTCCGGCCTCGTCGCAGGCGTCGTATAATTCTTCATCAGAGCCCCAAAAGGATTCCAGCCTTATGGTGTTAAGCCCCATGTGCCTGGCATACGCCAGTTGCGAGCGCACCTTTTCGCGGGACTGGCGCATAAAAATATCGTCCGTCCAGCCGCCGCCGCGGATAAGGATCGGCCTGCCGTTTATCCTGAAGCCGCGGTGCCCCTCCGGGGTCATGTAATCCGAAACCTGGCGCACCCCGAACCGCAGCGCGCTGGAATCCGACACCGCCCTCCCGGTTTTAAATTCCAATTTTAGGGAGTAGAGCTCCGGCTTGCCAAAATCATGCGGCCACCATAAGCGCGGGTTCTTCAGCGACAGCTCCGGATAATCCTGCGGGGCAAACCCGATAATCGCGCTTTGTCCGGCGGCAAGTTCAACCTTCTTTGAAAAATGAATATGCCCTATTTCGCCCGACACTTCGCCCGATATGGCGGCGGAAGTATCGTTGCGCGCTTCCACGGTAATGGCCAGGTTGGCGGTTTTAAGCGTGTCGGTATCAACATCAGTCATTATATACGGGTTATGCAGCGAGACCGGCCCGGTCCGCAGCACGCGTACGCCGCGCCAGAGGCCCATGGCGGCATCGGGGGGCGGCGGATTCCAGTCAACGAAACCTATGGTCGGATCTCCGGGCTTGGGCGGGAAAACTTCCACGGCAAGAGTGTTTACCCCTTCAGCCAAAACAATATCAGTAACATCGAAATCAAAGCGCCGGAAAGCGCCTTTGACGTCGCGCGCGTCCGCCACCTTGCGACCATTAAGCCAGATATTGGCGCGATAGTTTATACCATCGAACGCAAGCCTGGTCCTGGAAAGCCCAGACTGGCGCGAAAGCTTGAATTCGGTCCTGTACCACCACGCCCCGGCAAACGACGCGGTAGAAACCGAGGCCAGATTTTTTACCGCCAGAACGTCACCGTAAACTCCGTTGTCAACCAGCGTCCCCAGTACGGTAGCCGGAACAGAAGCCTTATTCCATCCGACCGGAACGAATGCCGCCCCGGAGATGACTCTTCCGTCCGCGCCCGCTTTATCGGCGGACTGGATAAGCCAGTTGTCGCGCAATTTAGTTTCGTAAGGCGTAGCGGCGCTGCCGCGCGCAGCGCACGGAGCGGGGCGCAAAGCGCCGGCCAAAACCAGGAACAGGATTATTATACGAGCCGAGGCGCGCCGGTAATTTTTCATATCTGGCTCCATAAATGCGGAAATTTACATCTAATAAAACAAAATGTTACCATATTGCTAAGAGGACATAAACTATGCCGACACAGGAAAAGACAGCCGGTTTGCCAGGGCTTAGACGCACGCTTACGCTTTGGGATCTTATACTTTACGGCGTTATAGTCATCCAGCCCACCGCGCCCATGTCGGTTTTCGGCGTGCTGAGCGAAAAGGGACATGGACATGTAGTTACCACTATTTTGCTGGCTATGATCGGCATGCTTTTCACGGCCATAAGCTACGGGCGCATGGCTCGCGCGTATCCGAGCGCCGGTTCAGCTTTTACCTATGTAGGACAGGAAATAAACCCCGCTTTGGGCTATGTTACCGGCTGGAGCATGGTGATGGACTACATGCTCAACCCCATGATCTGCATCATATGGATAAGCCAGCAGGCACACGTGTTCGCGCCGTCCGTGCCATACGGAGGGTGGGCTGTGTTTTTCGCGGTAATTTTCACAACGCTTAACATCCAGGGCGTAAAAACCTCCGCCCGCATGAATGCCGGATTGGCGGCGGTCATGGGCGCGGTTATAGCGGTGTTTTTCGTCACGGCTGCGCGATACATTTTTGGCAATCCGCACAGCGACCCCGGATTTTTTACCCGTCCTTTCTTTGACCCGCAGCTCTTCAACGCTAAAGCCGTGCTGGGCGGCACTTCAGTGGCGGTACTGACTTATATAGGATTCGATGGTATTTCCACCCTGTCAGAAGAGGTGGAAAACCCGCGCCGCAATATTCTGCTGGCCACGGTGGCAACCTGTTTTGTGATAGGGATCTTGTCCGCCGTGGAAGTTTACGCGGCGCAGCTGCTGTGGCCTGCCTCGCAGCCCTTCCCTAATGTGGATACGGCTTTCGTCTTTGCCGCGGGAAGGGCCTGGGCGCCTATGTTCGCCATAGTCGGGGCCACACTGCTAGTGGCTAATTTCGGCTCCGGCATGGGCGCGCAACTGGGCGCGGCGCGGCTTCTTTATGGCATGGGGCGCAGCAAGGCGCTGCCGGAATCTTTTTTCGGAGTTGTGGACCCTGTTCGCCGCGTGCCGCGCAATAATGTTGTGTTTGTAGGTGCGGTAGCGCTGGCCGGGGCGTTCGTAATAAACTTCGGCCTCGGCGCCGAGATGCTGAACTTCGGGGCGCTTATAGCGTTCATGGGCGTTAACGCGGCGGCCTTCACTCGCTATTGGCTGAGAAGCGACAACAGGACGGCCGCCAATTTCTTCCCGCCGGTACTGGGCTTTTCCATCTGCCTGCTTTTGTGGCTTAATCTCAGTTCCACCGCTAAGATTTACGGCGGCATCTGGATGGGAGTAGGCATATTATACGGCGCGATAAAAACGCGCGGCTTCAGCAGCAATCTTATAAGCTTCGACATGCCTCCGGAAAAGAGCTGACCCCTGCGCGCCGTTTTCCGAAAAGTTTATCCGGCGCCTCCATCCGGAAAAGCGCCTCCATAAACACGCCTGACCGGCTTTTAAACCGGAAACAGTGTCAAAAATCAATTGATAAACTTATTTTGTGGGTATTGCCAAGATCGCCAAAAGGAACGAAAGCGTAATCAAGCCGGATCACATCGTAACTCCCCCCAGCGCCGACAGTAAACCCGGTCAGCCCGCCCAAATCTTTTGCCCGGCTGTTATAGCCGGCGCGGCCGGAGACCATCAACCCGTCGCCCATTTTCACGCTATACTCGCTTCCGAGACCGAAGCTTATTGCGTTATCGTAAGGCATATCGGCGTCAACGGCTATGATCCAGTTATTCTCCGGTTTATAGGCCGTTCCAATTTTTAAATTAAGCGGCAGCGGATCGCTTTCCGAAACATACTTCATTTCCCCGCTGATATTCTGAAGCGCAAAACCCAGCGAAAACTTATCATCCGCGGAAATGCCGTATTTGCCGCCGATATCGGCGGTAATCGTCGCGGCAGAATGCTTTATTTTGCCAGATACATATTTAAGGCTGGCGCCGAAACCGAAATCGCCGGAACCGATGCCGTATGACAATGTGCCGACTGTTTCATTAGGGGTAAAACTTGCCTTTTCAAGACCTGTTTCATCCGTTTCCGTTATGCTGCCGTAGGAAAGATGCTGGATCCCCACGCCGAATGTCCCGGAATTCAGCGGCCGAACATAGGCCAACCAGTCGTATGAGATATCGTCAAGCAAAATGGCATGCATTAACGACGCCGACTCTTTCTTTGTCCCGGCAAGCCCCCCGGGGTTCCAATACACCGCCGCGGCATCATCAGCTATAGCGGTAAAAGCGTTACCCATCCCAGCCGCTCTGGCGCCGGCCCCCTGTTTAAGAATCTGGGCAGAAGCGGTTCCGGCGTCTCCTTTTGAAAATCCAGCGCGGACATACGAGGCCGGCATAGCGCAGGCGCAGAATAAGATTAAATAAGCTAAAGTTTTATACGCCATGTTTTAACTCTCTATAACACACGATCCGCGAAACCATCCAACCTTGGCTATCACAAAATTATTATTTCTCCACCGCAATCTTAACTTTTTTATTTCCTCCCGAAGCTTTGATCAAAGCGATATAAACTCCGCTCGCCACCTTTCTGCCACCCTCGTTCGTGCCGTCCCATATAGCTCTGCCGTTCTGAGTTGTGTACTCAACTTTCTTCACAAGCTCACCGCTCACGGTGAATATTGATATTTCCGCGTCGGACGTAAGATTGTCAATAGTCAACCCCTGTGTATGCCTGCCGGGATCGAACGGATTGGGAAAAACCTTTATCGAACTTAAACTGGAGGCAGGCTTAAGCTGTATTAAGCTGAAAACCGAAAAATGGTCCGTCGCGCCCATAACCTTGTTTTGATCTGGATATGCTGTGGAAGGCAGCGGTATCCATCTCAAATTTGCCGGGTCATATCTGCCCATTATTAATTTCGTTTCATCAAGGCCAACAATATCACTATGGCGGTAATACATGGTTATCACGGAATTTTTTACGGGCTGAAGACCTTTGTCATTTAGAATTTCAACGCCGAGTCTGGAAACCACGGTTGTGCCCCTGCCGGCAGACGGAACCTGAGCCGTGGAAATAGTGAGCGACACATTTTCGTTAAACGCGCCCGCTGGTATTTCAATTCCCACGTCGCCGCTTTCTAATTTAAGAATAACTGAACCATCTGTCACCCTGTTTATCTCCGCCGTCTCCGCCACCGGACACAGAACTGCGAAAACCTGTTCCAGAACAGTGGAAAGCGAACCGGCACCGCCGGTGCTGATAACCACATCCCAGTAGCCGGTCGCCTTTCCGGTCAGCTCAAACGAGCAGGCGATCTGGGATGAACTTATGACGCTTACGCCGGTCGCGGAAATATCGGTCTGCCCGGTTTTGGCCAGTTTCACCGAGGCGCCAGCCGCGAATCCCCCGCCGCGCAAATCGGTCACGCTTACTGAGGCGGAATTATAGCCATGGTCCGGAGTTATGGACGAGGCGCCGAGATAATTCACAAAAAAACCGTTAGTTATAGTGGCAGAAAGCGAGCCGGCGCCGCCGGTGCTGACAATCACATTCCAGTAGCCGGTCGCCTTTCCGGTCAGCTCAAACGAGCAGGCGATCTGGGATGAACTTATGACGCTTACGCCGGTCGCGGAAATATCGGTCTGCCCGGTTTTGGCCAGTTTCACCGAGGCGCCAGCCGCGAATCCCCC